>JAMNYG010000136.1 GCA_023622945.1 Bacillota bacterium | reverse complement strand
CCTCACATTACTGTGACGCACCGGGATTAGCTAACGGGCTTCCTGGCAATTACCCGTGCCGGACTTTCACCGGCAAGTGTGGTCCAGCTTCGCTGGACGCACTAAATAAAAAAAAGGCATTATCTGCCTTTACCAAAAAGGATTTTATATGAACAAGAATCACAGGAAAAAACAGTGATGGTAATGAAATTTTCAACATCTGGTGTCCTGCTGTTTAAACCAGTTAACAAACCTGCTCCCTAAATTGACTATGTACTCTATACACTGACGCCCAACTTCCGGGCTTGCAAGGCTTGGATCACCCAAAATTCCGTTTTCTGCAATCTCCTCCGTATCACAGTATATATATGCATGAAAACCTTCAAAGTTAATCATACTCATACCTTTTATTGCGTAGCCTGCAAAAATACCCGAGTTACCTTTTTCAACAAGATCCATGCGTACATCCTCCGGAAAAAGATACATGGCTATTGACGTCATAGGGTCGCTGCCATGGCCGGTCTGAATATTGTCGTTTCCGTACAGATTTCTCAGGTAATCCTGTGTAAGCCAGCTAAAGGGTTCAATTGTAGCCAAACGAATTCCAAATCTCTCCTTTATGCTTCGGGCGACTTGTTCGATAATAGGCATGTTTCCCTTATGGCCGCAGACAAACACAAAATGATCAAGTTTATATCTAATGAACCCATCCAATATATCAAAAAGCAGTGCTTTTAACGTCTCAGGCTTCAATGTCAGGCATCCCGGAAAATTCTTAAAATATTCTGAATACCCCCATGGTATTGTAGGTGCGCTTATCGCACCCGTGGACTCAGCTATTCTACGAGATATTTCTGCAGTATACCTGTAATCGCCTGTAGGGGCTTGTGGACCATGTTGTTCTATGGAGCCCATAGGTATTAGTATTGTCGGATTCTTTGCAAAAGCTTCCTCAGCTTCTTTCCATGTCATCCTGCAAAGTTCATATTTTTGGCTCCCTTTGCGTTCATTTTTTATAGAATTCATATGATTCCCTCCAGATACAGGACAAATAACTGTGTTGTATAGTTGAAGCTTAGACAGAACCAGAAACCTTTCTTACAAATTCATTTTTAATCTGCTCCAGCATACCAGGAACCAATACTACATCCATTGCAGTCATTGCCATGGCTTTTGCAGCATCTATCATCACCTTCAGGCCTTTTTCCGAAATTGCCGCATCTCTGAACTGTATTGAGTGTGTTGGCGTTCCTTCAGGTGCTATTGAAATAAAACCCATTAAAGACGGAACTTTCTGACTTACATTTCCGTAATCCGAAGAGCCCAATCTATAGGGAGCAGATACTTTTTGTGTGCTATATCCCAATACTCTTAAATTGGATTCAAAGCAATCAATCAAAGAATCAATAGGAATATCAGGTAAATATGTTGGCATTAAAGAGCTTATTTTGAGTTGGGCAGCCGTAGCAAGAGAAGCACTTTTTGCACAATTTATTACCTTCTGTACAACTTCTTCCATGTAGGACTTTTCACGTGCCCTTACAAAAAACTCAGCTCTTGCATAATCCGGTATTATGTTGGCAGCTTTCCCGCCGTCTGTTATTATTCCATGCACTCTTACATCCTCTCTTAGCTGCTGCCTTAAAGCATTTATATTGTTAAAAGTCAGTATAACGGCATCAAGAGCGTTAATCCCTTTATCAGGGTAAGTCGATGCATGGGCCGGCTTACCGTAAAATTCAAAAACAATCGAGGTTCTGCCTATACAAGGACGTAGACCTGTCGTTATAGTATGAGGATGAAACATTATTGCTACATCTATATTATCAAAAACGCCTTTTTCAAGTAGCTTAAGCTTGCCGCCTGTAGTTTCCTCTTCAGGTGTACCTATAACGCATATATTGACAAAATCGGCCGGCAGAGTGTTCCTGAGTGCAATAGCTGCTCCTGCTGCAGCAGGAGCTATCAGGCTATGCCCACAGCCATGACCTATTTCGGGCAAAGCATCATACTCAGCCATAAATGCAATAAAGGGCTTGCCGGGATTTTCGCCGGAACAGGCTATAAATGCTGTATTCAGCCCGCCTATTCTAAGCTGTACATCAAATCCGTTTCTCTCAAGATATTCTGAGATCCACCTGGAAGCATTAATCTCTTGCCCGCTTACTTCAGGATTAAAATGTATTTTTTCAGCAAGCTGTATAAGATTAGTTCTTATTTTTTCAATTTCGCTTATGACCTTATTTTTGATTTGCAGACTATCCATAATTCCACCTGTTAATTAAGACCACTTTGCCAATTTGGGTGCAAGCCCGAATACCTCTGTAATACTCTTGCCTTCCTGTTCTATTTGTCTCAGTCTCAGAAGTTCCTGCTCAAGGTGTAAATCTGCTGCCTTTAAAACTTCTTCTGCCGCTTCCTGCGGTATACATACAACACCATCATCATCGCCTACAATAATATCACCAGGGTTTACAGTTACACCTCCGCACTGAATCGGAACATTTATTGCGCCGGGTCCCACGGAACCAAATATTTTAGTGCATATTGACTTGGCAAATACAGGCATTCCCATATCGATCAGGCCCCTCGAATCCCTGATGGCTCCATCTACAACAATACCCGCTACACCTCTAAGTTTCATATAGTACCCAAGTCTTTCACCTATACATGCTACATCTCTTATATCACCTGCATCAATTACAACTACATCACCGGGTTTTGCTACTTCTATTACCTTCTGCACATACAATGCGTCACCGGGACGTGTGAGTACCGTGCAAGCCGGACCTACAACCCTCATTTTCGGTGTTATAGGTTTAATCTGATAGTTCATTAGCCCATGTCCGGCCATAGCATCACCGATTTTGCAGACATCATGTTTCTTAAAGCCATCAATGATCTCCTGAGGCGGTCTTTTTATGTCGGTAATAATTTTCCCGTGCAACATATGTTTTTCCATACCTTTAATCCCCCTACTTATTTATTTTTTTACAACCGGCAACCATTTCAGCACATTCTGTATATTTTTGTCCCAGAATCCCCATTCATGACTGCCTGGTTCCTCTACATAAGTTAAATCAAGATTCAGACTCCTGGCGTGGTCTCTGAATCTTACATTTGATTTGTAAAGAAAATCTTCCGTACCGCAGCACTGATAAAGCTTCGGTAACACCTTCCCGGAAGCCGCTGCTGCATTTGCAAGATGAAACAGATCATTGCTGCTGCCGGGCAATTTTTTAAGATCCCCAAAAATGCTGCTCCACTCATACTCCGTAATACCTGTTACATTATTAACTGTATCAACAATATCCAAAGCCCCCGATAAACTTGCTGCAGCTGCGAAGCATTCAGGCTTACTTAAGGCCAGCTTAAAAGCTCCATAACCTCCCATTGATATTCCTGCCACAAAAGTATCCTCTCTTTTATCCGACAGATTAAAAAAGGATTTTACAATCTCCGGCAGCTCTTCACTTATAAAAGTCCAGTATTTATAACCGTTTGCCATGTCAGTATAAAAGCTTCTGTGGACTTCAGGCATTACAACTGCCAGACCCAAAGGTGCAACATATCTTTCAACAGAAGTCCTCCTGAGCCATATGGTATGATCATCAGTACGCCCGTGGAGCAGATAAAGGACCGGATGCCTGTCTTTGATTGTTACACCTGTCATGCCTGTCTGACCGTATGTTTTCTGGGGAAGTATAACGTACATGGAAGCTGATAAGCCAAGAACTTCAGAAAAGAAGTTACAATGGATAAGCGCCAAATTTTTCACTCCAAACATTTTTTATTGTTTATTAATTTCCGGACACATTTACGTACTAAATTAACAATAGATGTATGTTTCTCCTCCATGGGTTACAGCTGTAACCGTTGGATTTTCATATTTCCTGACAGCCTCATCTATTGCTTTTTGAATGTCTTTTAAGGGATAATATCTCATTCCGCAGGTTTCTGCTTCTTCCTTACTTATTCCGTCACTTACTATTACAAGATTTCTCCTCTGCCTTATTCTGGACATTGCCGCACCAACAGAAAGCCCCAGCGGATCTTCCACATCTATTTCTCCGTTAAAATAGGCTTCAAGAATATCAGGAGAATTATCCATACCCATGTATCTTGCAAATTGCGGATGCGGTCCCACCCCTTCATAGTTGGGACTTACAAGGATAACTGTCCCCCCGTCGTTCAGGCCGTTATCTGCACATAAAACTCCTTTTGTTGACTGCCATAAATCCATATCGGAAGGATAAGAGCTGATCACTATTATATCCGCTTTCTTCTTCAGCCTTTTCCCATATACTTCCTTTGCATACTCCACACCTTTCCTTTGTGCTTTTACATAATCGCCGGAAACCACTTTATAAATCTTAAAATCATTGGTCAAAACCGTATTTATAATAAAATGGAGTCCAATATTGTCAACCCACTTTTCAACATTTAGTCTTACAGGACAATTCTCCATGCCGAACATATTTCTTTCTTCACGTCCCTGCTGCATATGGAACTGCGATACGGTCTTTTCACCTGTTACCCCCGGGAAAAGAATCTTGGCGCCACCTGACCATCCCATTGTCGGATGAGGCACTATATTCCCGATCCCTATTCTTATATCACACTCAACTGCAATCCTGGATGCATAAATTTCAACACCACCGGGTGCCGTCCCCATATGTACAAGATCCTTCTCATTCCTGAACTCGGAATTCACTACCTTGTATTGTTCATATATTTCTTTGCCTACTTTCTGAATCATTTCATGTTCGGTCATATATCTGTGGCTGCCAAGTGCCATAACTATTTTTACGTCATTTCTCTCTATCCCCAGTCTTTCCAATCGCTCCAGCAATGCCGGAAGTATTTCGTTTACAGGCGTAGGTCTGGTAATATCGTCGCTGATAATATTAACCTTCTGACCCGGCTTTATTATATCTTCAAGCCTTTTGCCGCCTATGGGATTATCAAGGGATTTAATAATTTCATCATATACATTTTCAGCAGCCTTTACATTGTTTGGTTCCACAAGTTCACAAAAATATTTATCCTCAACAAAGAACTCTATTCTCTCTTTTCCATAAGGTAAATTTATCATCATGTTGCCCGGACCTCCGGATTGTCAGCACATTAAGGAATTAAGCTTTAATACCTGTTATAGCCACTCCATCTATGATGTATTTCTGTGCAAGTATGTATACAAATATCATGGGCGCTGTTGCCAATACTGCTGCAGCCATATATATGTTGTATTCTGTAAGGTGTTCACCTACCAGTAACGCAACACCGGTTGAAAGGAGCCTCATGCTTTCTTTGTTGGTTACTATAAGAGGCCATAATAACTCATTCCATTCACCTATTAATGTGAAAATACCAAGAGCTATAAGTGCATTTCTTGTCAGTGGCAGAACAATTCTTAAATATATACCTATTGGTGAACAGCCATCGATTTTAGCAGATTCATCAAGCTCAATAGGAATAGTCATATAAAACTGTCTTAAGAAAAAGGTGCCGTATGCACTGAATATACCAGGAATAATCAATGCTTTAAAAGTGTTAATCCATCCCAGCTTTATCATTAAATTATATTTTGGTATCAGGGTTAATTGGCCGGGAACCATAAGTACACTTAATATGAGGAAGAATAGTTTATCTCTGCCAGGATATTTAAGTCTGCCGAAAGAGAAAGCTGCCAGTGAACATATTGTAAGCTGCAGAACAGTTGTACCTACAGAAACTATTATTGTGTTCATGTAATACCTTGCAAAATCAAAGCGGCTTAAAACCCTCTGGAAATTGTCCAGGGTGAATTTCCTTGGTATCCACACTATCGGTACCTGCATGGTTTCGGCAAAGGTTTTAAACGAAGTCAGAAACATCCATACAAACGGCAATAACATTGTTACAGCACCAGCAGTTAATATCACATATGCTATGATTTTGAATATCAAAGGCATTCTGTTCGTCATCGAATTATTTCTCCCTCCGCATTTAAGCTCTGATTACTTTAATAGTAATGAACCCATTTTTTCTGGAAAAAGAACTGGATTCCGGTAACTATCATTATTAAAACAAACAACAATACTGCTTCAGCTGATGCATAACCCATCTTTAAGAATGTAAAACCATTTGTATATATTCCATAAACTATGGTTTTAGTAGCTTCAAGCATTGGACCGGAAGTTGCACCGTTATTAAAAAGCATTATCAGGTCAAAAACTTTGAGTGAACCTATAAGTCCCATCGTACTTAAAAAGAATAAAGTAGGTGTTAAAAGCGGTATGGTTATATACCAGAATTTGTGCCAACCTTTGGCTCCATCAATTTCAGCCGCTTCGTAATAAGTAGTTGGTATGTCCCTTAAGCCTGCCATGAGGATAATTACATTGTTGCCGATACTCTTCCAGACAGATACTATTATTATTGCAGGCATTATCCACTTTGGATCGCCAAGCCACATAGGGCCCTTTATACCAAAAATCCGCAGAAACTCATTAACAAGTCCCATCTTTGAGTTGAACATCCACTGCCACACGATAGCAATTGCTGCACTCATCGTAATTATAGGAAGAAAATATATAGTCTTGTATATGCTGGTTCCTCTCAAATTCTTTGACAGTAAATATGCTATAAAAGTAGATATGAAGATACCTGCCGGTACTGTACCAATAGTATAATAAATAGTGTTATACAGTTCTCTGAGTATGCCTTTATCAGTAAATGCAGTTTTATAGTTTTGCAGTCCTATAAATTTCGGCTCATTTAAAACATTCCAGTCTGTCAATGACATATAGAAAGACTGAATCATTGGTATAAACAAAAATATCATGAGTCCTGTTAACAGAGGTGTAATTAAAAGATAACCGTATAGCCATTCACTTTTATTCAGGTTGTGTGACTTTCTGGTTACCTTTTTATCAAGAAATCTCTTGATGGCAGAAGACTCATTTTTCATAAGAAATTTTGCTCCTTTCGATATAGCTGCGCTTATTTAGAAAAGGTGACATACACGAATAGCACTTTTTACCGGCTATTCATGAATGTCACCTTGAGTCAATTATTTATTTATGAAACGCTTCAGTTGCATTCTTCTGAGCATCATTCAGAGCTGTCTCCACATCCTTTAAGCCCATGAACATATTAATATATTCATCGTTAATGGCTTTACTTACTTCTGCTGCGTTCCTGAGCGGAATAAAGTTTGAGTAAGAGTAACTTACCGCATCCGTCAGTATCTTCAGAGGTAACTGAGGAACCATATCATAGTAACCTTGTTCCATACCCTTATAGGCCGGTATTATGACCCCTGCCTGTGCCCTCTGAGCTTCAGGAGTTGCGCAATATTTCAAGAATTCCCAAACTTGTTCAGGATATTTTGTTTTGGCTGCGCCCACGAATGCGAGACCATGGATCATAACTCCTCTTTGCTTATTCTTGGGCAGCGGAGCCAAACCAAGTTTATCACCCATTGCTTCATAGAAGTTTTTGGCCAGCCATGAACCATCAGTAAGCATTGCTGCTTTTCCGCTAAGGAACATATTTCTCTGGTTAACTTCCTGAAGTTCTGCGTACGTTGGTGATACTTTATGAACATTTATCATATCCAAGAGGAACTTGAAGGTTTCTATATTCTGTGGAGAATTAATAACCGGCTCGCCGGTCTCAGGATCATATACAAATCCTCCGTTCTGGAGAATGAAATTGTTGAGGCAGCCTTGAGGTGTCGGATGGACAATAAAACCATATTGTTCTACAGTACCGTCGCTATTTCTGATGGTCAGTTTTTTGGCGTTTTCAAGCACGTCATTCCAGGTCCAGGTATCATCAGGATATTTTAGCCCTACTTTATCAAACATCTCTTTATTGAACCACAATCCTATGGTGTCATAATCTTTTGGTATGCCATACAGTTTACCCTCATAAGTATAGAGTTTTTTAATGGTTTCAGGAAACGGAGTCATGTCCACCTTGTCTCTGTCAATTAATGACTGCAACTCCATAATAAGGCCTGATGGCATAAATTGTGCTGCATCACCGGCATTCAGCCAGAAAATATCTGCGCCTGTACCTGAAGGTAATGTCGTCTGCAGCTTTGTTTTGTACTGATTGGTAGGAATAACCTGAAGATTTACTTTTACATTGGGATAGATTTTGTTGAAACCTTCAATTATTCTGCTCATACCTTCCAGCTGAGCTTCATTCCAGATGTAGAATTCCAGGGTTGCATCCTTCAATGTCTTTTTTGTTTCTTCCTGGGTAGTTTCCTGCTGAGTTGCAGCTTGTTGAGTTGTACCTTGCTGTGTTGTACCTGTCGTTGTTTTGGATGATGTCGTCTCTTGCTTGCTGCCACACCCCATCAGGCTAACAGCCATAAGCAGAACAGACAAGCCAATTGCCAAAAGCTTTTTCATAAAATTCCCCCCGCTACAATGCTTAAAATTACTTGATATATTTCGAACAATTATAGAACATCACTTTTCCGAAACAAGCGATCCGGTCAATTGATAAAGCTTCATGCGTAACTGCATTGAAATATTCAATATGAACTTATGTTGGAAAATTAAGTTGACTGATGCTGGCTTGTTTCCTTAAGTGATTATTCTAGAATTGTTTGAAGACCTAGCAAGGTGTACAATCTCGGTAATCATTTATCATCTGATTCAATTATAATTTGGCCTCTTGATGTTGTATTTAGAAATTATTATCTTTTTTTTCTACTTATTATCCTTATAATCATGCCATTACGAGATCCCAACAGCTTGCCTATTTTAGCTCAATTATGTATTCTTTGTCTGCTTCATACAATTCATCAAACATACTGCTTATTTCCGATGGAGAGCAAACAGCAGCCGTAAGAGGATCCAGCATTAGTGCATGTAATGCAGCTTCTCTGCTTTGTTCCATTACCGCTGTAACTGCAAGATCAAAAAATGACATACATGAACGGTTTAAAGCAGCCAAGTGTTCAGGCAGTTTCCCAAAGTGGCATGGATTAATGCCATTTCCATTTATCATGCATGCAACTTCAACCACTCCTTCAAACGGGAGATTCTCAATTAATCCTTTGTTCAAAACATTTCCGTATATTACTTTGGGAATATTTTTTACAACTCCCTCGATAATTACAGCTGCGTATTCATTACTTGTTTCAAGTTTAATTGGCTCTGCACCGGAAAGCTTGTTTATTATTCCCTCATCATTCTTTCTCCTTCTTTCAGGCCAGCTAGATGCGTAAAATCCGGTTGCGCCGTTATAATCCTTTCCGCAGTGTTTATCGATCAGATCCTGTCTCTTTCTGTAATAGGGGACATATTCCGAAAAATGCCCGCTTGATTCTGATACAAACGCTCCTAAATATTTCAGAGCATCAAACCTGACAGGATCTTTTGCAAGAAATTCCGGATCCTTTATCTTTTCAAGCAAAACCGGGTACATATCCTTCCCTTTGTGTGTAAGCTCTACAAACCAGGACATGTGATTAATTCCAGCACATTTCCACTTCAGTTCTTCATAGGGCACACCGAGATAATCTGCAAGTTGATGAGAGGTTCCCTGAATTGAATGACACAATCCTACAACAGGTATACCTGTTGATCTGACTGCTGCCAGAGTCATTGCCGACATGGGATTTGCATAATTTAATAACAGCGTATCAGGGCATAATTCTTCCACGTCCTTTATAATCTCAAGCCATGCCGGAACAGTTCGAAGTATTTTAAATAATCCTCCAGGACCCATTGTATCCCCGATGCATTGCTTGACTCCATACTTTAACGGTATTTCAAATTCATTTTTCACCGTATCAAGTCCTGCTACTTCTATCTGGTTTATTACGAAATCCGACCCTGCTATTACCTCTTTACGCTCAGTTGAAGCTGTTACGGACCAATTTTTCCCTGTCAGTTCTATGATCTTTTCTGTGATTTTTTTCGCCAGTTCAAGTCTGCGCGAATCGATATCCACAAGGGCAAATAACCCCTCATCCAAATCACTTATACTTAAAATGTCCGTGATAATATGCTGAGTGAATTTGCTTCCTGCTCCGATAATCGATATTTTCAGCAAGCCAAGTCCTCCTTTGGGAATTAAATAAATCTTATGTTCAAATTATTCCAGGCATTTCTTAAATTCAGGAACAAGTTTTACTGCATTTTCATAATAGATCTTCTTAAGCACATCATCAGGTAATCCAACACCATAAATCTTCCATCTTCCCTTAAACTCAGTTAATGCATACTGGAAATATTCATCATATGTCTCCAAATGCCTGTAAAAAGCTTTATAATAAGCAGTGTTGAATTCAGCCTGGGTTGGCGCTGTATCAGTACCAAAAAGAATTCTGTCGCTATATTTCATAAGAAACTTTCTCGCTGTATAAGGCTGCCTTCCCAGTTCATCAAGCCTTGCTGAAACATCAATGTACATATTGGGAAATTCATCCAGCTGCCTGGATACAAATCCCAGATTCTCAGAATATGAACCAACGTGAGCGACTACAAATGTTGTATGAGGATTTTCCGCAAGTAAATTGTGCTGCATTTCCATTAACTGCTCAAAAGTGAATTCATGTCCGTAAAGTTGATAATGGGGATTTCTCCTTAACTGACTGAATTGTTCATTTTTTTCATCGACTCTCTTAAAAAAAGCAACCGGATCAGCTATATGAATGAGTACGGGTATGTTCAGTTCTCCTGCCGTTTCCCATACCGGCTTCAGTCTTTTATCATCTGCGCGTATATGCTTACCGTTTTTATCCGTAAGATTTAAACTAAGGCTCTTGAATACTTTCAATCCTTTTATGCCTTTCTTGTATGATTCCTTAAGCGTATTTACAAGCCTGCTTGTATATCCCTTTTCGTCAATACCACTAAAATCAAGATTTCCAAATATGACAATTTTATCCCTGTAGTCAGCGAAAAACTTCATTGCTGTATCAAGTCTCTCACCCCAGCCACCGTCAAGGTTAACCAGTCCTTTTACCCCCAGGCCGTCAAGGAACTCCATTTCAGTTTTGAGATGGTATTTTTTGTTTCCCCATCCATAATGCGTATGAAAATCAATTACCGGAAATTTAGGATAAGAAATATCATGACATTCAACCATAAGCTCGCTTTCAGGCTGATAATCTGATAAATAAATGTCTTCCATGGCTACTTCCCCTTATAGACTAATTACAGATTTATCTGTTAATTAAAGTATAGTACCTGTAGCTAAAATAAGCTTTTCAGATTCTTACGTTTTTTTTATACATTATTATCTTTTGAACTCTAATCCTACCATTTTATTACAGAAATAACAGTTGATAATTTTGTGCAAAAAGGTTTAAATATCATTAGGAAGAAAAAAGGATGATTAAATTAGCTTAACTATTGAAAATGACATCAAACCCGCTGTCAAGGCTTTCCTGGAAGGGTATTCAAAAGTATATGAAAATCTCGAGGTTTTGGAAAAAAAGATCGATGCACTTGCTGAAAAGCAATCCAGGCAAATAGTTGAAATAAGAGTAATAAAAGGCAACCAAAAAAGAAAGAGAAAAAAAGAATAACCCTGAAGGTATCATCTCTCCAGGGTTTCATTCGTTAGAACAAAAGCCGGACGAACGAATTGTGTTCGCCTGGCTCTCTTCTGGTGGAGCATAGGGGACTCGAACCCCTGACCCCCACACTGCCAGTGTGATGCGCTCCCAACTGCGCTAATGCCCCATCAACAACTTTATTGTATCTTGCTTTATGCAATTTATCAAGTACAAAATACTTTCTCGTGCACATTAATGGGTGCAGCTTGCTCACAAGCTTTCTGCCGGATCGGCTACACCCCAAATTACATGCACAATATATTCTAGTATATTTTTATTGGTAATGCAAGCCCTTTCATTACAAAATCAATTGAAAAAACTTCCGTCTCAACAACATAATCGGAAAAGCTCCATCCCTATATTTTAATTTAAAACCACTATCCCTATGCTTTAATAGTAAAACCTCTATCCTTACACTTTAATATGAAAACCTTCATCCGTCTATTGAATAACACTATTTCAAATAAATTTTCGAAGCAGCTGCGGCATATTTCTTTTCAAACTCATAGCCGTCAAATCCTGGATCATCGTCAGGTATATCTGTAAGCTTAACCTCTATTCCATTATTTTCCCTTGAAATCCTTCCTGCCAGCATTATCCTGATGGATTCTGTGAGTTTGTGTACAGGAGCCAGTGTATTCCTGCCGGTTTCCATGTAATCACATATCCTGTCAAGCAAAGCAGCATATACATCGCTGGTAATACGGAACTGGTAAGTATCCTTTGTAGTCATGACCACCACTTCATTTTGGGACCAGGTGCCATGTAATGTATTGTATATGGCAGTACAGCCGTTTTCATAGCGGATAAAGAAAGTTTCGCACTTCTTCCCGTCAACTTCTCCTCTTCCAACAAATCTGCAGGAAATGGCATTGGATGGTATCAGTCCTCCTATACCCTCTACTATGTGGATGCCATAATTGAACTCATCCACCCCGCACGTACCGAACACATTTACGATTTTGCCCCTTTCCTCCTCAGGCATGGAAGCAAATTTCACAATTTCCTCCGCATACCGGATAGACGAGCTTCCCAGGATCACAGCGCCTTTTGCCGCAAGCTCCTCCAGCTTTTTGACATCAGCTATTTTCCCGACTATAGGCTTATCGATAAACACCGGCTTATTGCGTTCTATAAACGGCATAGCGTATTGCAGGTGTTTGTCCCAGTTGCATCCCTGTACAAAACCGATATCCACAATTTCCGCAAGCTCTTCCACCGTGCTGCAGCGCCTTTCCAGGTTGTATTTCCTTATAAAAGCTTCCACTTCATCGTCCCCGCGGAATCCGTCGTTATATACGGCTGTATAGCGGGCACGGTTGCCCTTCATTAAATACTCGGCAAAAGCTTTCGGATGAGATACATCAATGTTTACTACACCAATCTTTATCATAAAAAGGCCCCTTTCTTCTTTTAGACAAATAGCGAAGCAGCGATTGTTCCCTTCTTCACATCCATTTCGCCTATAGTTTCAGCTAGGCACAGATTCTTTTCCACTAAAGCTCAACCAGTTTTGCAAGGAATCACTAGATTCAGGTTCTAGTGAGCGCAAGTACTTTTCAACTATAGTTCAACCAGTTTACCTGTCCTTGAGGATTCATATATAGCCATTATTATCTCTATGGGCTTTCTGCCTTCATACACATCCACCAAGGGTTTCCTGTCATTCCTGATGGCATCCACCATGTCCCTCATCTGCCTTAAATGCCCTTCAATACTGATGGCTGCAGGATCGCTTGACGCGACATTGGTTGCTTTTTTAATCTGAATATCCGGGGGAATCTCCTCTCCCTGTATGTCCCAGCTTACCATGCTGTCTTCTTCCAGCACTATGCTACCCCTGTCGCCATTGATCTCAAGCCTTCTTGGCGAACCCGGGTATATTGAAGTCGTAGCCTGTATAACCCCAAGTGCGCCGTTTTTGAATTCAAGCAAGGCCGATGCGGTGTCCTCCACTTCAATCTTCCTTACCATTGTCCTTGTGTGGGCAAATACCGACTTTACAGGTCCCATTATGTACTGCAGCAGGTCTACCCCATGAATCCCCTGGTTCATAAGGGCTCCTCCCCCATCCATCGCCCAGGTGCCTCTCCAGCCGCTCCTGTCGTAATACTCCTGGGATCTGTAATATTTCATATAAATATCACCCGTCAAAAGCCTGCCCAGGGCTCCCCTTTCTACAGCCTCCTTAATCCTGGCTACAGCCGGGGAGAACCTTAGCTGGGATATTACCGTCAGCTTAACACGATTTTCTTCTACAGCTTCTATCAGCTCATCACACTCTTTAAGGTTTATGGACATAGGCTTTTCTACAACAATGTGCTTTCCTGCCCTGGCTGCTTTAATGGCTAACGGAGTGTGAAGGCCGCTGGGTGTGCAGATGCTTACTACATGAATATCCGGAGATGAAAGCATCTCATCAACTGAATTATATACGGGTATTCCAAATTCCCGTCCGAAGGCTTCCCTGGACTCTTTGCTCACATCAGTCGCACCTGCAAGCCTGGCTCCCTCTATGCTCAAAACAGCATTGGCATGCCATCTGGAAATCATTCCGCACCCTATGATTCCAAAACCTATCACTATATGCATTACCTCCGTTCAATTGTTTTCATGATGTTTTTTAATATCACTTAACCAGTGAAGCATAATGCTCACTTTCATCAAAGATTCCTCCGCTGGTTGCGTAAAAATCGTCATCCAGGTTGAACACCCCGTCAACCACTTCCATCCACCTGGCTCCGTAGCGGGGGTGGAATGATTGCAGTTCCTGCCATCTGCTGTAGTTCTGGTGCCCGTTGGTTTCCAGCACTCCTATTCTCATTCCGGGCAGGGGCGCAAGTCTGGCAGCGAAGTTTTTGTTCCAGTCCACCATTATTGGAGTAACGGTAAGATCCGCACAGAAGCAGGGGATTCCCCTATCATGAGCAGCCTTTGCTATTTTAAAACTCATGCTCACAGTCTTTGCAATGGGCTTTAGCGCTATTGCCCTGTACCCCAGCTCAATCCTTTCTATCGCATCCTTGTCTGAATGTGCGCTTTCATCGGCTGCAAGCCTTACAGGTATATCGCTTACATCTGTCTTGTACTCCTCCGGGAAAGGCTCCTCCAGGATCATTATCCTCTCCAAAGCGCCTATTCTGTCAGCATGGTCCAGAAGCCTCATCAACCTGTCACGGCTGTCGTAGCGGCCGTTGGCATCTAGATAGTACGGTATGTAACCGCTTTCTGTGTGGGGCGTCCTCATATCCTTTATGGCATTGTGTATATCCGAAAGGCGCTTCTTATCCCATTCCAGCATTTTTTCGGGATCTCCGTCCTTTTCCGGGTCAGAACCTATCTTTATTTTCATAAAGAAGTACCCGTCTCTTACCGCTTTTACCACGTCTTCCAGGCTCACACCGTATGACATGAGCGGAATGGCGGCAACTTTACCGTGACGGAAGGAAAGAGCAGGACGAACATCCTCAGGGATCATGTCATCAAAAGAATTTATACCTTTCTCCCTGCAATACACAATCCAGGCTGCATTGTCCACTGCCACAAGGGCATTTAAGGCAAAAGTCATACGCAGCCTGTCATTTTGCGTGATCTTTTTACCATAATCGTAAACCAGTGGAAGGAGCTGTTCCATAAGATCCATGGGAGTTTCGAAAGGTATCTCTTTTGCCTTTTTTAAGGCATATTCCGTCATCAGAAACATAACGCTGTTTGAAGCAGCCTGGGAAAATGAAGAAAACACATTGGCATCCGACCAAAGTATGCCCTGTACCCCAAGCCCTATAGCACTGGCTCCAGACTCTGTTTCCAGCCTTACCACGGTCTGCCATTGCCCGTCCGAATACCCTCCTTTAAACCCAAAGGGAGCGATGAACTCTTCACGCTCAAAATTGCTGTTTGTTCTAACAATTCTTATCATTAATTATATCTCACCTTCCCGAACAGCATTTTGTTGTCGAAATCATCGTCCAACTTGATATTTATGTTACTGACTGCTTTCCTGAATTCAAGAGGAGACATATCCTCTTTTTCTTTGAAAAATTTGCTGAAATAATGAACTGAATAAAAGCCTAACGTTTCAGCGATTTCAGTTATGGTCATATTGGAGTTTCTCAACAGATCCTTGGCTTTTGACAGTTTCAAATCGTTTATATACTTTATGGGAGTTACTCCGAATTCTTTTTTAAATATCCTGCACAGGTAGTTGGAATTATGCCCGGCTATACTTGCCAGATCTTCCAGGCTTATCTGAGTATTAAGGTTATTATTGATATAATCGAATATTTTCTTGAAAATCTCCCTGGGACCCGAGTAGTTTGATATGCTGGTATCCAAAAAAACAATCCCTTCTGTTTTTTTATTATTCAGGCGCCTTAGAATTTTGATAAGGATGAGGGCCATCTCCATATTGATAATATCCCTGGAAAGAGTATCCTTGCTTACCGCTTCTCTTACAAGGCATTCCATGACATTTCTTATCTCGGTGTCATTAGCATTTATGCAGCCGCTTATATTTTTCATATCCCTGTACATTTCATTGTTCTTAATGCTGAATTTAACCTCTATGGTTCTCATAGTTCCTTTTTTATCGCATCTCATTTCGTGGTAGCATCCCGGAGGACAAAGAAACATAATATCGCTTGTCAGGGAGTATGTGTCGTAATCTGTTTCCATGCTGCCCGTGCCTTCCAAAAAGTAAAATATCTGAAAGAAGTTATGCTTGTGGCTGGGCAGGATAAAACCCGATTCGTACTGAAGTTTCCCAATCCACATAACATTGACCTGCTTGAAATACATAAACTTCACCTCATCAATTTTATCGAAGGCACCAGGACCACCTGAAGCCTTTTGGCTCCAAGGGATGGTTAACCCTATTACATAAAATTCCATCCTCCAGGCTGTGCATTAACCGATGGAACGTAACCGTCTCATGCAATGTACTCCAGCATGCTCTTAACAACTTCTCCATCCAGCTTTTCTCCGGCAAAGTACCTCTTTAGCTCGTCCAATACATAACGCCCTATTCTTTTTCTTCCGTTGGTGGCAAGTCCTGCTATATGAGGTGTCAGGATTACATTTGGCAGGGTTCTGAAAGGATGGTCATCTTTAGGAGGTTCAGGATCGGTTACATCGATGCATGCATATATCCGCTTTCTTTTCAGCACATCGACAAGGGCTTCTTCATCTATCAGGGACCCGCGGGCGGTGTTTATAAGGATTGCCCCGTCCTTTAAAAGCTCAAGCCTCTCTTTGTTAAGCATCCTGTATGTGGAAGGAAGTTCAGGCGCATGAACCGATACTATGTCCGACCTCTTTATAAGGTCCTCAAGCGCTGTCTTTTCTACTCCCAGTTCCTCGGCCTTTTCCCCGGTAAGGTAAGGGTCGTATACCAGGATATCCACATCGAAATTGCGCAAAAGCCTTATAAAATGCCTTCCCACTCTGCTTGCTCCAATAATGCCCACGGTAATGTCATACAGTTCCCTTACCTTATATGATTCTTCACTCCATCCTCCACGCTCAAGACTCTGATTCAGCCACCAGACGTGCTTTATAGTGGTTATGGCAAGGCCAAGAGTTGTTTCCGCAACTCCTATGGCAAGGGGTTCCGCGGAGCTAACCACCCGGATGCCCCTCTCCCACAGCTCCGGTGAAACAATCCCCTTAACGCTCCCTGCTGCATGTATCACAATCTTCAGATCAGGTGCAGCGTCCAGTATATCCCCCGTAAGCCTGGGGCAGCCCCAGGATGTGATTGCTATATCGGCATCCCTGATAAGCTCCTTTACGCGTTCAGGGCCTGGATTCTTGTTTTCTTCGTTTATGACGACATTCCCGTATTCTTTTAATTCTCTGATATGGTCATCCGAAAAAATTTCTTTAATCCTGTCATTATTGGGCAACATGGAAATCCTGTACATAATTATCCCTCCCGGTTCACTCTGGTAAGCATTTCAGCGTAAAAATTCTTCAGATTTTATAACTCTCTTGCTTAGAATTTATAACTTTCCTGCTATATTTCCCTAATTTAGCTGATTCTAGCAAATAATTTTGCAAAATCTCAAAACTAATTTTGCACAACCTTGCAAATATCGCAAATAACTTTGCAGAACCTTACAAAGAAAGCCGCTGCTGCCTGAAATTAAGATACCTGTCAAAATAGTCATCCAGGTATTCTATGCCGAATTCTTTAATTATGTCGTCTGCGGTAAATTCGTCCGTTTCACTTGAAATCAGGACGGCTCCGATATATCCTGGATCGGTAACCTTCACTTTGTCTTTATATTTTTCACGTGCCGCCCTGATGCGATCCATGTTGAAGTCAAGATGCACCACCCGGCAGTCCAGGTTAATGTCAGCAGTGACGAAGTTGTAGTAATTGGTGCTTGATGCGATTACCTGTCCCACCGGGGAAATGACAGAGCTTGTCAGCCCGTCGGATATAGCGCCTACAAAGTGGCAGCGGCATGTGTATGCCCAGTAGCTCTGCAAAAGGCCTCCGTGAAACATTGAAGAGAAAATCACAATATCGGGATTCAGCTTCGCATATTTCATCCTCAGTTCATCAAAGTTCAGATCAAAACAAATGGCACATGCCACGCGCCCAAAATCGCATTCAATGATAGGCGCATTCTCTTCGCATGATATATCCAGATTCTCCACCTCAAGTATGGTGGGATAATTCTTGCTGTATGTACCTATAACCTTGCCTGATCTGTCGATTATGCAGGTAGAGTTCCTCCACAGGCCATCGTTTCCTTCCCTTATGGCAGAATAGGCTATATTGCAGTTATTGTCCCTGGCAATACTGGAGAAGAATTCCAGCACCTGGTCTCCACGACATTTGTAATACTCTTTCGCTTCTTTGAAAGAAACGCCCCGTGGACAGTCACAAGCCTCAGGCAGGACTATCAGGTCAGGTTTATCTGGCAAAACCTGCTCCACTTCACTCTTTAAGTGCTCAATAACTTTCTCAACCGCCCCTTGAAACCCTGAACCCAAATCGACACATTTGGGACGAACGGCTATTGTGCTTACCCTTACATACCTTGCCATTCTGTTCACTCCTCATAAAAACTCTTATACCTGACGGCACATTTACCTGTTGGCTTCCAATGTTTCAATCAAAACATCTATATTCTCATGGGGAGTTTCAGGCTGAATATAATTGGATAGGCCTACTATTACTCCACTGTATTTTTTTGCAACTTCAAGGCATGAAAGGACTTCATTCCTAACGTCTTCTTTTGTCCTCTGGCTCAAGGTCCAGGAGCTTATGTTTCCCAGTAATGTCAGATTCGGATATTTGTTTCTTAATTTTTCAAGATCCATTCCCGCTCTTCTGTCAATTTCAAAATAGCCGTCCACTCCTGACTTGCCAAAAAGGCTTTCTGCAACCGGCCAGAGATTGCCATCGCTGGCAAACAGGAATTTTACTCCGTGCTCATGGCAGATGGAACATATCTCTTTTAGCCCTGGGAGAATCAATTCATCGAACAATTTCGGAGAATACATGGGGCCGCTGTCTGAAGCAAAATCAGCCCCGCCGAAAACATAACGAAAACCGTATCGGGACAGGAATTCCACGTTTTTTCTGGCCATTTCAACCTGGATGTTAATCTTGGCCCGTACAAGACCCGGATCGACCAGCATGGCCTCAAACCAGATTTCAGGTTCATTTATGGGAATGCCGATATCAATGCCTCCCACCTCTATAACCTTTTCATTTCCATACAGCTTCTGTGCCCTTATGTTCAGGGAGAAAATGTCCTCAGTGGGCTCATAATCTGAGACGTATTTCTCTTCTTCTATGACCCTTTGCTTAAGATCTTCCAGGGTCAGACGATTATGGTGATAATGAGTTATGCTTGCCTGTTCGCTTACCGGGTCAAAGCGAAGGACTTTCCATTCGTTTTCGCTTCCGTATTCATATAAATATGTATACTCATCGATTTTTCTTGTGGGTTTTTGTCTCGCTCTCCAATATGTAGGTCTTATGATGTCCTGGTTTGTTTTCAGGGATACTTCAACGGCATCCTGGAAGGAACGTTCAATAAACTCGTCATGCCAGCCTTCCCATAATGATTTTGCTTCCCTCCACTGCTGTATGCCTCCTCCCACAAATGCCTCACGCCCCAGGATATACGAAGCGGCCCTGGAAGAAAACCCCCTGTGGTTAATGGGGACCTTGTCGGTTTCAGCCTTATTAAAGGCGCCTTCAATTCTTTCCTTTGAATTCATATGTGTGATCACCTTATGAATAAGCTTTTTCTGATGGATTTTTCTCTGAATTATCAGTACTATCTATATCCCAGTATAAAACAAATTCTATTTTTATGATTTGTATTTTTTTAGTTTAATTTTATAATTTATTGATTTTTAACTGATTTCAGCCCGTATGAATTGTTTCGGTGGAATAATCAATAAGAACTGCCCTTCCGTCGTTTTCAACAAAGTTTACCACGCTTGCCAGCATGCTGTCTGCATGAGCGGCCTCGTTGGATACACAGGCCACACCTATTACTGCATTCTTCCACTTGTCATTGAAGCCCACTTCTGCAACCGATATGTTATATCTTGATTTTAGCCTTTCGATAATACTTTTCACAACACTTCTTTTCTCTTTCAGGGAAAATGCATTATCTATTCCAAGGACCATCCTGCAAACACCTATTACCATAGACCTTAGCACACCCCGTTTTGCAATACTTTCCAGAATATACATCATTATTGTATTTTTATTATACCATATCACAGGATACAAAATGGGGACGTTTTTTCACTTTTTGTTTCACAAATTGGGGACGTTTTTACACTTTTTATCGGTGACGTTTTACCTGGGGACGTTTCTTCACTTTTTGCACTTTTTATATGGGGACGTTTCTTCACTTTTGGCAGTATATGCGGAAACGACCCTCTTTACATAACTGAAGACTTTTCAGCACTTAGAAAAACATAAACGGGGACGTCCCTACATTTTTGAGCAGAAACGTCCCCAAATATATTTTATAGATCCCAAGCATCAGATCCCAAAAAAAACTTGGGGGCATGCCCCCAAGTCAATATTTAAGCTTACTTATTCAACAATTACCCAAAGAACTTATTATCCACAAATTGCACCCTAAAAGAACGTCACTCCAATACATTCACGCCTTTTCCAAAACCTCTATACTAAAGCTTTATTCTGAATGAATGCATCACTTGGCCTCCAACGTCTTTGCAAATACATTACTTGGCTTCCCATGTCCTGGCCAGCGCATCTGCATATGCTGTAAGAGTATATTTTGCGTTGTCTGCCACGTATCCTTCCACTTCAGGATTATTCAGATGCCGGGCGATTTTTTCCATGAACTTTGCAGCCTGTTGGACGGAACCTTTGTTCAGGTGGTGCTGTGCCTGTCTGAAGAGGTTCTCAATCAGGTTGGATATTTCTCCCTGCAGCATTCCATTGGATTTGAAGAAATCAAAGGCTGCGGCAAACTGGGGAGCACATGCCCAGTTGATGGACGGATCCTTTACAAGTATAAGTGAAGTCCTCGGGTTAACGGTCACGCTTCCGGAAACAGGGACAAATTCAATCCAACCGCTTATGGTTCCGTCCTGGGCTATTTCTCCTGTGCCACGAACTGATACCTTCATATATTCAGCGTCGTCAGGAACCTGGTATTGTACGGGATTGACGCCGGGAGGACAAACAATAGCCTTGCCTTTTTCAAAATCGCGTATATATAACCCGTTTGAAGCAAGATTGTCTATGTTGTCTCCTGCAGAAACAAGAGGTGCTCCCAGGTCAAGTTCATATTCCGGATAATAGCTCATGGTGGTATCATAGAAATAGTAGAGGTACGTGTATTTGCCCCTCAGGAGAAGATAATTGCCCAGGTAATACAGTCTCCTCTCATAAGACCACGGGTCGGACAGGTACTCCTGGCACATGTTTATTTTGTCCTTGTTTATCACCTTGAGGTGTCCGTTCATTCCTAACTGCCAGTCATAGAACGAGTTGCCGTAACTGAATGCGCTTTCGGTCATACCACCGTTGGAAATGGTGTAATCGGTATCGTCCCACCCTGTGTTGAAATTGCCCAGATTGGGCAAGCTGTACAGACCTGCTTCATTCAGATCCCTTGTAAGCCTAGCCATGAAGATTTCAGAAGCTTCCTTCCAGCTCATGTTTTCACCCAGCTCAGGGTATGTTCCAAAGGCTGCTGAAGTTCCCGCATACTCGGGATAGTTTTGCAGATACCAGTTTAAAACCGCTGTATGATAGCTGTCCAGGAAAACTCCGTCATATTCTCCTGCCCTGGACTGGCGTATAAGCTTGTCCTTCAGGTATTGATAATACTCTTCATTCATGATGTTCATCAGGTACTTGTGGTCGTCAAAGGCATAAACCCTGTTCTCCTCATTCTTGTACACTTCCCCCGTTTCGGGGTTAAACCTGTGCATGAACCAATCCTCGTGTTTTGTTACCTCGTCATAGTCGTTACCCCAGTTAATTCCGTCTATTATGTAAGGAACGGCGGACTGCCAGACGGCAAGGTGGTAATGGAGCATGAGGAAATTGGGGTTGATTTCGCGGATTGCCAGGGTTGTAGGGAGAGTCAGCTTTTGAGCGCCTACAAATCGTGTCGCAATGAATTCCAGCTGCTCAGGTGTCAGGTAATTAACGGTTGGTAATTGATCGGCAAACACCCTGGTTATGTTTGTTGTTTCAGGAAATGTCCTGGCAAAACTCACTTCGTCTTCAACCATGTCGCCTTCAGCATAGGTCGCAACACCTTGAGCCATGACAAGACCAAATATCATCGTCAGCACCAGCAGGTAAGAAACTGTCCTTCCAAGGCTTGTCCTTTTCATAGCACTCCCTCCCAAAATATTTTTTAGCGCATAGGAAGCAAAATCTTTGCTTCCAAGTAATTACATTATATTACATTTATTCCCATTATGTCAACATATATTTACATATTATCCTTTTATTAGGCTATTTATGTATATTTTTGAAACATACTACTTATATCTATGTAAAACATCCCCTTCTTTTGCTCCTATTATTTTGAAATAAATCTGTGTGAAGACGTCCCTAAAATGTGTAAAAACGTCCCCATCTTTTATCCCCATCATTTACGAAGCAAATTTGTGCAAAAACGTCCCCCTACAAAAACGTCCCCGACATTCACCTTTGCAACCTTAGCCGGAAGTGGTATGATATATAGGACTACTTGGATAAGGAGTGCATTTACAGTGCCTTTTGACGGAGTTGTAACCAAATGCATCGTAGAAGAGCTGGCAGGGCTTCTGACGGGCGGAAGGATCGAGAAAATCTTTCAGCCTGAGGCTGATGAAATCATAATGCACATAAGAACCAGGGGCGAAAGCGTAAAGCTTTTGCTTAGCGCCAGCGCAAATTACCCGAGGATTCACCTTACCGAAACCGTAAAAGAGAATCCACAGGTACCTCCCATGTTTTGCATGCTTTTAAGGAAGCACCTGTCAGGAGGCAGAATAAATGCCGTCAGGTTTCACGATTATGAAAGAATTGTCACCATTCATATAGAATCGGTCAGCGAACTGGGAGATGTGACTGAAAAAAAGCTGGTCATAGAAATAATGGGCAGGCACAGCAATATAATCCTTCTGAATTCGGATGACAGGATAATTGATGCGATAAAGCATGTGGATGCGGAGGTAAGCAGCGTAAGGGAAGTCATGCCCACAAGGCCGTATGTCCTTCCTCCCCCCCAAAACAAGGTAAGCCTGGAATCTTTGGACATAGACGGTTTTGTTGACTCTGCTTCCCGGGAAATCTTTTCAACAGTCGAAAAACACCTGTTTCAAAGCATCAAAGGCTTCAGCCTTTTCCTGTGCAGAGAGGTGTGCCACAGGGCGGGACTTGACAGCCGGCTTCCCTTTAACCGCATGACCGAAAGCCAGATCACAATGCTGAAACGGGTCCTTCACGAGGTTAAGGACATTCTTGCCAAAAGCCTTTTTACGCCATGCATAATATACAACGGTGAGTCCGGCCGCTCCGGCCCCATTGATTTTCACTGCATACCGATAACCATGCATCCCGATGCAAAGCAGATGGGATCCATGAGCAAGGTACTGGACCTTTTTTATTATGAAAAGGATCGCATTGAAAGGCTGAAGCAGAAAAAGAACGACATATACAAAGTTTTGAGCAATTCCATTGACCGCTGCGCCAAAAAAATGGGTCTTTTGCAGGAGACTCTGCGGGAAGCTGCTGACAGGGAGACCTTAAGGCTTTACGGAGAGCTTATTTTAGCCAACATATACAATATCCCGCAAAACTCTGCAAAGGTTTCCCTGCTGAACTACTACAGCGAAAACGGAGAATACGTGGATATTCCCCTGGAACCGCACCTGTCTCCGCAGGAAAACGCACAGAGGTATTTTAAACGCTATGCAAAGGCAAAAAGCGCATTTTCACATGCCAGTCAACAGCTTGAGGAAACAAAAAAAGAGCTGGAATACCTGGAGAGCGTCCTTCAGCTTCTGGACAACTGCGAAACTCCCCAGGAAATAGATGAAATAAGGCAGGAACTTGTAAGCCAGGGTTATATCCATCAAAGCAAAAAAATCCATCAAAAAAGGCAGGTGGAAGAAAGCAAGCCCATTCGTTACAAGTCTTCCGACGGTTTTGACATTTATGTCGGCAAAAACAACAGGCAAAACGACCTGCTGACTTTAAAACTTGCTTCATCCGGTGACATCTGGCTTCACACAAAAAACATCCCCGGCTCCCATGTGATAATAAGAAAGCATAAAAAAGAAATACCTGACAGCACATTGCTTGAAGGGGCCATGCTTGCGGCATACTACAGCAAAGCCAGGCACTCCTCAAATGTGCCCGTTGACTATACTACAGCCAAAAACGTGAAAAAGCCCCCCGGCGCAAAACCCGGAATGGTGACATATGAGAATTATAAAACCATAATAGTAACTCCTTCGGAAGAACAGGTAAGCAAGTTAAGAAGGATCACATGAAAGGTGAAAATAAGTAGGGTAGAGCACCTGAAGAGAGAATGAATCTGATTTGTACCGATTTGAATGGAAATGTTTCTTGAAGCATTAAGCATTTTAATGTAACATGTTTTATAATACTTATAATCCTTGAAATTCCAAAGTACCGGATATGTTTAAAGCAGCAGGACTTATGAAACAGTTCTGGTTTCCCTCCGGTACCCTGAGCCATTTTTTAACCTGAGTCATTTTTAAAAGGAGGTCCCGATCAATGTTTTCTGAGAAAATAGTTCAAAGCCTCAGCGGCGGATCATTTATAAGAGCAATGTTTGAGCAGGGAGAAAACCTTCGCAAACAGTACGGTCCGGACAAAGTCTTCGATTTTTCCCTGGGCAACCCCGACCCGGAACCGCCACTCAAAGTAAAGGAAGACCTGATAAGGCTGGTAACCGAGGACAATCCCCGGCTCCACGGATACATGCCAAATGCCGGTTATGCCGATGTAAGGGAAAAAGTTGCTGCATACCATGCCAGGGAGACCGGCCTTCCCATCAAGGGAGACCATGTAGTCATGACCTGCGGGGCAGGCGGAGCGTTAAACGTGGTGCTGAAATCCCTATTGAATCCCGGCGAGGAAGTCATAGTATTTGCACCCTTTTTCATGGAATACCTTTCATACATAAGCAATTACGACGGCAAATGCGTTATAGTGCCTACCGACACCAAGACCTTCCTGCCCGATGCTGAAGCTTTAAAGGCTCATATTACGCCCAGGACCAAAGCCATTATCATAAACTCTCCCAACAATCCCACAGGCGTGGTATATGACCGCGCTACCCTGGAGAAGCTGGCACAGGCTATATCTGAAAAGGAAAAAGAGCTGGGCATAACAGTTTACGTGATATCCGATGAGCCTTACAGGAAAATCGTATATGACGGCATTGAACTTCCAAGGATACTTAACATATTCAAAAACTCCATACTGGTGGACTCTTTCAGCAAATCCCTATCGCTGCCCGGAGAGCGTATAGGCTATATAGTCGCAAACCCTGCCATTGAGAATATAGACACTCTTATGGCAGCATTGATATACTGCAACAGGATTCTTGGATTTGTCAATGCCCCGGCACTGTTCCAGAAGCTTATAGCCGACAATCTTGACCAGGTTGTTGACATAGGAATTTATAAGGAAAGACGGGATCTTTTATACAACAGCCTGACAGAAATGGGCTATGAGTGCATAAAACCCGGGGGTGCTTTTTACCTTTTCCCCAAGTCACCGATAGAGGATGATACCGAGTTTGCAAGAAGAGCTATGAAATACAACCTGATAATAGTGCCGGGAAGCGGCTTCAGGTGTCCGGGATTTTTCAGGCTTGCTTACTGCGTCAGCATGAAAACCATTGAAAATTCACTTCCGGCTTTCAAAGCCTTGTTAGAAGAGTTCAGATGAAGCTTTATTGGAAGAGTTCAGATGACCGGAGGTTCAGATGAAAGGCTGAAAACATACGCATTACAGGATGAAAATGTTCGGTGACATGATAAAAATGTTCATATGACGGTATGAAAAATTCCAGCTGCCAGGCAAAAGTGCAGGACATTTCCGACATCTGAAAAAGGACATTCAGAGAAATGTCCTTTTTCTTTTTGAGAACCGTCCCCACTTTAATTCCTTGCTTTACCAGAGCCGTCCCCTATTTTCATACCTGGTCTTTTAATTCCTGGCTTTATCAGAACCGTCCCCATTTTAATCCCTGGCCTTTATCACAAGCAGCAAACCATTGGTAAGGGATATTTCTGCCGTGTCCTCCACAAACTCATTGCTCACGCCCAGGGAGGAGCCGAAGTGCAATTGTGCATTGTCAAGAGGGTAATACAGGCCTTTTGTGGTTATTCCTTCAACCTTTTCGGTAAGGGCCAGCAACGTAACTTTGGTGTTGGCTTCTCTTTCAAGCGCCACTTTACGGTCAACCAGCATTATCTCATTGTGGTCGTCCGCCACTATTCCCCTGGCGCCTGCATCAAGCAGTTTCTTAAGCAAAAAGATATTGGCCAGGGTATGGTCAAGCCTGGTCCCCGTGCCTCCTATGATCACCACTTCCCTGTATCCTCTTTCAAGGGCTATTTCAACTGCAAGTTCCGTATCGGTCATATCCTTTTCCACAGGGAATTCAACCACCTCAACCCCTGCATCTTTAAAATGCTCAAGATCGCCGGGCGATACGGAATCAAAATCCCCAATAAGCAAATGGGGCATTACACCAAGGCGCCTTGCATGGTGTGCCCCTCCGTCGGCGCAGATTATTAGCCCTACTCCGTCAAGATACTTTTTATAGCTCTCATAGCTTTCAATATGTCCGTTGCTTATTATTACCGCATGTTTATGCATACCATTTTGATTCATTTCATGTTGATGCATTTCATCTTTATATATACCATCTTTGTGCATACCATGTTCATGCATGCCATGTTTATCCATGTTCGGCCTTCTTCCTGAGCTCGGTAATCATCTCAACCGCATCATCAGCATTAAATACCGCCGTACCGGCCACAAGCACATTTGCTCCTGCATGTATCACTCTTTTTGCGGTATTAGGGTCGATGCCCCCGTCAACTTCAATATCCACGTCTATACCTTTTCTTAAGACCATATATTTCAGTTCCCTTACCTTTTGGGTCATGGAATCTATGTATACCTGGCCCCCGAAACCGGGATTGACGGTCATGATCAGCACCATGTCAACGTCCTGCAGTACCCATTCAATAGCTGTCAGAGAAGTGGAAGGATTAAGGGCAACGCCGGCCTTTTTTCCCCGCTGCCGTATTCTCTGCAGGGTCCTGTGAAGATGGGTGCATGCCTCAGCGTGTACCGTAACAATATCCGCGCCTGCGTCAATAAAATCATCTATGTATAAATCAGGATTTTCAATCATAAGGTGTACATCGAAAGGAAGGTCGGTTACAGGTCTCAGACGCTTTATCACCGGTGGCCCGATGGTTATGTTGGGAACAAAATGGCCGTCCATGACATCTATATGTATCATGTCAGCCCCGGCCTTCTCAACTTTCCGTATTTCCTCTCCCAGCTTTGAAAAATCCGAAGCCAGTAAGGAAGGAGCAATTTTAATCATTAACATCACTTCCCTTCAAAAGTGTGCACCGGAGAGCATTCCCCACCAAGAGCCTGACGGGGGCTTATCCCAGTTAGAATTAAGCAGGACTAGTGTTGCCTCCCCTTGCCTTTATAGGGCTTGTTCTCCCTAAGGGCGTTATAAAACAAGATATATCTTTCATACCTGCCTCTGTCCAGAGCCCCTTCTTCCAGGGCCTTTTTCACTTCACAGCCGGGTTCGGT
The DNA here is from genome assembly GCA_023622945.1 of Bacillota bacterium. Classification (GTDB taxonomy): domain Bacteria; phylum Bacillota; class Clostridia; order Acetivibrionales; family JAMNYG01; genus JAMNYG01. The sequence goes on along the minus strand of JAMNYG010000136.1, from coordinate 18,065 downwards.
GATGTGGCTGCATCCTGAAAATCTGCATTTCCCCAAATGGGGAACAAACTCCGGATAAAACATGTCCAGCTTGTCATGCTCTATGTCTTCCAGTTCAAAGGAACTAAAACCGGGAGTGTCCACCACGTATCCTCCCGTATCAAGCTCAAGCAGTTCGGCATGCCGGGTGGTATGCCTGCCCCGTTCAATTTTCTCGCTTATGTCCCCGGTCTGCAATACCCATGCATTCATTATTTTATTTAAAATGGTCGATTTTCCTACTCCCGATTGTCCCGCGAAAACGGTTATCCTTCCTTCAAGCAAAGGCTTAAGCCCGTCAAACCCTATGTTTTCCTTTGAACTCAGCAACACCGTCCTGTACCCTGCAGTTTCATAGGCCCGAGAAATTTTCAGGTATTTCTCCTCCGGATCCAGGTCAATCTTGTTTATGCACACAATTGCGTCGATTCCCTTGACCTCCGCCGTAACAAGGAGCTTATCCAAAAGCAAAAGGTCAGGCTCAGGTGACTTTGCCGCCACCACTGCAGCCATCTGGTTCACATTGGCAACAGCCGGTCTTACCAGCTGGGTATCCCTTGGAAGGATCTCGTCAATGCTTCCCGTCTTTTTTTTTTCGTCGATAACGATTATCCTCACCCTGTCACCGGGCAACGGTGTAATACCCTCTTTCCTAAAAAGTCCTCTGGCTTTGCATTCATACAGAACATTTCCGGCATTTACATAGTAAAATCCCCCGATGCCTTTAATTATTAAGCCAGAAACCAAACTATGCTACCCCCCTGTAACTACTTCCTGCAGATATGCCATATCATTTATATAAACCATCATTAACACACTTCCTCCTTTGGGAACCGGAACAGCAACCGTAATAGGAAAGTCGGTTTTCTTAACCTCCGTATCCGGCATCAGAACTTCCTTAACATTGGTATCCGAAGGTGTTATCTCCACTCTCACAACCATTGTATCGTCATACTTTTCAGGCATTATAAGGCGAATAACCTTATTTACTATGATCTCGTTGCTTACCTCCAGCTCAAAGTTTACCGGCGTGCCTTCATCAACTTCGGTTCCGGCAGGCGGACTTTGTTTTATTATCTTGTCTACATAATTGCTACCCGTTTCAGGTGTAATTTTACCCAATGTAAGGTTTCTTTCGGCAATCCTTTTCTTTGCCTCCACCTGGGTAAGCCCGATTATGTTGGGCACTATTGTCTTCTTTATTTCAGGTCCCAGGCTTCTTACCAGTATTACCTCGGTGTCCTTCTTCACCTCGGTACCGGCATCCGGCTCGGTCCTTATGACCAGCCCAATTCCAACTTCCTCGCTGTGTTCTTCAAGGAGTGTAACTTTAAGTCCCTCCTGCTGCAACGTTTCCTGGGCCAATCTGTAATCCGTGTTCCTCAAAGCAGGTATGGTTATCAATTGCGGACCCTGGCTTACATCCAGCTGAATCTCGATGTATCCTCCCAGCTTTATGGTCTTGCCCTCCTCAGGGTCCTGTGCCATTACCTTTCCTGCTTCAACGTCATCGCTGTATTTCATGTTCATTTTGACCTTAAGCCCGTGTTCTTCAAGCATTGCCTTCACTTCTTCGGCATCCCGTCCCACGTAATCTCCCATGACAAAGTTGTTGTCTTCGGCAGCCAAAAGGGAAGATACCACGTAACGGTAGGTCATAAAACCGCCTATGAAAATAAGTATGGAAGATGTTATAAGCGCCAGCACGACTGTCAGTCTGTCGCCGGCTTTTTTCTTTTTTTTCATTTCCTCGTCTTCCTTTATCTTATACTCATCCTTTTTGGCCAGTACTGCATTCCCCAGGGCGTCCATCCTCTTTGTTGGGCAGTCTTCGTATAAGTCTTCATTAATAATAAACCCTCCGTCAGGCTCCTTCAGCACCCTGTACAGGTCGCTGAGCATGTCGGAAGCCGTCTGATAGCGCTTGTCCTGTTCCTTTTTAATGGCTTTCATTATTATATCGTTTACGCCCTTTGGAATGTTCCCGTTAAGCTTTATGGGCTCAACGGGAATATCCTGTATGTGCTTTAAAGCCACAGCCACAGGAGTGTCCCCGTTAAAGGGCAGCTGTCCCGTCACCATCTCGTACATGGCTATGCCTATGGAATAAAGATCGGATTTCTCGTCTATATATCCTCCCCTGGCCTGCTCGGGAGAAAAATAATGGACGGAACCTATGGTACTCCCCACCATGGTGATGGTTGAAGACGTTACCGCCCTGGCAATACCAAAATCCGTGACCTTGGCGATTCCTTCCCTTGTAAGCAGTATATTATGGGGTTTTATATCCCTGTGAACGATGTGATTCCTGTGAGCATGTTCTATTGCAGAACATATCTGTATGGTGATGTCTACTGCCTCTTCCCAGTCCAGGCATCCCTTTTGATTTATATATTCCTTAAGGGTGATTCCGTCTACCAGTTCCATTACTATGTAATGGATGTTGTCTTCCTGTCCCACGTCATAAATTGAAACTATGTTGGGATGGGACAGGCTTGCCGCAGCCTGGGCTTCTATGCGAAACCTGTTTACAAATTCTTCGTCGTTTGTAAATTCCGGCCTCAATATCTTAATCGCAACATACCTGTTCAAAAGACGGCATTTGGCTTTATAAACAAGGGCCATTCCGCCCCCGCCTATTTTCTCTATCAGTTCATACCTATTATTCCCAAGTACTTTACCTACCATAACCAGCACCCCGGTTTCCTCTTCTGTTAACTGTATTTAAACACGATCACGGTGATGTTGTCTTCCCCGCCTTCAGCATTGGCCCTTTCCACAAGCTTGTCGCAGGCATCCGCAGGTTCATCGGTTTCAAGTACAATCCTTTGTATCTCTTCTTCGGATATCATGTTGGTCAGGCCGTCGGTACAAAGGACAAATATGTCATCTTCCCGGATATCATGGGTAAGAACGTCAACTTCAACCCTCTCCTCGCACCCCAGCGCCCTGGTAATCACATGCTTCTTAGGGTGATTTTCCGCCTCTTCCCTGGTCAGGGAGCCCGACATGACCAATTCCTCAACATACGAATGGTCGGTGGTAAGACGTTTTATTTCATTGTTCCTGACGACATAAAGCCTGCTGTCGCCTATATGCCCGGCAAAAAGCTTGTTATCCAGGACAACCACCAGTATCACGGTGGTCCCCATGCCATAATTGGACAGCTGCTCCATGGACATGGTGAATATCTCGAAATTGGCCCTTTCAAGCAAGCTTTTGATGGAAGAAGGGATATCTTCCGTCTTGGAGAAGGTCTCAGGGTTTTCCATTATCTGCTTGCTTATGAAATCCACAGCCGTCTTGCTGGCGATTTCTCCGGAATTATGCCCACCCATGCCGTCGGCAATTACAAAAGAAACAGGTATACCGGGGTATCCTGCAATTATATTGTAGCTGTCCTCGTTGGACTCTCTCATTAAGCCCTTGTCACTCTTCACTCCGTACCGCATCTTCCCACCGCCTCGGATCTGTATAGGTGATCACGCTTCTCCTCAGCTGTCCGCATGCTGCGCTGATGTCCTGCCCCAGCTCGCGCCTGATGGTGGTCTCAATCCCGGCGCCCTCAAGCACAGCTTTGAACCTTTCCATAGTCTGCCTGTCGCTTCTTGTAAACTCTCCGTCCTCTATATGATTGACCGGAATAAGGTTGACATGACACAGCATGCCTTTCAGTTTTCCGGCCAGTTCCCACGCATTGTCCATTGAGTCGTTAACGCCCGATATCACAGCATATTCAAAGGTTACGCGCCTTTTGATTTCCACAGTATATATCTTACATGCTTCAAGTATTTTGTCAATAGAATACTTCCTGCTTATGGGCATCAGCCTTTCCCTGATGCTGTCGTTTGGAGCATGAAGCGAAACCGAAAGGGTTATGGGAATATTCTCCTTTGCAAGCCTCAGGATTGCCGGCACAAGCCCGCAGGTGGAAACGGTTATATGCCTGTAGCCTATATTAAGTCCCTGGGGATGGTTCACAAGGCGCAAAAACTTCAGAACGTTGTCGTAATTGTCCAGGGGCTCTCCTATGCCCATGATGACGATGTTTCCTATCCTTCTTCCCGCATCCGTCCCGGCTGAAATTACCTGGTCAAGCATTTCCCCGGGGGTCAGGTTACGGACAAACCCCGCTCCGGCGGAAGCGCAGAACCTGCAACCCATTTTGCAGCCTACCTGGGAAGATATGCACACGCTGAGCCCATGCCTGTATTCCATCAAAACACATTCTATCACATTTCCATCAGGAAGCTGAAACAGGTACTTTACCGTGCCGTCAATTTTAGATACCAGCTTTCTCACAGTTTTCAGCTTCCCAAGGTAAGCAACCGACTTCAGCTCCTCGCGGAGAGCCTTTGACAAATTGGTCATCTGATCGATATCGGTTACACCTTTGTTTATCCATTGAAATACCTGTGTTGCCCGATATTTTTGCTGTCCCATGCCTTCAAGGAGCTCCTTAAGCTCCTCCGGCAAAAGGTCCATCAGGTTTATCCTTCTGCCATTTGAGTTTGTCCTGTTGTCGTCTAAGGCTATTTCGTTGCCAATTGAGTTTATTTTGCTGTCATTTGATTGTATCCTGTTTTCATTCTGATTCATTCTGTTTTCATTTAAATTGCTTTTGCCTTCCATCAGCCTTTTCTCTACCCTGTCCTCTCCATCCTCGAAATGAAGAAACCGTCCGTTCCGTGTACATTGGGATATAACTGAATATATCCTTTATTTATATCATCCATGCGCTCATTTACAATATTTAAACCATCCCTTTCAATATCCTCCGGTCCGTCCTTCCCGACATACCGCCTCAGCTTCCCGGGAACAAGATGCGTGATATCCGATATCCTGAATTCCGGATGGGACTCAAGAAACCACCTTACCACATCCTGGTTTTCCCGGGGCTCAATGGTACATGTGCTGTATACAAGCACTCCCCCGGGCCTGACATGCCTTGAGGCCGCATCAAGTATTTTCATCTGGAGCCTTACAATCTCATCCCTGTCCTCGATGCTCCTTGTCCACTTTATATCCGGTTTTCTCCTTATGATCCCCAAACCCGTGCACGGGGCATCAACCAGCACCCTGTCGGCCTTGCCGATATATGTTTCATCTGTATCTTCCGCATCAAAAATTTCGGCCTTTATTATATTTATTCCCAATCTTGAAGCATTTTCTTCAATTATGGAAATTTTATGTTCATGAATGTCCCGGGCTATTACCGTCCCCTCATTGTTCATAAGCTGGGCTATATGGGTAGCCTTGCCTCCGGGCGCACTGCAGGCATCCATCACCAGCTCTCCGGGTCTTGGATCGAGGATGTGGGCCACCAGCATGGAGCTTTCATCCTGTACCTGGAAAAGCCCCTCCTTAAATGCCTTAAGCCTTGCAACCGAAACGGTGTTTTTTATGATAACGGCCTCAGCAGCGTATTTCCCTTCCTCCACCTCAAGGCCTTCCTGCCTCAGGGCCTCCATGAGGCCGTCTCTGTCGGTTTTAAGGGTGTTTACCCGCACCACCAGGTCAGGAGCCCGGTTATTGCTGTCAAGGAGCTTTTCGGTAAACTCTTCTCCAAACCTGTCAAGCCATTCTTTCACCATCCAACCGGGATGGGAGTATTTTATCGAAAGGTGCTCCGCAAGGTTCCTTTCCCTGTCGGGAAGCTTCAGCCTTTCAGGGCTTCTTGCCATGTTCCTCAGAACCGCATTGACAAAACCGCCGGAAGCCTTGTGCCCATACCTTTTGGCAAGTTTTACGCTTTCATTGCAAGCTGCCGACGGGGGTACTCTATCTGTATAAAAAAGCTGATAGGCGCCCATCCTTAAAATGTTCAAAATCCACGGAGACAGTTTCTTCAGCTTTACCGAAGAAAACTGCTCTATATAATGGTCCAGGGTGAGCTTCCACTTTATGGTGCCGTAAACAAGCTCGGTTATGAAAGCCCTGTCCACATCCTTAAACCGGCCTGCTTCCAGGTACCTGTTTATGGAAATGTTTGAATAGGCGCCTTTCTCATTTATGTCGTACAGTATTTTAAGTGCCGTTTCCCTTACATGATCAACGCTCATTAGTCCCTTCTCCTGTTGCCGGCCAGAAGGATAAGCCTCAGAAGGCTGGCAATGGCCACCGCCGCCGAAGCCACGTAAGTCATGGCAGCCGCGCTCAAGACTTTCCTGGCGGGAACAACTTCCTCGTAACTCAAAATCCCCGTTGTTTCAAGCACCGCAATGGCACGCCTGCTGGCATTAAACTCCACGGGCAGGGTTACAAGATAAAACGCCACGGCAAGTGTGAACAGCAATATACCGATATATACAAGGGTATCGTAACCCAGAATGAGCCCGAATATAGCAAGATATGGACCTAAGGACGATCCTATGTTTGCTGCGGGTACCAGGTTGCTCCTTAATGCCAGCGGAGCATATCCGGTTCTATGCTGTATTGCATGCCCGGTTTCGTGGGCAGCAACTCCCACGGCCGAAATAGAGCTGCTGTAATACACCGCATCCGACAGCCTTACCACCCTTGTCCTGGGGTCATAATGGTCTGTAAGACTGCCCCTTACGGGCTGTACCTGCACGTCATAAAGGCCGTTCCTGTCAAGTATGGCCCTTGCAACTTCGGCTCCCGTCATCCCGCGCCTGATCATGGTTTTGCGATACCTTTCGAAAGTGCTTCTTACCTTAAACTGTGCATACAGGGAAAACAGGAATGCCGGAACAACCAGGATCAGGTAATATATGTCAAGACCATAAAAATACCGCAACACAAACACCTCCCGATCTATATAAATATTTTGTCACATTATTATTTATTTAGTTCTCATCAAAACAACTTGCAAAATTTCCCGGGGACACATCATTCATGCAATGCGGGCACTCAGCCCTTTTCTTGTCCCAGCACCCGGCCCACTTCGAAATTGTGCCAGCAGCTTTCAATACCCATCCTCTTGCCCGACTCAAACTGTATCTCCATGAGGGCCAGAGCACCTTTGCCGCATGCCACAATGACTCCGTCCGTTCTCTTTTCCAGGATTGTACCGGGGACGGTTCCGGTGCCATTTGAAACAATGCCATCAGCATTGCTGCGGTCCACCCCGTTTCTGCCCAAATCAGCACAATCTGCTCCTGTACTGTTATAATCACAATCAACTACCCGCGTTTTCCATACGCGCAGCCTGTCGCCCTTGTAAAAGGTATAAGCCCCCGGCCAGGGATTGGTGCCCCTTACAAGGTTATGGACCTGAACGGCATCTCTTGTCCAGTCAATAAGACCGTCTTCTTTTTTCAGCATGGGAGCATAGGTGGCCTCTTCTTCCTTCTGAGGAACCCTCTCCAAGGTGCCTTCCCTGATTTTCACCAGGGTCTCCCTGAGGACCTCGGCCCCCACCCGGGCAAGTATTTCATAAAGCTCACCGGCCGTCATGTCATCGGTTATCTCAACTTCCTTTTTAAGGAGCATATCGCCGGTATCCATTCCCACGTCCATATACATGGTGGTAACGCCCGTAACCTTCTCACCGTTTATAACCGCCCAGTGGACGGGAGCGGCCCCCCTGTACCTGGGAAGCAGTGAACCGTGTACGTTTATGCACCCCAGGGGCGGGATGTCAAGTATGGTTTTGGGCAGAATCTTGCCGTATGCTGCCGTGACAATAAGGTCGGGCCCGATTGCCTCCATCCTCTCCCGGAACTCGGCTGTCCTGATATTTTCAGGCTGCAAAACCTCTATACCTGCTTTAAGGGCAATCTCCTTTACAGGGGGAGCCTCAAGCTTTCTTCCCCTCCCTTTTGGCTTGTCGGGCTGGGTAACCACCGCTTCCACTTTGTAACCTTCATTTATAATCATTTCGAGACTTGGAACCGCAAATTCCGGGGTTCCCATGAACACGATCCTCAAATGTCACACCACTCTTTCCAGTTCATTCTTTTTCTTCAGGGTCCACATACCTTATTACCTTGTCCCTGAACAATATACCGTCAAGGTGGTCGATTTCATGGCACAGGGCAACGGCAAGCAGACCTTCCCCCGTGACCCTGATTTTCTGTCCCTTTCCGTTAAGGGCCTCCACCACAACCCGGGCAGGGCGCTTGACTTCACCGTATATTCCCGGTATGCTGAGGCATCCTTCGGTTCCCGTCTGCTCCCCTTCCTGGCTTACTATCTCGGGGTTGATGAGTTCTATAAGTCCCTCACCGATATCAATCACCACGATCCTTTTCAAAATGCCCACCTGGGGAGCTGCAAGGCCGACTCCATTGGCCTTGTACATGGTCTCAGCCATGTCTTTTAACAGGGTAAGCACCCTGTCATCAATAACTTCAACCTTCTTTGCCTTTTTCCTGAGGATTTCATCCCCTTCTTTTCTTATGTCCCTTATAGCCATAACTTTCCTCTCTTTACATTTTGATATCTCTTTACATTTAAATATCTTTTAAATGTAAACTACTGTCAAATTTCAATATTCTTCTGCAATTATAGCATATTTACGGGATTTATATCTACACTGAGGTCTATATTGCTTTTGCCCCGGCTTTTGCCGTATTCATCCGTTATATGGGTCAGCACGCTTACCAGCCCTTCAAGGTCGGGGCACTTTATGATGATTCTCCACCTGAACTTGTTCTTGATCCTTGACAGGGGGGCTCTTGCGGGACCCAGTATCTGTGCACTCTGTCCGAAGTCCTTAAAGCAGTCACCGAGATCCTTTGCCACTTCCCGGGCTTTCTGGGCAACCGCCCTGTCATAGGGACCGCTCAATATAACGCAGGCAAGATTGGTGAAAGGCGGGTACCACAGTTTTTTCCTTATCCTGATCTCCTGGCTGTAAAAGCCTTTATAGTCGTGCCTGCATGCTGCATTTATGCTGAAATCCTCGGTATTGTACGCCTGTATAATTACCCTTCCCGGCAGCTCACCCCTGCCGGCCCTTCCTGCGACCTGGGTTATGAGCTGGAAAGTCCTCTCGGAAGCCCTGTAATCCCCTGTATTCAGCATGCCGTCTGCGGCAAGGACCCCGACCAGGGTGACATTGGGGAAATCGTGACCTTTGGCTATCATCTGGGTCCCGACCATTATATTAATATTCTTTTCCCGGAAGGCTGTTAAAATCTCTTCATGGGAATTCTTATATGTCGTGGTGTCCATGTCCATGCGGATAACCGTGCATCCGGGAAAATGTTTAGCCAGCTCTTCCTCCACCTTCTGGGTCCCGGTGCCGAAATGCCTGATGTATCTGCTTTTGCACCTGGGACATGTCTCGGGGTTTTTGACGGTGTATCCGCAGTAATGGCATATCAGCCTGTCATCATAAGCGTGATAGGTTAGGGAAATACTGCAGTTGGGGCATGTGAGGGCAAGGCCGCACTTCCTGCACAGCACAAAGGACGCATATCCCCTGCGATTTAAAAACAGCATGGTCTGCTGCCCCGATTTTATATTCTTCTCTATCTCAACGGCAAGCCTGCTGCTGAACATGCTCCTGTTGCCGCTGTCAAGCTCTCTTCTCATGTCAATGATCTCAGTATGCGGCAAAAGGCCCCTGTTTGCCCTTTCGGTAAGCTCCAGAAGGGATATCTCTCCCCTTTGGGCCCTGTAATATGTCTCAATGGAGGGAGTGGCCGAACCGTACACCAAAAGGGCATTGCCCGCCATGCAGCGCTGTTTTGCAATATCCCTTGCATGGTACTTGGGTGTGGTCTCGGACTTATATGTGGTCTCATGCTCCTCATCTATTATGATGACGCCCAAATTGTCAAAAGGTGCAAAAACAGCCGACCGGGCGCCTACCGCAACTTTGATCTCTCCGTCTTTTATCATCCTCCACTGGTCGTACCTCTCACCCGGTGACAGGCGGCTGTGGAGCACCGCCACCCTTTCCCCGAACCTGCCTTTGAACCTCTCCACCATCTGGGGAGTAAGGGATATCTCCGGGACCAGCACTATTGCCTGCCTGCCCTTGTCAAGGCAATACTGTATCAGCTGAAGGTACACTTCGGTCTTCCCGCTTCCCGTAACGCCATGAAGCAGCACCTCATGGAACCGGTTTGCATCCACCATGCTTCTTAATTCTTTAAGCGCCGCAGCCTGGGAAGGGGTAGGAGTAAGCGGCCGGGTCCTAGGATAGTCCCGGTCCCTGTATGGATCCCTGATTACCTCAACGTCCTTAAAATCTATATACCCATATTTTTTCAAAGTATTCAGAACACCCGGAGAAACCCCTGCAAATCTTACGATGTCCTGCACCGAAATATATTCCGTGTCAAGAAGCATTTCCAGCACCCTTATGTGCTGTATCCTCCTGATCCTGTTGCTTTCTATTTCCTCTATGATTTCTTCCCTGGGAAGCGCAATAAAAGCCGCTTTCACTGTTTTTTCCCTCACGCGGCTTGTAAATTCCTCATATATGCTTATTAAGCCTGCTTCCTCAAGATCCTTTATGGCCTTTGAAAAAGTCCTTATGTTCAGCCTGGCTTTCAGTTCCTCGTATTCGCATTCTCCTCCCGCCTCATTTAAGGCCTGGAGGATCCTTGCGGCATTCTTCCCCTTGGGTTGTCCGCTGCCCGCAAGTTGATCATTGCCTATAGCCCGTCCACTGCCCGCAGCTTGGTCATTTCCCGCAGGCTGACCACTGCCCGAAGAATGACCATTTCCTTCAGATTGCCCGTCTTTCTGAAGCTTCACAACTTTTATGCTTTTTACGCCTATCCCCGGAGGAAGCATGCATTTTAAAGCATCCGAATATGTACATATATACCTGTCCTTCATCCAGGAGGCAAGGCGTATCATGTTTGTGCTAAGCAGCGGCTTTTCATCCACCGCCTTCTTTATGTATTTAAGCTGGATGGAGGACTTTCCCGGGGCAGGGGACGCCTCTTCCTCCTCATTTTTTCCCTTCAGCTCAAAAACATCCAGCACATAGCCTTCGGTGAGCCTGTCGGACTTGCCAAAAGGCACAATAACCCTCATACCCGGCCTGACCCTGTCTTTGAGGTTTTCGGGCACCAGGTAGTGGTATTCCATGTCAAATTCCCTTGCAGAATTGCTGATTACCACCGAAGCTACAATATCCATGCTGATTAAATAAACTCCCTTAAATAATCAGGTATAGCCTCAGGGTCCCCGTTTACGCTTACATAAAAATCCACACCGAATCTTTGGGAAATGTCCTTAAGGGAATTGAAGAACTTCTCAAGCATCCGTGCTTGCTGCTTGACAATATATGTTAGTTCATCTATGAAAATAGCCTGCACGTCATAGTTTGCCGAAATTATACCGCAGATGAATCCTGTTAAGGCAGACACATCATTCACCGTAAATTCAGATATATTGACAAATCTTATGGGACGCTTCAGGTCATGCATCAGCTTATTGGTGCTGTCGATAAACACTATGTCGCCCTTGCTGTTGTCAATGAGGCCATTGGCAGTCGCAACCAGTTCCCTGGTCTTGCCCGTTCCCTTCTTTCCATACAAGACTTTGATCATCAGCAGCCTTCCTCCCATTAATTCCATCACTCTCATAGTACAATTAACCGGGGGAAATTTCAAGACATGAAAAAATGACAGAAACTTGACAAAAAAATTACAGCCCTGTACGGCTGTTTGCGGATTATTCTTTAAAACGGTATTTTGCTGATAAAATAAACGTATTGAGAGAAGGCCACTCTTCAAAAAAGGCCGCTTGCGGGAGGTACTTTCAAATTAAGTATAACATCCCTTAAAATGGAGCGGTACTGGTTTTCAGGAAGCTTTTCAAGTACGGCAAGTCCCCTGTAAACATACTTTGCAAGCATGTCCCACGAATATTCAATGCCACCGCTTGTTTTTACCATCTCAACAATCCTTCCCACTTCCTCATCATTAGACCTGCCGTCCTTCCGTGCCAGTTCTTCCAGAGCCTTTCTCACATCAGGGCTTTCCCTTAAGGCATATATTACGGGAAGGGTGATGGACCCTTCCTTTAGGTCCTTACCCACAGGCTTACCCTGGCTTTTTGTGTCGGAAATGAAATCCAGAAGGTCATCCCTTATCTGAAATGCCATTCCGTAATAAAAGCCGAACTTCCCGAGGTTTCGGGTAACATCATTGCTGCATCCGGCCAAAAGGGCCCCCATGCTGCACGCCGAAGCAAAAAGCACCGCAGTTTTTCTTCCTATCCTCTTAAGGTACCTGGGTACCGTTATGTCAAGGCAGAACCTGTCCTGGTACTGGTCCACTTCCCCTTCGCATATGCTTTTCATGGCCCTGGCCGTGATTTCAACCTTGTCGGGCGGTAGGTTACGTGAAAGCATCAGCACCGCCTTTGTCAGCAAAAAGTCTCCCGTATATATGGCCATATCGGCGCCGTACTTTTTGGCAACCGTCGTTTTCCCGCGCCTTAAACCCGAGCAGTCCACAATGTCGTCATGGATCAGGGTGGCCGTGTGTAAAATTTCTATGGCACATGCCGCAGGAAGTATCTTTTCCCTCTTGTATTTCCCGAACCTGGAGGATATGATGACCAAAGCGGGCCTGAGCCTCTTTCCTCCGGCATCCACAATGTCGCTGACTATTTCCGAAAGCAGTTTGTTTCTTGAAGAAATATTTTCCTTGAGGATCTCTTCCATCAAGCACAGCTCATCATGTATGGTGGGGTATTTGGTCCACAAAGAGAATCATGCCTCTCTTCCCGTTTAAGAATGTATCATGTAAAGTATCCCGTCTTGCGCAGCGCCTCTATGAGAAAGTTGCCGCATAACCCTACAAAACACCCCATAATAATACCAGAAACAAGCAAAATGGGCAAGTATGCAGTTACGGCTATGTCCTTCATAATAACTGTGGCAACCATGATCTGCCCTAAATTATGGGAAACCGCACCTGCAATGCTTATCCCGAGAATCCCGAATATCCTGGAAAACTTTCGGTAAAGGAAGGCCATCACGCAGGCGCTGAGAATTCCTCCGGCAATGCTGAACAAAAATATAATAAGTCCTCCTCCAAAGAAGGAGGCAAGGGCAACCCTCATGAAAACCACCGATAAGGCCTCTTTCCAGCCGAAGAAAACGATCACCACGATGGTGATGATATTGGCAAGGCCAAGTTTAACCCCCGGTATTGCTACTGGGACGGGTATCCAGGATTCAACTATCGAAAGCACCAGGGCCTGCGCCACCAACAGCGCCAGCCACACCAGACGTTTCGTACCTTTCATTCCAACCGCCTTTTACGTATTTTAAAACTCATCATCCTGTTGCAGCATCAGGCTCGTTATCCTATTACAGCATCTATTTCGTCATTTTCCCCCTGAATTTTTACAATAACCCTGTTGGGAAGGCAAACGGCAATATTCCCCTCCCTGGTAAGCCACCCGGTCTTAACGCATACTTTGTCGGGGCAGTCTGCAGTTTCAAACCTTATGCGTCCCTTTTCAACAAGTATTACATTGGTATAATCCCCCGAAACTGTGATCCTCTGGGCTTCCTTTACTTTTTCAAGGTCGATCGTGCCTATTACCTCTTCACCCTGTTTTATTACCGCTATCCTGCCTCCGCTACTGTTTGTCCTTCCCGACGCAAAAAAATATCCTGCCGCCACCAAAAGCAGCAGCACTGCAACAAGCAGCAAATCGCCTTTTTTCAGCATTTTGCACTCCCTGGCGTCAAAAGCCTCGTATTCTTATCGCTCATATACGATATATTTTACCACATAATATCGATAAGAAAAGTATGTCCTGTAAACAAATCGCACCGGTAGAATCAAAAAGGCATAAAAAAATACCATGAAGAGCGCACCTTCATGGTATCATTTATTATCCCTGTGTACATGTTCCTTACGCCTGGCATATTTCGTTTTTGTCTTCCGGTTTTTCGGTTTCTTTGGGTTTCTTATCCCTTTGAGTGGGCCGGTTTCCGGGTCCTACTTCCATCTTTGAAATGGAAACCTCGTAGGCAATCTTTGTCACCACTTCTCCTGACGGCAGCTTTTTCTGGTATTCACGGCTCTGCACCCTGCCCCATACCTTTATGTTGTCGCCTACCTGGAGAGTCTCGGAGAACCTGGCGTTTCTTCCCCAAGCAATACATGGTATGTAATCGGATTTATTATACGGCCTGTTAACCGCTAAAAGCAGATCCGTTATTTCCCTTCCGAAAGGAGTTGTCCTGTAGACAGGCTTCTTGCATATGTATCCGTTAAGATAGATCTGGTTTGGATTCTTGATCTTTTTCTCATCTTCAAGGAATGTTATCTCTCTTGCAAATACGGTAAGGATAAGCTTGTTGCCTTCATTGCTGTAACTGTTGTAAGATCTGAACTGTCCTTCGATTTCCACGTACTGTCCCACTTCAAGTTTCTTCCCCACCAAAAGCCTTTCCGAGATGGTAACCACAATCCTGTCGCAACTTTCACTTAGCCTTGGGACTTCCAGAGTGAAATTGTAAAAGCCCTCCCCGTAAACCTCATGACTGAATTCGATATCAGTAATCACCTTGCCGGAAATGGTCACCACGTTGTTCTCCATCAGGTTTGCGACCATCCGCCCCCACGCTCCTCTCTCTCTTTTGCTCCCGTACATTGCATTTTTTTCTATTGTAATATTTATTCCCTAAGTTGAAGCTTTAGAAGTAATTTTAATATCAATTGACATTTTTGAGATAGAATTTATGAATTTCCAAATTGTTATAACGCTCACAAGGAATATTATATTACATATTTTTTTAAATGAAAATCCCTCAATCTGCATTTTGTAATATTTATTTACAAAAATCTATCCTAATTTGTCGCATTAAGATCTATGTCATTTACAAGAGCAAAGGAGGCGGCGGCCAAGACGTCATAAACATCATGCTGGCTGCAGTCAACCGTAAGCTTGAACTCATGAGGTTCCAAAACAACGCCGTTTCTAGTGAACAGGTTTTGCTGAAGGCAGCATATGAGCTCATTGGTCTGCAGAATATCCCCTATGCTTGAGGCCGTAATACCCGCTTTTGAATTAAACCCGTAGGTAACTGTGTAATGCTTCATCCCCTGCAGAAAGTCTATAAGCCTGTTGTCATCCACATTGACTATGGCTATGCCTTTTTCGTCAAGCAGGGAAAACAGCCTCCGTACGGCCCTTTCATACACCCGCTCACATTCCTTCCTCAGCTCTTGGGTTTTATTGCTGAAAATGATCATGTCGAATTTCAGGCAGTCAAATACTTCACTATATATATCGGCAATATTGATGTTTAAAAGAAGAAAATCTACATGATTTTTATCCAGCTCATTTACATAATTCCTGATGGTCCTGGGGTCGTATGTTTTAAGGTTTTTTGAGTCTATGATGCTTATTTTCCTGTCTCTTCCGCTTAAAATGGAACTAATAAGGTATGCCGTGTCAAGTTTCGGGTGATGGCCCACAATACCTGCCAAAAGCATCAATATTACCTCATTTCATGATTGATGGTATATATATAATTTACTCGGTTGAAATTTTTTATGTATAGACAGAAAACATGAAATTCGAAATACTGAATTACCCTGTCAGCCTGTCAATTCGCTCAAGAATTTATCCACAAGCAAATACAAGGCTATTCCGGTACATATGCCGGCCGTGTCTATCAGAACGTCGGTTACCTGTCCCCCTCTCCCGGGGACAAAGAGCTGGTGTATTTCGTCCGATATGGCGTACAGCACGCACAGGACAAATGCCAGGCCAACGCTCTTTTTCTTGTTAAAACCGGTTCTTTTAAAAGCATTCAAAACAAGTACCCCAAGCACAAGATAGCTAAAATAATGGGCTTTTTTTCTTAATATGTGATTAAAAATGTTTTTATCTATCTCCACCTTAGGGACAATCTTTTTAACCGTTTCGATTATCTTTTCGGTCAGCCTTTGGCTAAGGTTACTGGAGACATTTGCAGGCTGGGCCGAAAGAAGAAAAATCAGTGCCATCCAGAGAATGACAAGCATCCAGGAAATATTTCTGCTCATTTAAACTCCCCTTTTTTGTAGTAGATAAAAAATGAATAAAAAGATAAATAAAAAACTCTGGTTTCCCAGAGTTGATTCTTACATGAAGTTGTATTTTCTCATTCTGTAAAATGCCTGTCTTTAAAAGCTCCGGTTCGGTTATACAGCTTCATTGAATTCTCAACTATTTCATGCATTGTTTCGTATTTTGCTATCATGTCCTGGGCAAGTTTAATCTGGCACCTTGCCCTGTCAAGGTTATGGTTTGGCCTGTGGATCCGGAAATACTTGTCGCCGTTTATGTGGTCAGCTAAAAACCTTGACGCCAGCTCCACCGTAATGATTATTGCCCCAAGGGCCAGGGTGTCAACTTCTTTTTTTGTCAGAAAGCCTTTCGAAGCGTTGATGAACCCCTTCGTAAACTCGGTGTATTTTTCAATGTCCAGCCCCACCTTCGACAGATCCGTCTCATCCTCCACGGCAGTGCTGGCGGCAAATCGGACGGCATCCCCGAAATCATATGCGGCTAAGCCCGGCATTACCGTATCCAGGTCTATAACGCAAAGGGGCTGGCAGGTATCCTTGTCCATGAGGATGTTGTTGTACTTGGTATCGTTATGAGTAACCCTAAGGGGCAGCTCGCCTCTTTTCTGCATGTATACAAGTTTTATGGCGGTTGAGTATATATCCTCAAAAAACTTTATCTCCGCCTTAACTTCCTTTGCCCTTCCCGTAGGATCCTCCTCTGCTACTTCGAACAAATAGTCCAGCCTCTTCTTGGTGTTGTGAAAATCGGGTATCGTCTCATACAGTCTCTCCATCGGAAATTCAGACAGCATGTCAAGGAACCTTCCAAAAGCATATCCCGCGCTGAAAAGCACCTTGGGATCGTCTGCCTTATCGTAGGCAACCGAGTTCTTTATGTACGGACTCACACGCCAGAAGCCTTCTTCGCAAACGGTATAGTTTTTGCCAAGTTTATTGTCTATAAAGTGAATGATATCGCAGTCATATTCGGTTTTCTTTGATTTTAAATACAGGGTGATCTGCTTAACATTCCGCATTATTTTCACGGGATCTTTAAACACGTACTCGTTTACCTTCTGAAAAATATAGTTGTGATAAGTGCCGTCGCCGTTGGCGAATCTCACGTTATAAGTATAGTTAATGTGGCCGCTTGTAAACTGTGTGAATTCTACAATTTCTCCCGGTATATCATAATGTTTGCTCACCCTTTTTAAAATCTCCAGTGTTTCACTCCCCATTAACATAAAAATACCCCTTTTTAAAAAATTTTTGGTATTATATATATCTATATACATATATATAATATCCGTGTCCTGCAGGTGCCATCTGCAGCCATATACAATGTCAATAAGTAACTTAAAAATTATATTAAATTTTCTCCAAAAAGACAAATCCTCTATTCCCCATGCATTTCATTTTATTCCATCTGTGCTTTCTGTTGCATAGTCAAGCATTTAAAATTACCAATATGCACCACTACGGCTTGTACTGTTTTACTATAGGTAATATTCGTGGGTGGAAGAGGGAATTTTAGGGTGGTTTTTGCAATGTGCACAATTGTTTAAAAAGATAACAAATAAATATATATCCTTAAGATATTTTTGCTTTATATTTTTACCAAGAAGCCTACCGCAACCAGTGCGATAGGCTTTATTCTATATTACTCAATACTAAGCATCTCAGCAAAAACATACGATATCATTTCATAAGGTTCAGTTTCTGAATAGGCTACCTCACTATGCATTCTTTCTACAATCTCATCTTTATTCATATGCCCTAATTCAGATATTATAGTATCTAAAGTTTCAATTTCTCTTTCAGATAATTCTTTTATTTCAAATCCCGGAGTAGGCCTAAATTTATATCCAATATATTCGCCATAATTTATCACATCGAAAGTTACCCCTTCTAATGCCATAATTTGATCACAACCCTGCGGCACCGCGCCCATAGGAAGAGCTCTGTAAGCCAACCCACTTATAGATTTCCCATGTCTTTTATAATGTAAGAAATCAGAAAACCAAAGCATTTTCACGAGTTTTACCTTATGGAGGTTGCTCACTTTAGAGGCAAAGTAATTAATCATCTCAA
>JAMNYG010000158.1 GCA_023622945.1 Bacillota bacterium | reverse complement strand
CCTAGCATTTATTTCCCTCCGATTTTTCTGTTATTAACCAGAGGGATAATTCGTTAGGGGGTGGGTCATTTCCTTTTCGTTGCTCCTGGGTCAATTATATACCGATGGTGACATCAAACTGCTTTACCACATCTTTTGCATAGGAAAATAATCTTTTTCCTGCATCAGTTATATATAGCCTTCTGTTTAGGCGGTTAAACAACAGAACCCCGTAGTGTTCCTCCAGCTCCCTGATTGCCTGGCTTACTGTGGGTTGTGAGATATAAAGCCTGGACGCCGCATTGCTCATACTCCCGCTTGTTACCACCTCTATAAAAATCCTCAAATGCCTGATTGTCACATTTTACCTCCCAATATATCAAAAATTAATTGAATTCCATTTAATATTTATAGGTTTTACCTATAACCATGATAAGATTTTATCATTTTACTGTCTTCTAAACAATTGTTATATTGTAGGTAGGATGATTATTTCTCTATTAGTTCGGAGGGTGGTATTTTGTGAATGTATTGATCATAGGCGGCGTGGCTGCCGGTACCAAGGCAGCTGCAAAGCTGAAAAGAGATAACTACCATGCACAGGTAACCATATTAACAAAAGGTAAAGATATTTCCTATGCAGGATGCGGGCTACCCTATTATGTTGGAAATGTAATTGAAAATCGTGAAGGCTTAATAGTCAATACTCCTGAACGCTTTTCCAAATTAACCGGTGTAGAAGTGTTGACTGAAGTTGAAGTGACAAAAGTAAATCCTGATAAAAAGGAAGTAGAGGCTCTCGATTTAAAGACTGGTAAAACCAATACTTATGCATATGACAAACTGGTTATAGCTACCGGTGCAGATCCTATTAAGCCTCCTATTGATGGTATCCACCTAAAAGGAGTATATTTTATGAGGACTCCGGAGGATGCCATAAGTTTACGCCAATCCATTGAAGCCGGAGAAATAAAGCATGCAGTTGTAGTGGGAGGAGGGTTTATAGGCCTGGAGGTAGCTGAAAATTTAGCTGCTCAGGGAATTAGAGTTTCCGTCATCGATATGACCCCTCAAATTCTCCCGGGCTTTGAGCCGGAGATAGCAAACTATGTTGAAAACCATTTAGCCAACCATGGAATTATGACATTTACAGAAACCAAACTGGAAGCAATTCTTGGCGATGAAAAAGTTGAAAAGGTAAAAACAAACAGACGTGTAATGAAAGCAGATGCCGTTATAATTTCAATAGGCATAAGGCCTAATACTGCTTTCCTGGCAGATACAGGCATCCAACTGGCCGGAAATAAAGCTATTGTGGTAAATGAGCATATGGAAACCAATATCAAGGACATATATGCCGTTGGAGACTGTGCTATTGTAAGCAACATGTTGACAGGAAAAGAAGCTTACTCTCCAATGGGATCTTCTGCAAATATTGAAGGAAGGATATTGGCCCAAAATCTAAACGGTAAAAGCATCAGCTATAAAGGTGTTCTTGGAACTGCTGTCGCCAAGCTTCCTGGATTAAACGTCGCAAAAACCGGTTTGACGGAAGATGCAGCTAAGGCTGAGGGTTATGATGTGGTAGCTGCTTTAACGGTTGTTGATGATAAAGCCCATTATTATCCCGGAGCTTCAAATTTTATCGTTAAAATGATTGCTGACAGAAATACCAAAAAACTGTTAGGGTTACAGGTAATTGGCCCAGGTGCAGTGGATAAAATGGCAGACATAGCGGTGATGGCCATTTCCTTAAATGCTACCTTATATGATATTAAGGATTTAGATCTGTCATATGCACCGCCATTTTCAACGGCGATACATCCTTTCACTCATACCGTTAATGTATTGTTGAACAAAATCAATGGAGAAATCCAGTCCATTACACCCAGAGAGTATTCGGAAGGTAAAGCTGAAGGCTATAAAGTAGTGGATGCATCCATTCGTCCAAGTATATCAGGTGCAGCTTTTATAGACTTATCAAAAGTTCATGAAGAATTGCCCCAATTTGAGAAGGATGAAAAGCTGTTGTTAGTGTGTACAAAGGGCAAAAGGGCATATATGCTGCAAAAGAGATTAAAGAGCTTTGGCTATACAAATACATTGGTGCTTGAAGGCGGAACTTTTTTCAATGAACTATCTTTATAAACTCATTGAACTATCATTATGAAACTTATTTGAAAATCGGAGGTTGACAAATGGCAACTTTAAAGGTTACACCAGAACAGGAAAAACAAGTAAAGGCACTAGGGTTTTTAAGAAACAGGGGGACAGATAATTTTAGCGGCAGAATTATCACAGTCAATGGCAAAATAACCGCTGCTCAGCAAAGATGTATAGCAGAGGCTGCAGAAAAATTCGGTAATGGACATGTTCTGTTTACTACCAGGCTTACTATAGAGGTTCCCGGTATTCCATACGACAAGATAGAAGAGTTTAGGGCTTATATAGCCAGGGAAGGCCTTGAGACAGGAGGTACCGGCTCAAAGGTACGGCCAATAGTAGCCTGTAAGGCAACTACATGCAGATTTGGCTTAATTGATGGATATGCTCTGTCAGAGGAAATCCATGAGAGATTTTATAAAGGATATAGAGATGTTAAACTGCCTCATAAGTTTAAAATCGGTGTGGGCGGATGTCCAAACAACTGTATTAAGCCTGATTTAAATGACCTGGGGGTTATTGGCCAGTTGGTGCCAATTTTTGATGAAGAGCTGTGCAATGGGTGTAAAAAATGCTCTGTAGTTGATGTATGTCCAATGAATGCAGCTAAAGTTGCTGATGGTGTATTAAGCATCGATGAAGAGGTATGCAATAATTGTGGGCGCTGCATGGGAAAATGCCACTTTGATGCCATCGAGGAAGGAAAGACCGGATACAAAATCACTATCGGTGGAAGATGGGGTAAAAAGGCAAACAGAGGTATGCCCATAAATAAAATATTTACGGATAAAGAAGAGGTCATGGGCGTAATAGAAAAAATGATACTCATATACAGGGAGCAGGGAATCACAGGTGAGCGTTTAGCTGATACCATCGAAAGAATAGGCTTTGAAAATATTGAGGCCCAGCTTTTGTCAGATGAAATATTAGAAAGAAAACAGGAAATTTTAGATGCAGATCTCCACTCAGTTGGAGGAGCAACATGCTAGTTGATAGGCTGAATTAACTTATCCAAAAAATACAATCCAGCGTGATTAATTCAGCGTTAAATGAATATCCCGCTTCTTTGGGTGCGGGATATTTTTCTTATGAATTTTTTGCATCTGCTTACATGGCAGCTTTTTTACATTCTCGCCGAAAACTTCCGGGGAAATACAAATTCATCTTACCAACTCAAAATTCTTGAATCTCCAGCGGTTGTCCGAAAACTCAAGGTAGAAGTCGTGTTCTTCATATCCCACTACATTTTTTGCATCGGGATCATCATATACTTCCACAGTCACCGTAATCATTAATTGCTTATCCGATATCCTTTCCAGCCTATATGATTCCTTACCTTTTAAAATGTCGGTACCCCTGTCAGCAGGAAGAACATAAAGTTTATCATCTTTTTCAACAAACCTGCCGGATGATGTGGTCATTAAGCTTTCCGTAATGTCTCCGGTGAAAAGCCCGTTAAGATAATCAACAAGGGCTTTTTTTGAGTTCATTCCCGGTTGAACCACCTCAAAGTATCTTTCTCCGTTGACTTCTATGTATCTTTCACTGTCATGCGGAATTGTCTTAAGATCAAACCATTCATATGCCTCCCGTGCTTTATTATACAGTTGAAAAACTTCATCATCGGTAAGTTGCGTAACAGCCTGTTCTTTTTTGCAGGCAACGGAAATGAAAGATAATAATATAAATGCTATAACCATTATAAATGTTTTTTTATTCATTTACATCTCCCCGATCATCAAGTAACAACAATATTGTATCATTGTTGGAAAAATATCAAGTTGCCACCTGCACTTCTTATTTTCCATCATTAAACAATATCTGTTAACAGGCCACCCTTAGTTCATACCTCGATTTAAAAAACGGAAATGATATGATTGTACTTACTTTCATAAGGGATCTCGAGGTTATGATGCAATGTTTTGATGAAAAAACATGTCTTTTCCAAAGAACAGTTTGATGAGTTCAACAAAATATTTGAAAAAACCGGGATGATAAATTCATCCCGGTTTCATTCAGTGCCATTATTCACTGACAGGGGCATAATCCCTTAAAACATGTACGTAAGCATGATCCTATGCCATACTTGAGTATGCTGCAAGGCCATACCCGGTCCTTTGATTATTTATTTATCTCCAGGTGTGGAAATTCTAGTCACTCGTCTTGCCTATTATTGTCAAGTTCTTATCCTCTAAATAATATTGTATTACCACCTTCTGGCCTTTGGAGTTTTTACCTTCATAAATAATGTATTCCTCCGCCTGCACATCATAAGTTTGTTCAGGAAAATTCTTTTTAATAACCGTCTTATAGTCCTCAAAATCTTTCTGCTCAACCTCTTCCAGTACAATCATCACGTTTCCCTTACTGTCATTGGTGGATGTGAGGATTTGACCTTTCTTAAACTCAGGCAGGTAATCAACGTCCGGCCATTCGCCGCCTCCAAAGGTGATGCTTTCCCCTTCCTTACCCTTAAACGTGATTTTCCCTCCGTCAATATCCACCTTGGCATCTTCGCTGCTCAAGGCTCCTTCAACAACTTTTTCAACAATCTTTTCTCCTATTTTTTGCTCGATCTTTGATTTAATCCCGCAGCCTGCTGTCAATGTACAGGTAAGTAAAATCAAGAGAAGTGCAACAGTTGCTTTTTTCATCTTCCTGCCCCCTTCCTGTTATGCGGATATGCCAGTACCGCAGATATCAGTACTGATTCAGGATCATTAATATTTTGGGATGTCAGTACTATTTCAGGATGTCAAATTTGCCAAAAACCGGGAGCCTTTTTGCCTTGCCGCTGAAACCGTTGACCAGACCCACTATGGCAAAAATGAATATGGCCACGGCAAAGAGAGGCATTAATAACCAGCCGATAATCGGGATAATACCTAAGATGATGTTGCCCGCAATTGCAACAATGAACAGCAGCAGCGCCTGATTAGCATGGAATTTGGCATACTTTGACTGGGGGCAAACCAGAAGCGGCAGGAAGAAGATCAGGTAGGCAAGGCCTGCCATAACCTTGTTGTTGTCAATATCCGTTTGTTCGAAAGTAACGATTTTTTCTTCTTGCATTAATTCTGTCATTTCACGACCTCCCAATTCTTTTTTATTAACTCAGACCATCTGAATTCTTTACCGCACAGGTTCCCGGCAAACTACCCAAGGTAACCTCAGGTGATTTCCTCATTCCCGGCGGTCTTTCCCCTACTCGCTATTAGTATTTTATTAACCGGATGGTTGGGAGAATAGTTAAAATATTCTTATGATTAGTACGAAAAATACTTTTTAAAATCAGCGGTATTCTTTCAAATCAGCCTTGTTTTTGAAGAAAAGCCCGCCCCCGTAAAAGGGCGGACTTTTTCATGAAACCTTGGCATCTTTCGTTACATTTGTTTTGACAGCAGGTTGTACAGCATCTGGGCCATTTGTGCCCTGGTGGTGGTATCCTTCGGCAAAAGCATGTTCCCGATGCCGCTTACCGTTCCGGTTTCCACCAGGTGCTTTACGGCTTCTTCCGCCCAGGTGGCAATCTCATAGGCATCAGAGAAGTCGGACAGAGTCTTGCCGGAATCGCCCTGCGGGAGTTGGCCTATAAACTCGAGGATATTATACAGCAGGGTGAACATTTCCTCGCGGGTGACTTCCTTCTCCGGCATAAACAGATTGTCTCCCACTCCTGAAGAAATGCCAAGGCGTTTTGCCGCAGCAAGATATCCCGTATACCAGGTGTCGCCTGCATCTGCAAAATTGTCTGCCGGCTGGGTATCCGGCGCTATTCCGTATGCTTTCATCACCATTACAAGGAGTGCAGCCCGGGTAAGTTTTTCTTCAGGATTGAAATTGCCGTCTCCCATACCGCTTATGATCCCTCTGGCGGCCATGAAGCTTACCGCCTTATGATACCATACCCCCTCAGCCACATCACTGAAGCTTACTTTATTATATACCACTGCATAATTGCTGAAGTGTGCGGTGCTGAAGGTAACCATTCCTGTTTCAGGGTCATAACGTCCGTTGATTATGGTTACAACATTTCCGTAACCGTCGATATACCACACAACTATGCTTTCAGGATTTTCAAGCTCCTCGGCAGTGGGCGTATAGGGAATGGATACCGTCACAGGTGCGTTGGGATTGTTCCAGCCGGTCTGCTTTCCGTCTATGGACAGAGTAAGCCGGATCAACGGCCTGTCGCCTATGGCAGCCTTGACATCGTCAGGCAGGGCCGACTTGTCGCCCTGGCCGATACTGATCCTGGCCATATTCCCATCCACACCCTCAACGCCTGTCAGCATATTGGACGGGATTGTTATGTTGCCCGCATCTGTGTTGACAGTGAGTGTTCGCTGGATAGAAGGTGTTGACAGTTCCGGCACCGGTATACCGACCAAATAGGTATCGGCTTCAGGGATGGAAGGCATAATGATGATGTTTTCTCCCTGCTCAAGACCTTGGGAGCTTACATCAACAGAAGCAATTCCGGTATCCTGGTCAAATTCGACAGGAAGAGTATCTTCAGTTCCTTCCATTATAATCTGAGCCTCATAAGCCGGGTCAGGCGGAATGTCACCTTCATCGCCTTCATTGCTGCCGGTGTCACCACTGCCGGATTCCTCGCCACCGTCACCGGTTTCGCCGCTGTCGTCATCATCGTCATCTCCAATATGGGTGATATAAGTCCAGTTGGCCGTAACAGTTACATCCCTGGCGGGCATTATGAAAGTTGTCGTGGCGCTGCCGGCGTTTGCAAAGGTCACGCCATCCGAAGATGTCCAGCCGCTGAAGCGGTAATTTGCACGGCTGCCCGCGTTAATGGTGACTGTCTCACCTTCAGCATAGGTGCCTGCTCCGCTTGAGGCAGCATAACTGCCGTTTACGGTGACAGTATAAGTAGTAACAGGCGTGGCTGTTGGTGTAGCAGTTATGCTTGCTTCAACTCCGCTGCCCCTGATGTTGACAGCCCTTACCCTGAAGGTATACGCCGTGCCGTTGGTCAGGCCGGTGAAGGTATGGGTCTTGCCGGTAGTTACCTCTATCCATGTGGCACCGTTGTCGATGGATACCTCGTAATAGAGTATTGCCGCGCCACCATTGCTTTCAGGCTCGGACCAGCTTAAGACAACCTGCCCGTCTCCGGCTGTTGCACTAAGGTTTAACGGTGCGCTGGGCACCGTTGCGGCAGCAGCCACCGGCGTGGCCGTGATGGTAGCTTCTAATCCTCTGCCTGCAATGTTCATCGCTGCTACCTTGAAGGTATAGGTTGTGCCGTTGGTCAGGCCGGTAAAGGTATAGGATGTGTCGGTACCTGCATATTGCCATGTCGCACCATTGTCGATGGATACCAGGTAGTGGGTAATGGGAGAACCGCCGTCGCTGGCAGGAGCGCTCCAGCTTAATGTAACCTGCCCGTCGCCGGGTGTCGCGCTGAGGTTCTGCGGTGCACCGGGCACCGTTACCTGCGGCGGCGAATCAGTTTCAAGGAATATTGACGCTGTTTCGGAAGTATTCCTGTCCGAATATTCAATCAGAAGATAGGCCTTGTATTGCATATTAGGCCCCAGCCCGGTCAACCCAATCCTGTTTTCGCCCAATAATGCAATACCTGTGCCTTTCGCCGTGGCATTGTACTCCTGGGCTTTTATGATTTCTTCACCGGGAGGAGTATAAGATGCCGGAATTACAAGGAAATAATATATACCGGATTTATCGGTCCTAAAACACAACGTCGCTGTTGTATCGGTTACGTCTTCAGCCCTCGTATCGCTTATAACCGGCGGGTCGGGCTCCTCCCATCTTAAGAACGGGTAGCCGTCATAATAGATATCGTTAATATCCCAATTCCTGTAAAAATCCCAGCCTTCGTAAGTTTCCGCCAGTTTCATTTGATCGGTGGTCTTTCCTACTCCGCCGTCCGAACCGGTCTTGCCCGAGATATCCACATCCCAGTAGCAGCCAGTGATATTTTCTTCTTCATAAGCAACGCCTGCCAGGCCGCCCGCGACACCGTCCGAATAGATTTCAACGGCTGCGTAGGATTCTGATATCAGCCCGGTATTTAAGACCATTTGCCCGGCATTTAAGCCCACCAGGCCTCCGACAGCACTATTGCCTGTAACTGAACCGTACACGGAATAGCATCTTGTGATTTGTCCGCTGTTATAACCAACAAATCCGCCTGTATATTCAACTCCCCTAACCTCGCAATAGCAACTATACGATTCGGTGATTATTCCCTCCTGATCATTTTCTCCCGCCAGGCCGCCGACATAATCACCTTCACTAATCACGAATGCAACAGTCATACACCTGTAAACAGTTCCTTGGTTATATCCGGCCAGGCCTCCGGTCCAGAGTACATTGTCCCCCATTGATTCACTTATAACGTCTCCCTGGAAACTTGAGTCAGAAATGGAGCCTGCGTTATACCCTACAAGACCCCCGGTATACCGTTCGCCTCTTACATATCCGTCTACATAAACATTGCTTATTTCCCCTTTGTTATAGCCCACCAGGGCACCTACATAATAACGTCCTGTTATATCCACATTTTCCAGTAACAGATTGAATATTCTGGCGTCTTCACCGGTATAACCAAACAGGCCGGTGTAATCAGGAGAGTGCCATATACCTTCTCTTTCACAATACAGGTAGCTGATAGTATATCCTCCCCCGTTATAACTGCCGGTGAAAGGCTCTTCAGCTGTGCCTATGGGTTCCCAACCGGAACCGAATGAATAGCCCGTCATGTCCAGATCCGCCACCTGTTTGAAATGCTTGTCAAGGTGGTTGCGTACATTGTAAAGATGCCTTGGTTCGGAAATTATATAAGGGTTCTCTTCTGTACCCATGCCGCCGGCAAACTCAAGACCCAACTGCCATCTCAGGTATGGAAAGCCGTTATTGATTTTATCATCATCAGGCACGGTCCTGGTGTCAGTATCCCAGATTAAAACGAAATCCCATCCTTCTCTTGTAAATGTGTTTCTGTCCTTCATATAGTATCCTATGGTGCCATAATGTTCTTCGCCGGTAAGACCTGAGAAGCTTGGATTCCAGAAGCATGCGGTTATGGTTCCGCCCGAATAATTGTGATGGCCGAAAAGCGGACCGATATACAGAGAATTCTCAACACTGCCTTCAACTTTGCCGAGTGCATAGCAGTTGATAACATCAGCATTATTATAGCCAACCAGGCCTCCAAGCATGTCTTTCCCTTTTACACTGGACCAGGAATAGGAATTGCTGATTTGGCCGTTTTCTTCAAAATATTCATTACAGGTGTTGTATCCCACCAGGCCGCCCGCATTGCTATGCCCGGATTCAATTTCCGCACATTCAACCTTGCCCTTGGAATAGCACTGGGATATACGGGCTTCGTTATATCCAATCAGGCCGCCCACATAGGTTTCCCCTTCCACATCGCATATGGAGTAAGACGCATGGAGTAAATTCGTGCCGTATTCGCTATCGTTGTATCCAATCAGGCCGCCCACGTAGTTTTTTCCATTTATTGTGCCGGTAGAATAGCTGTACATGATGTTTCCATAATTTTTACCTATAAGCCCGCCGGTATAATTCCCTTCACATGTCACGGTCACATCGTTGGCATAGCAGTTATAGACCATACCATCGTAATTGTCTCCTATCAAGCCTCCTGCATAGCTATCGTTGGCTTTTACCGTTCCTGAGAAGTGGCATCCGGTAATATAGGAAAGATCATAATGCTCTCCTATCAAGCCTCCTACGCTGAAATCTCCTTCCACATATCCGGCAGCTATGCAGTCATTAACTTCGTAGTAATTAAGCCCTATCAAACCACCGGTAAAATTTTTTCCTATTACGGTGCATGCGGCTTCGGAATTGCTGATCTGGCCACGATTCAACCCTACAAGGCCTCCGGTATAAAGGGATTCACTTGTCACCGTCCCTGTTGCACGGCAGCTGTCAATTACACCAAGGAAATCATTCTCGCCGATCAAACCGCCGGCGGTTTCCTCGTAAGAATAGTGCCAGTAATATTCCTGGGTAACGGTTCCGTCAAAAGATGAATCGGTTGCAATTGCCCTGTTATAACCTATCAAACCTCCGACATTGCCTCTTCCTTTCACTGTGCCGGTAACCGAACAATTGGTGATCATTGGCTGCTCTGGTTGATAATAAGGATTGTCGGATTCATAATAGTATGTATTGCCGGCCAGGGCCCCCACGTTTATCGAACCTTCTACCTTCACGTCAACCAGGCTCAAGTTTTTGATTTCCGCATCAGGACCGACAACTCCAAACAGGCCTACATCACCCTGACCCGGACGATTAACAGTAAGGTTTTTTATGCTGTATCCATCGCCGTCATAAACGCCGTTGAACCACATTTCAGAATTGCCTATGGGGTCCCAGCCCGGACCCAGGCTGTAAAATCCTCGAAGGTCAATATCCGTAATTTGCTTATAATGATTTCTCTCTCCTCTGTATGTAAAGTACATTACACTATTCAGATGGAAAGGGCTGGCAATAAGGTATGGGTTATCCGCACTTCCCGTACCACCTGAAAAGTATTCTACGCGTACACAGCTGCCGCCAAGATCAAGAACAATGTAATTCGGATCTGCTTCAGGATCATAAAATAAATGCATATAATCAAATTCGCTTGTGTAAGTTTCAGTTTCCACTGTCAAAAATCTTGTGGCATTAACACTCCGCAGGAAAGTGACAACCGACGGCTGCCCTTCCATAGCCCGGAGATATATGGCCAGGGTGTTGTCCTCTTCGTAATCTCCTTCACCGGTGACCTTGATATCCCCTTCAACGGTAATGTCTCCGCCTTCGCCGGCATTTAACCCAATGCTGTTCTTACCGTTAACCTCCACATTGCCCCTGACTGTTACTTCGGCGTCCTTCTCGCTGGTAACTCCCGTGACCAAGTCGCCATTGGCATGGACATTGCCTTCAACAATCACTATTGAATGGTCAGTTGCCATTACGCCGCTGTCGCCATCACCGCCCCAGGATGCTACATTTTCCCTGACAGTAACCGTCGCGTACCGGGCAAAAATTCCATCCTTCAATACACCGGTTGCATTGGTGACGGTGACTGCCACCGTCTGCAGGTCATCTTCGGATCCCCCGGTATCCCCATCACCTTCGGCATATACTCCATAGCAGCTGCCCTGGACATTGAACTCACCTTCGCCGGTCAGGTTGACTGCAGCATTCCCTTTTACATAAAGGCCGCTTACCTCATGGGGATCACTGCCTGCAGCAATATTATCCACGTTGAGGTCAAACCCGTTAAGGTCGAAGGTGATGCTCTTGTCGATGATTGCGATGCAGCTTTTGTAGGTGATATCCTTAAGCAACCTGATGGTATCCCCGTCCTGTGCCGCGGCCAGGGCCCCGGCCAGGGTGGTATACCCGCCTTTTCCGGGGATTTCGCATACATTTTCTCCAGGCTCCGGAGCTTCTCCCACAGTTAAAGTAAGGCCTGTATCGGTATAGGTCGGTACCATGGCCATGTCTTCATCTTCCATATTGCATATGATGGCTGAAAATTCGCCCGCCCTTGAACCACAGGTAAGTATCTCAAAGCTGTCACCCAGTTGAGGTTCATATCCTCTTAAAAAATCAATTTCCAATACTCCACCCAGCTGAGCCTGACCGTTAATATTAAGCTTTCCGTATTGGCCGGATCCTGTTCCCCAGACCTTAAGGTCCATTGATCCCGTGCTTTCCTGCCGGAAACTGCCAAAACTAACAGTGGCATCTTCCCATATGATCACATTGCCGCTGTTTACAAAGTCGCCGCCAAAAGAATAACTCCCCTCTTCAAAAAAAACATAACTTTCTTCAGACACTTCAAAAGAGCCTACACCCATCCCGCCTCGGTAAAGATAGAGTTCCCCCTTGTCTGCCGTTATCTGCCCGCCATTTTCAAAATAGCGGCACAGGGCTACATTCGTTTCAGTATCCACGACCAGGCGGGAGCCACTTTCCAGGATGAATTGGCCGGTTCCGTCAATCATCCCGCCGCTCCATTGCAATTCGCTGTTTTCCGTAAGCGTTATGTTTCCGTCCCCATCCAGTTTCGCATTGTTACCTCTCAGGTAAGAAGTGCCGGTTAAGTTAAGTTGTCCACCTGATGCTACCGATACTTCGCCGGAGCAGTCAAGCGACGCTGTTGCAGAATTGTAGACCACCGCCACTGCAGCAGGTGTGGTAATGACAGCCGTATCACCGGTTCCGGGCACCTGTGCCTTATCCCAGTTGCCGGGCTCATTCCAGTCATCGCTTGTTGCACCGGTCCACGTTATGATGCTTCCCTCCTCAGCCAATACAGGCTGGAACATCGTAAATACAAGCAGGAAGCATAACACCAATGAGATTATTCGTTTCATCTCCTCTCACCTCCATCTAATTTCCTGTTAATGATCGCACTTTTGGCGAGTTCATTTTTTGCAAGCCGATCACCCCCCCAAATCAGAAATTGCTTGCAGAAAGCCCTGGTTCCGGACCTTTGAGAGTTTTGATCCTGGCTCTTTATGAGTTTTAATTCCGCATCTTTGTGAGGTTGAGTTCCGGATCTTTATGAGTATCAGTTCTGGATCCTTGCGCGGCATCTTTCCTTGATCGCTGCATGATAATTCTCATTTGATATTTGCCGTAACAAGCGGATGGTCTCATATCCGGCGCATCCAGAAGTGTCCGGATGCCAATTCTGACACTTTAAGGAATGATTCTGACACTTCAGGAATAACCGGAGGAAAATATCATTTTAAAAAAAGAAGCCAGGCTTACGTGATAAACAAAGCCTGACTTCTTCACATTATTCTGTATCAAACTATTCACTCATATTGTACTGTTCCTGATCACCCTGCCTCAAGCAACTTTTATTAAGCTTCTTTTATTTATTATTCTTTTTTGTTTTACCTCTATTCTATTGTTTTTACCGATTTTCCATTTTAGTTCTTTCACCGGGCAATTCTTTTGACAGCACCATTTTCCGATATACCGACGGGGAAACGCCAACCTTGTCCCTGAACAATTTGGCCGAATGGCCGTTGTAATCCATGTTGCATTCGGCAAAGGCCTGTGCTACGGTAAGATTGGTATCCATCAGCTTCTCCTTCACTTTATTGATTTTATAATTGATATAATACTCATATGGTGTTACTCCGGTATGCTTCTTGAACAGCTTGGCGAAATACCCTTTGCTGAGACCCGCCGCCTTTGCAGTTTTGTATAAATCAAACTCTTTTTTCCAGTGGGTCTCCAGGTATTCTTTGGCTTTTTCAATCCTGTCCTTGCCGCGATAAACCCTTCTGTTGACAAGCAGTGCAGCGACATATACCACCTGTTTTTGGTCATTCAGGATAGGGAATACCGTTATGTCCTGGTATACCGCTTCCACATCCAGGTCCTTTATGCCGTAACGCTCCACGATTCCTTCCAAAGGTACTCTCACATCCCCGAAAAAGACGGTTTCGCCACCAAATGCCCGTTTCAGTACATCTATATAGCCGGATGCTATAATATCAGGATCTTTGAATACATTGTATTTCCCGACAATCATATTCGGGTCGGCAACATTATATTCATCCAGCAAAGCCTTATTTACCATCACCGATGTTCCGTCTGGGGCATAAATCTCAATCGGATAAGGGAAACACTCGATCACTTTTGCAAGCAGCTCTTTGACCCCGAAGACTGATTGAAACGACTCTGTTATGCTGTTTTGCTTGTTTCTCGTGTTATTATCCATTTTTATCGCCTTACCGTACCGGCCGTCCTGATTCTTTTACGTTCCCTTGGGGGAACAGCCCCACATTGCCTTTTCCTGTTCACTTTCAACCAGTCCGGCTGCATAATACAATATGTGATAAAATAAGCTATACAATATAATATTATCACTTTTCCCATTTATTGCATACTTATTCGGTAATTCAGTCCGCGTATTCTTCAGTATATATATGCCTCAACTACAATGTGATACGAAAAATATTCTTCTACAAAGCATAGCTTGCTGATAAGAGCTAATCACAAATTTCCTGTATGGTTGAATACGAGATAAATTATAAAGGTATTACCGTCCAATCTGCTGAATATATCTACGCCCGGCAAGTAAACCGTGGTATTTTTGATAACGCATTTGGCTATATTTCTGATACTGTTTTAAAAATCGTTCATAATTAGAACGCGTACTGAGCCGTGTATTGAGGTCTATAATGGTTTACCAATTAATGCAGCAATTCTTCTTTTATGTTATCATAAAAATATACAGGTATTGTAAACTTTAATAAGGATGTGAGAATACATGGATTTTTCAGATAAAACCGTAATCGTAACCGGAGCAGCAAACGGAATCGGCAGGGCAATTGCCATGCTTTATGCTGAAAAAGGAGCCAACGTAGTTTTGGCTGATATAGACGTAACGTCGGGAACAAAAACCGCTGCTGAAATCAAAGAACATGGCGGAGAAGCGCTTTTCGTTAAAGCAGATGTAAGGATCGAGTCAGATATAGTCCATTTAATGGAAACGGCCTATAAAACATACACCCATATAGATATTTTGATCAATAATGCCGGAAAATCCATATCCAAATCCCCTTATGATCTGTCAGTTGATGAATGGGAAGATGTGATAAACACCAACTTAAGAAGTGTTTTCCTGGCATCACGTGAAGCGGCAAAATACATGCGCCGCAACAAGAACGGTGGATCCATCGTAAATATCGCATCCACCAGGGCCATTATGTCCGAGCCCAATTCAGAAGCTTATGCTGCCTCAAAAGGAGGAATTGTTGCAATTACACATGCCCTTGCAGCGTCACTCAGCGAAGACAGGATTACAGTTAATGCTATTTCCCCTGGCTGGATCGAAACCGGAGATTATTCAAAATTAAGAAAAATTGATCACGAACAACATTTCTCAAAGCGTGTAGGAAAGCCGGATGATATAGCACGAGCCTGCCTGTTTTTGACAGCCAGGGAGAATGATTTTATCACAGGCATTAACCTGGTTATAGATGGTGGCATGACAAGGAAAATGATATATGAGGAATAAAACATGCTCCCTTATGCCGGACAGTTTACCATTTAACCGTCTGACATAAGGGAAGCATGTCTTATTTAGGGCAATCATTACCATCTGTAGTAATGCATCTTTATGTTTGGATCAGCAAATACGTATACCCCTCTCTTGGGAGGAGACACCTGATCCAGCCGATCCAGTTCTTCCGGCGAGAGCGTTATTTTAAGTGCACCCAGGCTTTCCTCAATATTTTCAATGGACTTGGGTCCGATTATAGGCGCAGTAATTCCGTCCTGTTGAGCTACCCATGCCGTAGCCACCTGGGATGGTGTGCAACCGCGTTCCCTGGCTATATCCAGGACTGCATCCAGGACATCATAAGCCCTTGACTGATCTATAATGTCACTGTACCTGGTAGGAGTACTGTATCTTGATCCGCTT
Source organism: Bacillota bacterium (assembly GCA_023622945.1). GTDB lineage: Bacteria > Bacillota > Clostridia > Acetivibrionales > JAMNYG01 > JAMNYG01. Next base: position 935 of record JAMNYG010000158.1, on the reverse strand, counting down.
GGCGGCTCTTCCCCTCTTTTATACTTCCCTGTCAAAAATCCCCCGGCAAGAGGTGAGAAGGGAATGATGGCTATCCCGTAAGTCTTGGCCATTGGTATTATTTCATCTTCAATCCGCCTGTCAAGGAGGTTATACGGTGGCTGCTCACTTATGAACCTGTTCAGGCCAAGTTCTTTGGATACCCACAATGATTCCATTATTTCCCATGCTTTAAACTTGGATGTGCCTATGTAACGTACTTTTCCGGATCTTACAAGATCGTCCAAAGCTCTCAGTGCTTCGTCTATGGGTATGTCTGCGATGGGAAAATGTAACTGGTAAAGATCGATGTAATCGGTCTGAAGCCTTCGAAGTGATTCTTCACACTGCTGAATTATGTGACGGCGGGAACAACCGTTGGCATTAGGGTCTCCGTCTGCCATCGTGCTGCAGACTTTTGTTGCCAAAATCACTTTGTCTCGTTTGCCGTCTCTTTTTAGGGCCTCTCCTACTACTCTCTCGCTGCTGCCCCTGCCGTAAACATTTGCAGTGTCCAGAAAGTTAATGCCTTCATCAAGAGCCCTGTCGATTATTCTCATCGATTCCTCTTTCGAAACAATGGTGCCCAGATTCATACAGCCCAGACACAGCTTGCTCACCTTTACCCCGGTTCGACCCAGGCTCCTGTATTCCATATCCGCCATAAACTGCACCTCCTTTTGTAGTTTGTCCTAAATACACGTGCCCATAAACCTGCTTTCCATTACCGTTTCACGAAGTATGCATGTTGTTATTTGAATATCTTACCATACAAGTCCGTTTTGTTCAATTATCAGATAAAAAAAGATAGTGTCAACTTTTTGTAGGATTTTTCAGAACAAATCTTCTTTGGTAAAGCCTAAAACTAAATTAATTCAGCATGTTGGATGCAACGAAGAATCCTATATACCGGCGTT
>JAMNYG010000032.1 GCA_023622945.1 Bacillota bacterium | reverse complement strand
CAGGTCAACAGGGAACAGGATATCATAATGAATTACTTCCAGGAGAAAAACTCTATGGGCTATCAATACGCATATATGTTCCCCGGGATGAACAAGGTCCTTCAGGCCGCCGGCAGAGTCATCCGCTCCGAAAATGACAGAGGCATGGTGCTTCTGATTGATGAAAGATACTCCCACCGCAGCTACCAAAATCTATTTCCCGGCCACTGGAGTCACTTTCTGAAAGTCAGAGGAACTTCTGACCTGGAAAAAATCCTTGGTGAATTCTGGAAGACTTCCTGTTAATTATCCCGGCCTTTACCGAATCCCAGACTCCAGGGGGTCCTGGCGTCAACCGCTTACCCAGGTTTAGTGAGTTCTTCCAGGTTTGTTAAGTATGCATACGCGTGTTCATTGGTTGAACCGCACATTTCTTCTGAAGGCTGAAGGCTTACACAAACAGCCGGTCTTTCAGGTTTTCCGAAAAGCTTGCATCTGTTATCCTCAGTCAGCTGCACGCATCTTACGCCTGCAGGTTTCCCCCGGGGCATTCCGGGAATGGGCGATGATATGGATACGGCAATGCAACAAGCTGCACAACCTATTCTGCATTCCATGGTTTATGGTTTTCCTCCGGATTAATGGTTCTATTCTTTCCTCATAATTAATGGTCCTGTGCTCTCTTTTCCGCGTTAACCTTGCAGAAAAGTGGCCCCATACCGCTCACAGAGAAGTGTCCTCGTACTTTTAACGTTGAGAAATGTCTTCCTTCTCACGTTTTTATCCAACCGGTATATCCACTGTCTGGTCGGTATACCGGGAGTACCTGATATATTTTACGGCAAGCTTCATTTTCTCTCCGCTTCCCTTATACCTGAAAATCCTTTCAACTGGCCTGTCAGCTTCAGGCTCCCTGTCAAATTCTCCCGGATTGATAGCTTCGGCCTGCTTGCCGTCAATAAACAGGCCCATTACAGGTACACCTCTGCTTGATACTACTATACTTGTTTCATCCTGATCCACAAGCACTTTCTTTATGACCATATCATCTCCTAAAGGTAGGTTGACGGTGTCTGCATCGATGTCCGTCTGTACATCCATCAATTTCAGTGTTTCAATTCTGATATTGGCGATCTGAAGTGAATTAAACTCTTGAGGCAATGCATCCCCCCTGTTTGAGAAGCTGACCTTCCCCATCACGTCCCCCTGGCTTCCACCCAGGAATGACACAGCCGTACCTTTATCCGAAACAATGTCGAATGCCAGACGCGGCAGCTCAACAAAGTCATGCGCTTTCAAAGCGTTGAGTTCTTCTTCGGCTTCCTTTGTCAGGGGCCTGATCCTGCCGTTCACAACGGTGCTCATGGCCGAAGCTGATATTGAGTCAAAAGTAACCTCTATGTCATCGATTTGCACTTTCTTATTTATATCAGCCTTGATGGTGCGCTTCATCGCCTTACCCCTGTCAAGGGTAAAGCTTATGCTTTTTTTCTCCATCTGCCCGTTTATAATAAACCATATATCCAGTTTCATCCATTTTTCAAAGAATTTCGGAGATTCAAAGGTCTGTATAAAAACCCCCGAGGAAAAATCATCCGACAATACGCCTTGACCGCTTTGAGGTGAATATCCCAGGGGATTTAAACCCCGCAGTTTGAAATTAGGCATTAAATACCTGCTGTCAAGCTTGTCTTTGGTGCTTTTCAGCTTATAAAACACAACCAGTTCATTATCGTCAAACATTATACCGTCAAGGGTAAACTCAATGCCATTGCTGAAGGTGCAATTCTTGCCGATTTTCTGGCCTCGTCCCTCCTCATTTAGCCTTTTAAGACTTCCTTCCAGCACATTTTCATACCCTATGAACTGTCTGCCGTAGTAAGCCAAAGCATCAAAGCTATAGGCAAATAGGAAAACAGCTATCATAGCAACTGCCAGAAGTTTGCTGAAGGGTATTCTTTTTTTTCCGTACAGAGCATTTCTTAACCTTGATTCCAGTTCCTCAGGAGCAGTGATCAAATTGATTTCCTCCCTTTTCCTGTTCAAAGCCTTTTCTGTTTCATCCATCAGTACTCACCTCCAAACAGTTGCCTTAATTTTGACAACCCATTGAATACTCTCGATTTTACAGTCCCCACCGGAACCCTTGTAATCCTGGATATGGTTTCATAGTCCATATCGAAAAAATATTTGAGGATAATCGCCTCACGTTGCTTTAAACTGAGCTTTTTCAGGCTATCCATGATATCCTGTTTAAATTCCCTGCCCTGATAATCTTCATGATATTCCCCCTCTTGACTGTCATCAATGGGAATTATCCTGCTTTGTTTTTTTACAATACGTCTGCAACAATTAACCAGTATGGTCCTGCTCCAGCTGTAGAATGCATCTGCATCCCTGAGTTTGTTTATATTATTGAACAGTATAACTATCATATCATGCATGGCATCCAACGAATCTTCCTTGCTGCAGGTATAGGAATAGGCAAGACGGTAGTACTCGTCCTTTCTTTCCATGACAAGCTGAATAAGCGCTTCCTTGTCTCCCTTCTTTGCCTTTCCCACCATTTGGCTGATATTGCTGTCCACAGTGTCCTCCTTCTTTTTTCTCTCCCGGTGTCCTCCTTTTCTCTTCTCTAAATATACGGTGTCCTCCTTTTCTCTTCTCTAAATATAAGAGCACCCAGAGTACAGAAAAGTTCATCATTGCGTAATAATTTTTCAGGAACAGAGGAATTCTTAATTTCAAAGCAATGTATCAAAAAAGGGGACATTTCTCAAAGCTAGGGTATGAAGACATTTCTTAAACTGCAAAGCAATTCTTCAAGAAGCAGGGTCATTTCTCAAACTGCGAAGCTGTGTTTGAAAAAGGGACATTTCTCAATCTGAAAAACCGTGCTTCAAAGAGGGACAATTTATCAATCTGCGAAGCTGTATTTCAAACCTTTACCGCTCACAGAGAAGTGAACCTTTTGCAGAGAAGTGTTCCTTTATAGCTTGCAGAGAAGTGTCCTCAGACTACATACCATACATATTACTCAGACCCTGCACCTTACTTCATTAATCTATTTCCCAGTCACTATATCCAGTTCCAGCGTAACGATTTTCTTCGGTCCTACCTGCACCTGCAGGCTTCCATTCTGAACATCTATATTCTTTAAAGCTCTATGCCTTAAATCTACAAGAATTGCATTCAACATCCTGATATCCGGATCGCCAATCTTTACAACTGCACATTCAGCCTGTGCTGACGGGTTGTATATGCGCAGATACAGCTTTTCCCTGTCTACATAAGCAGCCGAAAACAGTATGTTCTTACCGTCAACGCCAATGAATCCTCTTCTGCGTCTTTCAGGTATTCCTTTTACGGGTATCGCCTCAAGAGATGTATTGTATACCAGAGCTTTTCTGGCTATATCCGATTCCCACCAGGGCTTGCTGTGGGGATGGATGGCATAGTGAAAACGCATCTTTCCAAGGCACTGGGCATCCGGTACATAGTGATATGCTGCGGCATGCCTTTTCCTGGTCTCAAGATCACCCCTGGAGATGGCATCAACACCTCTGAACAGGGTAAGGTAAATAGTCCTGTCCTCATCATCTGCCACCTCGTATTCAGGAAGACCACGGTTGAAAATTGCAAGTCCACGCCCTTCGGAATACACATCTATAAAATTTTTCTGGGGCTGCTGACCGCAAGCTTCTTCCTTCCAGCCTGCAGTGTCCGGAAGAATGACGCTTCTCTCAATGACATCAAACTGACGGAACATTACCCTGAGCCTGTGGTCTTTTGCGGTATTTTCCACTTCTGTCTCTATGCTTACATAATCATCTTTATGGCCAAGGCTGACCCTGGATTTTATTCTCAGCGGCACCATATGGGATGATCTTTTCTTTCTGTCCGCTTCTATAGCTGAAGGCACCATCATGGTCTGTTCAATACATAAAACTGCAAGACCGCATGAAGACCTCTCCAGCCTGACAGATATATTTGTAGTCAGCCGATCCTTACCGGCCTTCCCTGGAATAGCTGTAGTTGTATGCATCCCCCACATCTTCCCTGTCTTCAAATCTGTTCAGTCCGTCATATTTCTGATTGCTTCTCTTGTCCAACAGGGACAGGGTACCGTCCCGGTTTGCTTCTACCTTTAGGAACTGGTTTTCAATCCAGTTTTCACCGGCAGCAGGTCCTTTCTCCACATACTTGCCGGGAACCAGAATAAAGTTGGCATATCCCAGCGCCGGTATTTCAGGAGCATTAAAGCGTATATCAGAGTACTCCCACAGATTGTCAAAACCTGATTCCTCCACGTAAATCTCGTAAGAGTTGCCGCTATCATCCTCAAGATGGCTGTTTTGAACCTGCTCCTTGGGGATGTTTCTTATCCTCATTTTTACTTCACCCGGGCGCGGATAAGGCAAGCCATTGAAGACCGAAACGGATTTCGGCGCAGGATCCCTTGACTCGGATTTAACTCCGCCTGCATGCCGGGCAGATATGGCAGCG
>JAMNYG010000115.1 GCA_023622945.1 Bacillota bacterium | reverse complement strand
ACCTGATGCACGCGGGTGCATACCCGATGAATCCATCGCCATATTGGCCCAAATCGGCAGGTGGATGAAGAAAAACGGAAAGGGAATATATAACTGCGGAAAATCCGACTTCCCCAAACCCGAGTGGGGATATTACACTCAGAACGGGAACAAACTATATGCGCATGTATTTGAAGGAAGCATAGGTCCTCTCAGACTGCCGGGCCTTAACGGAAAAATCAGGAAAGCACGTCTTGTTTCCGACGGTTCTGAGTTAAAGCTCATAAAACCCTGGAATGTCAGTGAAAATACATCCGATGCGTTTATCAATTTCGGAACTCCTGAGTCAGCTACATTTCCTCTCCCGGATGAAACGGACACGGTGGTAGAGCTGGAACTTGTGTGAATGAACAAGGGATGATACTTGTTTGAACCAACAGGGAAAGATTGTATAATGAAAAGAATGTTATAATCAAAAGGAAAATAACAGGATGTGCGGGTGCTGCAATGAGACTTTACAGCGTAATTAACATGGATATAGTTGCCTCAAGGCAGGTAAAGGACCGTCAAAAGCTGCAGGAAAAATTAAATAACTATATTAACTATATAAACTGTAAATATGCTGATATACTTACCAGCCCTGCTGCCATAACCTTAGGGGATGAGTGGCAGCTTATTACCCATAAACCTTCGGAATCGTACAACCTGGTTCACGAATTCCAGCAGTTGCTATGGCAGGATGATATTGAGCTGTATGCCGGCATCGGAATAGGTGAGCTCAGTACCCCTGTAAGCGATGATATCAGGAAAATGGACGGTCCGTGTTTTCATTGTGCCCGTGATGCATTTAATATTGCAAAGAATGTGGACAAGCTTAAAAGTAAATATAACATCAGCAAGCTGAACAAGGTGTTCCTTTTAAAGCAGCAGTAACTACCGATGCTTTTCAGGAAGTAACAGCAACCGCAGGTAGTTTTACTGAAAACAATAAAACATTGCTTAACAGGCTTTTACTGGAAAGAACCATTAATTTAATAATTGAAAATAACGAAATATTAAAGGCTAAGATGACAAAAAAGCAGAAAGAGGTCTACATAAGCTATACCAAATTAGGCTCTTACAGAAAAGTGGCTGATTTAAAAAGGGAAAGCGCCAGGGAAACAATCGGCGGAATAAGCCAAAAGCTGAATAACGCGTCATATTTTACAATACAGCGGAATCATGAAATGGTTTCTGCTTTGTTGCATGCTTATTGTAGCATGGGAGAGTGAGGCTTTGAATCCGGGAGCTTTGTTTTGTTTGCTGTTTGCGCATTTTGTTGCCGATTTTCCGCTTCAACCTCAGCATATTGTCAAACTCAGGTATGATCAGGATAAAAGAAAAGCATTCAGAGGGAACCTGTTACACGTAGTTATGCATTTGCTTTTGTCCGCTGTATTTGTATTGCATTTCTGGTCCTGGAGAATGGGCATCGTGGTAATAACCATTGCCTTGTCACATTTTATTATTGATTCTGTAAAGTCTAAATCCATTTTGAAACGCCCTTTCAGAAAGTACAGCATATTTGTATTCCTGTCAGACCAGGCTGCCCATCTGATTTGCATATTTTTAGCCTTGTTATTGATAAACAGGACTCCTGACCCATTACACATATTCGAAATGCTGACAGGCGAGCTGCAGGAATTTATGAGAAGCAGTTTTGTCCATGTTACATATGGTCAGAAATTAGTGCTTTCCATGATGCTTATGGTAATTGGATTATGGGGAACCGGAGTATTTATAAGGATAGTGTTGAACAGGATGAGTTTTAAGCCATACAGGAAAGCAATCAATTCAGGACTTGTTCTTGTAAATCCTGATGTAAATATAGGGACGGAAGACGGAGGGTTTATTATAGGTATCCTTGAGAGATTATTCATCATTATTTCTATTGTATTGAACATGCCTATTGTTATCGGATTTATTCTCACGGTAAAGTCGGTAGCCCGGTTTAAGAAACTGGAAGATGAACGTTTTGCAGAAATCTTCATTATAGGCAGCTTTATCAGCTTTATTTCTGCAATTATAGTCGGGTACATGATAAAATGGCTTCAGATAATACCATTTTCAATATAAGCAAAGACTCTTTTCAATATGGGATTTCATCTGTATATTTCAGAAAAGCCTTGCATATTTCAGAACAGCCTTGCAAGTGTCAGATCAGCCTCACTCAATATAGACAACAGAATAATTGTGCCGCTTTGCGATTTCAATTGCCTTTCTTGCCTTGTAAAATGAAGGTCCGTCAAGCTGGTTTACGGTCAGCTCAAAATTATGTATTGTAACTTCACCTACGCCAATTCCACAGTAGAAATCTATATTATCCAGATTTTCATGGAAATAGTTTAAAATAGCAGCATAGTCACAGGGATAGTTCAACAGCCCTTGCCATTCATCGCCAAGAACTATTAAAAACGGAGAAACTATTGACGATGCAAACTTTTCATTTGCTTTTTTCAATGTGTCAATCAGCTTATACTGGATAGCTTCCCGGTCTTTAAGCTGTTTTGAGTTTTTGATGTCACAGATCATTGTCAGATATTGCATCGCACATCTCCTTTTCAGAGTTCATATTATGTTATGAACACTAACAGGTGTTTAGGTTACAGGGTAAACACCTAAGAGTGTTTAGGTTACAAAATAAACACCCAGGGGCGTTTAGCTGACCGTATAAACATTAATGCAAGAAGCTTATTTTCATAGATATCGTTATTAGCATTGTTGACAAGATTCTGCATGTCTAGTCATAACCTTGAAATTAATAGTTCATTCTTCATAATATGCAAAAGCACGTTTATGAGCTACTCATGCAATATGTATTTCCATTTTTTATTGATTTGTTATTTTGTTTACAGTAAAATACAATAAGATACAATTTATACGTCATATCGTGAATTTTAAGCTATACTGTAATTAAAAATGCTTTATTTGTGTGATTTCGGTTTAATAAACAAAATAAAAATATAAGAATCATTTTTACTTTCATAGATTATTCTAGGAGACAAATAGCAATTCTTCTCTGCACATTTGAGGAGAAGGATAAGAAAGATTACGCCAAAGCCATTGAATTGGCTACAAAGCACAGAATAGAAATTTTGAGAGGTTTTCGCATTGAAGAAGAAGAGGAGGAGAACAAAAATGGATGAAATCATTTTGAAAAGTGCATGGAATCTTCTGGATAAGATATCTGATGATAATGATAAGGAAGAATATGAACTGTACGATATTTATTACTTAATCGCTACAAAGATTTTTGACTATCGAAAGGCAAGAGGTCTGTCACAAAAGCAACTTGCTGAGATTTTGGGTATTACCCAGGCTATGGTTTCAAAGCTTGAAAGTGGAGATTATAATCCAACAATTGGGCAGTTATGGAAAGTGTCTAAAAAATTAGGTTGGAATTTGAAAATTGTTCTTGAGGATAATGAAGGAAAGACACCACAGATATAGGATGATGTGGAATCAGGGAAATAAGCCTCCTGATGAAAATAAGTCTGACGTAAATGAAGATAATATCTGATTTGGGATACCTATTTGAAGGAAAAACCTATTGAGGTTTTCTTCAATATGTATTATAATATGATATGTTCATTTCATGATAAGTATTGTCGTCACAGTAGCGTCGGGGTGTGGCTCAGCTTGGTAGAGCGCTTGGTTCGGGACCAAGAGGCCGCTGGTTCAAATCCAGTCACTCCGACCATCAATATAATGAAGGGTTACAGATTAAGTGCCCTTCATTTTTTTGTGCTTATTCCCGATGACTCAAATATCCTTCAAGAATTTTTTATAATGTGATATAATCATTTAAACATTTCACCACGAAATAGCAGGAGGTGATGTTGGTGGAGGATAAAACTCTTGAGCTGCTGACCAAAATGTATGGAGAGTTTACTTCCCGATTTGACAAAATAGAAACTGATATGCAAGGTCTTGATGGCTATAAACTAACTTATGAAAAGCTGGACGTGATCGAACAAAAACTCGATAACCTGGCCGAGAAAGTTGACCGGCATGATATAAAGATCAAGGCAATAGAGGGAGGACGAAAATAAGTCCTTTTTTTATTTACAGAAAAATCTACTTTAATAAATAGGTTTATTGACATCCTTTTTTTAATAAAATATAATGTAACTAATTAGTTACTTACTAATGGGGTCAGTACGAAAAGAATCACCAAAAAAGAGGTCAATCCGATGAAACCTAGAAGGGTCAGAGATTCCCAGAAATCCAGGGAAGACATTCTGAATGCGGCAGAGATTGAATTTGCTGAAAAAGGCATATACGGTACCCGCATAGATGCAATTGCGGCAAGAGCCAATATCAACAAACGAATGATATATGAATACTTTGGAAATAAGGAAGAACTGTACAAAGCAGTTCTTGCAACTGTTTACGGAAGGCTTACCCAAAAGGAAGTCAGCCTCCTTGAGGAAAACATTTCATGCATAGATGCAATACAAAAGATCATTCAGCTTTACTTTGAATTTTTGAAAAACAACCCTACCTATGTAAATCTTATCCTGTGGGAAAACCTTAACAAGGGCAAATATATCCGGGACATCGATTTTTCCGGCATTAAGGACCCTGCTTTCGAGCTGTTGAGAAAAACCATAGAAAGAGGAAAAAGGGAAGGGGTATTCAGAGAGGAAATAGATTCTGAACAGATAATCATTTCAATTTTAACTTACACCTTTGCATATTTTTCAAACAGGTATACCCTTTCAAAGATACTGTCAAGGAAGCTTGACGATGAGGAAAGCATCAGAAAAAGAATTGAAAGTGTAACCGAAATGTTCCTTAGCTACCTCTGCAAGCAACCGGTGAAGGTAGAAAGCTAAAGAACAGGACTATCAAAAGGGTACATTCCTCAGACCTAAAAAGATGATTTTCGCAGGCAAGAGGAGTGCCAAGTTTATTCGGTAAAAAAGGGACAGTCCCTAAGAGAATGATCCCCCCGTAGGTTTGAGGAGTGTCAGGTTAAGGCGAACAAAAAGGGACACTCCTCAAGCCAAAAAAATGACCCTCGTAATAGAGGGATGTCGACCTAAGGTGATCAAGAAGGGACATTCCTCAAACCAAAGAGGATGACCTTCGCAAGCAAGAGGAGAAGGTGATCAAAAAGGGACACTCCTCAAACCAAAGAGGATGACCTTCGTAAGCAAGAGGAGTGTCAGGCTAAGGTGATCAAAAAGGGACACTCCTCAAACCAAAGAGGATGACCCTCGTAAGCAAGAGGAGTGTCCCTTAACATATAAAGGAGGCGTGAAAACATGAGTAAAAAGGTAAAGGTTTTGCTGGTAGGAGCGGCATTTAGCGCTGACCTGCACATGGAAGGCTATTCAAGATGCAAGGATCTTGCTGAGATTGTAGCTATTTGCGACAAAGATGTATCAAGGGTAAAAGCTCTGGCAGACAGGTATGGACTTACCGATTACAAAACTTATGACAATTACGACCAGGCAATAGAAGAAGTTGAGTGCGATGTAGTAGACATTTGCCTGCCCAACTTCCTGCACTACGACGTAGCTATAAAGGCTTTCCGGAAAGGAAGACACGTTATTTCCGAAAAGCCTCTTGCCACAAAAGTGGAACATGCTGAGGAAATGGTTGAAGCAGCCAAGAAAGCCGGAAAGAAGCTTTATTACGCAGAAGACTGGCTTTTTGCACCGGCCCTCAACAGAGCCCTTGAAATAATAGAAGAGGGAGGAATAGGCAAGCCTCTTTACATCAGGGCAAGGGAGTGCCACAGCGGTTCCCACTCACCGTTTGCTCAGACCATTGAATACTGCGGCGGCGGATGCATGAT
>JAMNYG010000083.1 GCA_023622945.1 Bacillota bacterium | reverse complement strand
AAGCAGCTTCTTAAAGTATCTTTCGGCACAGTCAGCCTGTCCCTGCATCCAGCGTCTTCGCTGTCTCCAGGATTGAGCCATAGTGATGGGTTTTTCGTCATACACCACAGCTTCATGGGACCAGTACACCTTATGCCCTTTTAACACAAGCTTTACCGTAAATTCAAGATCCTCCGTCAGGCTGGTGGCACCCCAGCCTATATCCTTAAGCAAATCAGTGGAAACAACAAAGCCCGTACCCCCGATAGCACATGAAAGACCCAGGTAATATCTTGCCAGCTGGAACAACCTGTTGTTAATCCAAAATGTAATGGAGTTGCTGCCTGCAACCAGCGAATCCCTTGGGTTCTTGCTGTCCAGATACCCTTGTATGACCTTATGTCCCATGCACAGATGCTTATTCATTTCCAAAAGGAAATTTCGTGATACCAGGTTGTCGGCATCAAAAACGCATATTGCATCATATTTTTTATTCATTCTGAAAATCTTTTCAAACATCCATTCGAGAGCATAACCCTTCCCCTTTTTTACCTGGTTGAATCTTTCATAAACTATAGCGCCGTTTTCTCTTGCAATTCTTGCGGTATTGTCATCGCAGTTGTCTGCAATTACAAAGATGTCATACAGGTCTTTTGGATAATTCAGCTCTTTAAGATTTCTGACGATGTTCCCTATGACTCTCTCTTCGTTATGAGCAGCAATGACAATGGCAAACCTGTTGACCGGTTTAAACTCGCTTGCCGGTTTGTCTTTCCGTTTAACCCATCCAAATACGGATATTACCAGGTGATAGAGGGCAAGCGGAAACAGTAAATATTGAAGAGTTGCTATAATAACATTAAAGTAAGGCCTTAGCATTTCAATGTCAATTTTATCCATGATGCATACCCTTCCTGTCAACATAACATGAAATACTATTCGAAAAAAGTGCAGATATTTTTAGGATGTTGATTTTGGAACTGGATTTCAGGCTTATCTGGACAGGAGACAATCCCCTGCGGAAGTGTGAATATCGCAGAGGATTGCCTTTTCAGATGGAAACTATGGTACATATTTTAATTTTTCAGATAATTTGAAACACATTTTTATATGATTTCAACACACTTTGTAAACCAGCTCTGACACCATGTTGTTAACCGTCCTGCCAATGTTGTCGCTTAAAACTGCAATATAAAGTTATTTTTTGTTCAGCACCAGGCTATCTCCGTCAGCCTCAAGGACCACCCTGTCTCCGGTTTTTATTTTGCCTTCAAGCATTTCCTCAGCAATCCTGTCCTCCACCATGCTCTGTATGGCTCTCCTTAAGGGTCTTGCTCCATAAGTTGGGTCAAACCCCTTTTTGGCAAGGACAGCTTTTGCTTCATCAGCAACAATAAGCTCAATGGAATTCTGCTTCAGCCTGTTGACAAGATTTTCAAGCATAAGTCCCACAATCTGTTTAATATGTTCTTCATCGAGAGGATGGAAGACTATGATTTCATCCACCCTGTTCAGGAATTCAGGTCTGAATGTCTTTTTCAGTTCTCCCAACACATTATTTTTCATATCCTCGTAGGTCCTGGCTTTATCTTCAACCGCAGCGAACCCCAGGCGTTTTGGCTCTGTTATCATTCTGGCACCTACGTTTGACGTCATGATTATGACGGTATTGCGGAAATCCACAGTCCTTCCCTGTGAGTCGGTCAGCCTGCCGTCCTCCAATACCTGAAGCAATATGTTGAAAACATCCGGGTGTGCTTTTTCAATTTCATCAAACAATACTACCGAATACGGCTTTCTTCTGACCTTTTCGGTCAGCTGTCCTCCTTCTTCATATCCCACATATCCCGGAGGCGACCCTACAAGCTTTGATACGCTGTGTTTTTCCATGTATTCCGACATATCAATCCTGATCATGGCATTTTCATCGCCGAAAAGGGCTTCTGCCAGCGCCTTGCTGAGCTCGGTCTTTCCCACTCCCGTCGGTCCGAGGAAGATGAACGATCCTACAGGGCGTTTGGGATCCTTAAGTCCTACCCTTCCTCGTCTTATGGCCTTTGAAACGGCTTTTACAGCTTCGTCCTGACCGATTACCCTCTTATGAAGGATTTCCTCCATCTTCATCAGCCTTTCGGTTTCTTCCTCTGCAAGCCTCTTTACGGGAATTCCGGTCCAGGTTGATACTATTTCTGCTATTTCATCCTGGGTTACGGTATCCGTTTTTGTCTGATGCTTCTGGTTCCAGTCATCCTTCAGTTTTTCATATTCACCGGTGAGCCTGCGTTCTTCATCCCTTATTTTTGCAGCCTTTTCAAATTCCTGGTTCCTTATGGCATCTTCTTTCTCCTTCTTAAGGTTTTCTATCTGTTCCTCCAGCTTTTTCAGATCGGGCGGAGCCGTAAAAGCCCTCAGCCTTACCCTGGATGCAGCTTCGTCTATAAGGTCTATGGCTTTATCGGGAAGATACCTGTCGGATATATACCTGTCAGAAAGCTTTACAGCAGCCTCAAGGGCATCATCGGTTATTTTTACCCTGTGATGGGCCTCATATTTATCCCTTAAACCCTTGAGTATCTCCAGGGCTTCTTCCTTGGTAGGTTCTCCCACCAGGATAGGCTGGAACCTTCTTTCAAGGGCGGCATCCTTCTCTACATGCTTTCTGTATTCATCAATGGTGGTGGCACCGATAACCTGAATTTCCCCTCTTGCCAGGGAAGGCTTCAGGATGTTGGAAGCATCAATTGCGCCTTCAGCGGCACCTGCCCCTATGATGGTATGCATTTCATCAATAAAGAGGATGACGTTTCCGGCTCTCCTTATCTCATCCAAAGCTTTTTTCAGCCTTTCCTCAAACTCACCCCTGTACTTGGCTCCGGCCACCATTGAAGAAAGATCAAGAGTTACCACCCTCTTGTCTCTAAGGATTTCCGGTATGTTACCTTCTACAATTCTCTGGGCAAGTCCTTCGGCAATAGCCGTCTTTCCAACACCCGGCTCTCCTATAAGGCAGGGATTATTCTTGGTTCTCCTGCTCAATACCTGTATAACCCTTTCAATCTCCTTGTCACGGCCTATTACCGGATCAATTTTCCCCTCCTTTGCCATTTCGGTAAGATCCCTGCCAAACTGGTTCAGAGTAGGCGTGTTTGCATAACCTGGGTTATTTCTGGGAGCTCCGGTCACTCCCGGGGCTTCTTCATTGAGCATCCTGACTATATCAGTGAAGAGTTTTTGCGGATCCACTCCGAGATCCATGAGAATCCTTACCGCAACGCTTTCTCCTTCTTTCATTATTCCAAGAAGAAGGTGCTCGGTGCCAATATAGTTGTGTCCCATCCTTCTTGCTTCTACAAATGAAAGCTCAAGGACCCTTTTTGTTCTCGGTGTAAAACCCAGAGGCTGCTTACCGGTCGCATCCCCTCTTCCTATAAGCTCTTCTATTTCCCTGATGACCTTATCTTCGGTAACACCTGCATTCTGCAGAACACGGGAGGCAATTCCGCTGCCTTCCTTTACCAGTCCCAACAGGAGATGTTCGGTTCCTACATAATTATGTCCCATCTCCATGGCCATTTGCTGCGCATAGTTTATCGCTCTTTCAGCTTTTTCGGTAAAACGTCCAAACATTTTCATCACTCCTCATCCAATGTATAAAACCGCGTCATATAGAACATCCAAGCTTGTTTCTTACAATTTCTGCTCTCTTAATGTCCCGCTCCTCCGGACTTAGTGGTTTTCCGGTAATTTTCTGAAGATATCCCGGTTGTATCAGAAGCATGATCTCGTTAAGTTTTTCTGTGCTTATACCTTTAATTATTCCCATGTTGACACCAAGTCTCACATCGGAAAGAAGCTTGAGGCTTTCTTCCGAAGAAAGTATTCTTGCATTGGTAAAAAGCCCGAAGGAGCGAAGCACCTTGTCTTCCAGCCTGTACGGATTCTGTTTGTACAGCTGGTCACGCAGCGACCTTTCATGCTCGATGATCTGGGAAGTTATGTTTTTAATATTACTGGCAATTTCTTCTTCTGACTGACCCAGGGTCACCTGATTGGATATCTGGAACATATTCCCCGATGCCTCACTGTTTTCCCCGTACAATCCTCTGACCGCAATACCGATTTTGCTGCAGGCATCCAGAATATTTCTTATATACCCTGTCATGGTAAGGGCAGGCAGATGAAGCATAACCGATGCTCTCATGCCCGTCCCTATGTTGGTAGGACAACAGGTAAGATATCCGTATTTATCATCAAAGGCATACCTAATATTCTCTTCCAGAAGACCGTCTACCTTGATGCAAAGATCCAGGGCCTGATCCAGCTGCATTCCCGGATAAATGCATTGTATCCTCAAGTGATCCTCTTCATTTATCATGATGCTGATTTTTTCATCTTTGCTGATCAGGACACCGCTCTGTTTCTGGCTTTCTGCCAGGTCCGGGCTGATAAGGTGCATTTCCACAAGAGCCTGCCTGTCTATGGGGCTCATTTGCTGAATATCAATAAAAACAAAATTCTTTGCTGCAGAACTGTTATTGAGCACAGCGTCCCTCACAGCGTTAAGAACGCTCTGGCCCTGTTCCCGTGTCATCTTTGAGGGGAAAGGATATTCCTCAAAATTGCGTGCAAACCTAACCCTGCTGCTCACTACAACATCAGACTCAGGTCCGTCTTCAACGTACCATCCCGGCATTTTATTTCACCTCCAGGTTACGAATTCTGTCCCGCAATTCAGCTGCTTTTTCATATTCCTCGTTCTTTATGGCTTCATTCAGCAGCTCCTTGAGCCTCTCTATCTCCCTGCTGATCTTTATAGACTCGGATACTTTTTTAGGCATCCTTCCGTTGTGCTGGGCAGAACCGTGAAGTCTTTTCAAAATTGACTTAAGCCTTTCTCCAAAAGTCCTGTAGCATTGACTGCAGCCTAATTTGCCGATCTTTTGAAACTCCTGGAAGCTCATGCCGCACTTTTCACATACGATATCCGAAGATGCCAGATTTACATAAGGTGCGGAATTTCCAAAATTCATTATTCCGGACAGGAACTCGCTTACACTCAAAGGCGCTTCAAATCCCATCTGTCCCTCTTCATTCGCACATTGTTCGCAGAGAAACATTTCAACTTTCTGGTTGTTTACCACCCTGGTAAAATGGACATTTGCAATCCGTTTATGGCATTTTTGACATAGCATAGCTTTCACTCCCATCTTGCGGTAGCCGTCAACATTAATATTTTATGAAAACGAATAAGAAAATTATCCTTAAAACGCTTATTAATTGCTGCCCTTTAAGCACATTAAAAACTGCCTTTTAGTACATTAAAACTGCCCTTTAAACACTATCAAAAACTATACTTTAGGCACTTATTATAAACTACCCTTAAAGTTAAAGCAGTAAACTCATCAACATGTTTTTCAAAAGGGATGCCCTTACTCTGTCCCTTACATCAGGGGCTACCGCACTCAAAGTCTTGTCATTGACGGCTGCTTTCAGAAGCAGGCCTTCCCTTTCAGAAATTGCGTTATAATCAATGAAGTTGGTGATAAAGATTTCAGCCGTTTGCTGTGAAATCCTGTCGCCTATGGAAGCTATGGAATGCATGAGATAGCTGTCTTCAGGGGTAAAATTAATTCTCCTGATTCTTATGTGCCCCCCGCCGCCTCTGCGGCTTTCAACGTAATATCCCCTTTCGGAAGTAAACCTCGTTTCCAGAACATAATTGATCTGGGAAGGTACACAGTTAAACATGTTTGCAAGTTCATTTCTCTGTATCTCAACGGTTCCATCCATATCGTTGATCATCTGCTTTATGAAAGCTTCTATCAGATCACTTAATCTCGCCATACTTCCTTCACCTCTCTGATGCAGTAATCTGTATATATCCTCAACAAAATCAGTGAAGTTTAAAAAACCAAAACTGATTTTGACTATCTTTGACCTTCAGGAATATTATAGTAAATATTTTCTTAAAATTCAAGATATATTTGGAATTTTTTTTGTTTTACGGAGGCAGGATAAAGGGTGTTCAAAAAAATCCATGGCTCCTTCATAAAAAATAATGATTCCTTTATAAAAAAATAAAAAGCCCCATATAACTCGTATACGGCGCATACATATAAAAAGAGGCTGCCTTTTGAACAGCCTCTTTCTGACCAAACAGGTTTATCCTTCATAGTCGTCGTCAGTCATTGTCTTTCTTGCTTCTTCAATTACCTTTTGAGCTATATTCGGAGGAGCTTCCTCATATCTTTCAAACCACATCTTGAAATATCCTCTTCCCTGGGTCATGGAACGCAGATCGGTAGCATACTTGTGCATTTCGGCCTGAGGTACCTCCGCAACAACCTGCTGCAATCCGTCTTCCTGCGGGTTCATGCCGAGGATTCTTCCCCTTCTCTTGTTCAGGTCTCCAATAATATCACCCATATAGCTTTCAGGTACATATACCTCTACATGAACTATAGGCTCAAGAAGTACGGGCGAAGCCTGTTCCAGACCTTTCTTGTATGCAAGATGAGCTGCAATCTTAAAGGCCATTTCGGAAGAGTCAACCGGATGGAAAGATCCGTCAACCAGGGTTGCCTTAAGGTTAACTACGGGATAGCCTGCAAGAACACCCTTTTGTATGCTCTCACGGAGTCCTTTTTCAACAGCCGGGAAGTACTGCCTGGGTACGGCACCTCCGAAGATCTTTTCCTCAAAGGTCAGGTCTTCAGATTCACCGGGCTCAAATTCAATCCAGACGTGTCCGTATTGACCGTGTCCACCCGTCTGTTTCTTGTGCTTTCCTTCAACCTTTACCTTCTTCCTGATGGTTTCTCTGTAAGGAACCTTTGGTTCAGTCAGGTTGACCGAAACGCCAAACTTGGCTTTCAGTTTGCTTACTATAACATCCAGATGCTGTTCTCCGACTCCTGAAATAAGGGTCTGGCGGGTTTCAGTATTAACTGTGACCTTAAACGTCGGATCTTCTTCCTGAAGCCTCTGTAAACCTGCACTGATCTTTTCCTCATCACCTTTGGCCTTAGGCTCTACGGCAAGGGAAATGACAGGCTCAGGGAAGTTAATCTTTTCAAGTTCTATGATGTTGGACTGATCACAAAGCGTATCATTGGTGTTGGTACTTTGCAGTTTGGCAACAGCACCTATATCGCCTGCTATCAGTTTATCAACAGGTATCTGCTTCTTACCCCTTAGAAGGAACAACTGGGAAATCTTTTCGGTCCTTTCGGTTGTGGTGTTGTAAAGCACGCTGTCTGATTTTATGGTACCGGAGAATACCCTGAAAATTGATATTTTACCGACAAACGGGTCGGCAATTGTCTTGAACACCAGCGCAGAAGCAGGGGCATTGGCATCGGCCTTAACCTCCACAACTTCGTCGCTGTTGTGTTTCTTTGCATGCTCAGGAGCCAGGTCCCCGGGAGAAGGCATGTACTCAACGATGGCATCCATGAGAGGTACCACGCACTGGTTGTTCAATGCTGAACCGCAAAAGACGGGTACAATTGAACCGTCGGCTATACCGGCACACAGTCCTTTTTTCATTTCCTCAGGTGTAAATTCCTCACCGCTGAAAAACTTCTCCATAAGTTCTTCATCGGTTTCTGCTACAGCTTCGTTAAGCATTTCTCTTATTTCAGCAACTCTATCACTTAAATCGGCAGGAATATCTGTATCCACCAGTTTATCCTTGTCGAATTTTTTCGCTTTCATGTTTATAACATCAACAAAACCGGTAAACTTTTCCCCTTCTATAATAGGCAACTGAAAAGCTACCACGCTCTTGCCGAATGTATTTACCAATTGGTCCAGAACTTCAAAAAAGTTGGCATGTTCTTCATCCATCTTGCTTACAAAGAAAAACCTTGGAAGTTTCCTTTCCTTTGCATATGCCCATGACTTTTCGGTACCTACTGCCACTCCTCCCTTGGCAGGAACCAGTATCACTGCACTATCGGCAACCCTTATGCCCTGCATTACTTCACCGACGAAATCAAAATATCCCGGGGTATCGATCACATTGATCTTATAGTTTTTCCATTCACATGGAGCTATAGCTGTGTTAATGGAAATCTTCCTTTTAACTTCTTCAGGATCATAATCGGTGGTTGTTGTTCCGTCGTTTACCTTTCCGAATCTGTCCAGTACTCCGGTATTAAACAGCATTGCCTCTGCCAGGGTGGTCTTACCCGCCCCTCCATGAGACAAAAGGCAGACATTGCGCAGTTTTTCCACGGCATAGTCTTTCATAAAAATTCCCCCTTGTTTGTTACGATTTTAATTTTGATCCATTATGAATTTTCAAGCTCCTTAGAACCCGTATTGCCTTAAACATCAGCATTCTTCGGAAGGAGACTGAAATTTCCTGCCAAAAGACCGGACTTAACACTCCGATGCTATTGCGTCACATTGTCACATTGTATACTGTATTAATATATCCAAAAATTAAATATTAATCCAACTATAGCAATTTTCCATTTCTTTTGGGCCAATTTAGGCATATAAATATATTAATTCTATATTCTTTTCGATATTCCTTTTTTTAATGTTGCTTTTTTCTTAAATTTTAACATTAGTCTCACAAAAAAGGTAAGGATATTTTTACCACGCAGGAACGGTCACAAATACTGCGCCACAAGGATCTTGACATTTAAATACCCTCATAATAAATTTATATCAACGGACGGCTGAAACAATACGCCCTTTTATATATTATATTAGTCAATATGTTATTGGCAAGACGGTAGCATGGTAAATATAATATTATCTCGTTGTGCAGGCATAAAGTAAAAAAATGGAATGCCGGAATAACAGTCGTTTGCAAATAAGCACAACAGGATAATTGAACAGTTTAATTCAACGGCAGAAAGGAAGGATATGTAATGATTATTGTAATGAAACCCGGTTCAACCGAAAATGATATCAAGGGTGTATCACGTCTTCTTGAATCTCATGGTCTCGGAGTGCATATTTCTAAAGGCGTGGAAAGGACCATCATAGGAGTCATCGGCGACAAAAGGCAGCTGGACGGCATCCCTGTCGAGCTGATGCCGGGAGTGGAAAAGCTGGTCCCCATAATGGAGTCCTATAAGCTGGCAAGCAGGACTTTTAAACCCGAACCAAGCATAATAGAAGTAAACGGGGTCAAAATAGGCGGCCGGCGTCTTGTGATGATGGCAGGTCCATGTGCGGTAGAAAGCCATGATCAGATTATGGAAATTGCCTTTGCAGTCAAAAAAGCAGGAGCCCAGTTTTTAAGAGGCGGCGCATACAAGCCGAGAACATCTCCCTATTCTTTTCAGGGACTGGAAGAAGAAGGCCTGAAACTCCTCAAGGAAGCCAGGGATGCCACAGGGCTCCTGGTCATAAGCGAAGTAACCTGTGAAAGGGCCGTTGAAGCAGCCGACAAATATGTGGACATGTTTCAGATCGGAGCGCGCAATGCCCAAAACTTCCAGCTGCTAAGGGAAGTAGGCCGCTCACGCAAGCCTGTGCTGTTTAAGCGGGGCCCTTCCACAACTGTGGAAGAATGGCTTAATGCTGCAGAATACATTATGAGCGAAGGCAACTACAATGTTGTCCTTTGCGAAAGGGGTATAAGGACTTTTGAAACCTCCACCAGGTTCACCCTGGATATAAGTGCCGTGCCCGTGGTGAAAAGCTTAAGCCACCTTCCCATAATGGTAGACCCCAGTCATGCAGCAGGAAAAGCCCAATATGTTGCTCCCCTTTCCAAAGCTGCCATTGCAGCCGGTGCAGACGGCTTGATTATAGAAGTGCATCCTAACCCGCGCTGTGCTCTTTCTGACGCTGCCCAGCAGCTGACACCCGACGCTTTTGACAGCCTGTGCGGTGAAATCAGAAAAATTGCAGAAATAATAGGAAGAGAGTTTTAATATGCAATCAATGAATAATATTGATACGCAATCCATGAAAGGTAATAATATTCAATCCATGAAAAGTTTTAATATGCAGTCCATGAAAATATCCATAATAGGCCTCGGGCTGATAGGAGGGTCTTTGGCCAGGGCTTTTAATGAAAAGCTGGGCATTCACGACATTACCGCTGTGGATGACAACAGGGAACCTCTTGAACAGGCTTTAAAGGACGGAAATATATCCAGGGGTTTTTGCGAGATTAACAGCCATGTATGGAACTCTGACATAATATTTATCTGCACTCCCGTAAGACGGGCAGTGGAATACTTGAAAATCCTTGCGGACAAAGTAAAGCCGGGCTCAATAATTACCGACGTATGCAGCACAAAGGCAGAAATAGTCAACTTCGCCAACAGCCTGATCAACCCTCCCTGTTTTATCGGCGGCCATCCCATGGCCGGTGCGGAAAAGTCAGGCTACGGGGCAAGCTATTCCCACCTTTTTGAAAATGCATATTATGTCCTGTGCCCCGGCAGAGCTGCCGACAGCAGTTCCACAGAGCTGATAAGCAACATTGTGAAAGGCATAGGGGCAATCCCGATTATAATGGACGCCGATGAGCATGACAGGATAACGGGCGCCATCAGTCATCTTCCTCATGTTATAGCTGCAGCACTGGTTAACATGGTAAAGAATCTTGATGATGACCGAGGTATCATGAAGATGCTTGCAGCCGGCGGTTTCAGGGATATCACCAGAATAGCCTCTTCAAGCCCTGAAATGTGGGAAAACATTGTGATGAGCAATTCCGGCAAGTTAAAAGACCTTATCGACACATACGTTGATCTGCTGCTAACTTTTAAAAACAGCATAAAACCTGAAAATTCCCAAAGCATACAAAATTTCTTCCGATGTGCCAGAGACTATCGGGATTCCTTACCTGAAAGGAAAAAAGGTCTGCTCGAACCTCTCCATGAAATAGTTGTGGACGTTATAGACAGACCCGGTGTAATCGGGGAAGTTGCCACAATCCTCGGTAAAGGCGGCATCAATATAAAGAACATAAATGTCACAAACAGCAGGGAATTTGAACAGGGATGCCTTAGAATAACGCTGCCCGATGCGGAAAGCGTGGACCTGGCAATCCGTCTTCTTGGCAGCGCCGGCTATAGGGTATATAAGAACAATGTGTTGTGATAATCAAACTTTCTCTGCAATTATGAGGTCAAAATAAAAAAGTTAAAACAACAAAATTAAAAATGCCAAAACGGGAAAACAACAGAGAAACCAAAATAAAAACAGCAAATAAATATCATTTGCTGTTTTTGGTTTTTTTGGCACCTTTTTCGGCTTTAAGCTTTTCGTTGATTTTATACCCAAGAACCATGAGGCTGTCGCTTAAGTGAACATTCTCAATAATAACATCATAAGGCAACTTCAAATCCATGGGAGAAAAATTCCACAGTCCTTTTATACCAAGTCGCGCCACCCTGTCGGCTACACTCGGAGTTTGATCATAGGGCACCGTAAGTATGGCAATGTCTACCTTATTGTTGCTGACAAACTCCTCAAGCCTGTCCATATGCATAATCTCTATGCCTCTGATTTTCGTTCCGATTATTTCAGGATTGACGTCAAAAATGCCTATGAGCTTGAATCCTCTTTTCTCAAAGTTGGTGTAATTGGCAAGGGCTTTTCCCATATGCCCGGCACCGATAATTATGGTCTGATAATTATTGCTTAAACCGAGGATCTCGCCTATTTCCTTGTAAAGCGCTTCGACGTTATATCCGTATCCCTGCTGTCCAAATCCTCCGAAGCAGTTAAGATCCTGCCTGATTTGCGAAGCCGTAATACCCATCCTTGCGCTGAGTTCTTTTGAGGAAACCCTTGTAATATCCATTCTTAAAAGATCAGCAAGATATCTGTAATATCTGGGTAATCGTCTTATTACAGCAATCGACACTTTTTTTTGAACACCCATTGTATCCTCCCGTTTTAAAAAACATAAGTATGCATTTTAAGCACAATATATCCAGATTATATTATCAGCATAAAAAATTATATCATTCTTGTTATTTTATCGTCAATATTGCCGTCAAGCCGTTTTTTTGCTACAATTGGATGCATGATAATACTCAGCTGTAACAATATAACTCTTTCATTTGGAGCAAATAAAATACTTGAAAACATATCTTTCAATGTTCAGGACTCAGACAGGATAGGTGTTGTAGGAGTCAACGGCGCGGGAAAATCAACCCTCTTTAAAATCCTTGCAGGAATCTTACAGCCTGACAGCGGGGAGCTTTTTATTTCAAAAGGCTTTACAATAGGATATCTTGCCCAGAATACAGGTCTGTCTTCATCCAACAGCATCTGGTCGGAAATGTTGTCTGTATACTCCCACCTTATGCAGATGGAAAAAAGGATTAAGCTGCTGGAAAAAGATATCAGTACGGAAAAGGATGAGCAGAAGCTCAATTCAATGATGAAGGAATACTCCCTTCTGACAGAAAAATATTCAAATTCAGGTGGCTTTGAGTATATCAGCAGAATAAAAGGAGTACTGAAAGGGCTTGGCTTTTCCGAAGACCAGTTTGAACGCAAAATTGACACATTGAGCGGAGGCCAGAAAACAAGGCTTGCCCTTGCAAAGCTCCTTTTGCAGTCGCCGGACATACTCCTTCTGGATGAGCCCACCAACCACCTTGATATAGACGCAATAGAATGGCTTGAGGATTTCCTTAAGAATTACAGGAAATGCTTCTTGGTAATATCCCATGACAGATATTTTCTTGATGTCACCACCAATAAAACCCTCGAACTGGAAAACTGCCATGGTAAGTTATACAATGTCAGCTATTCCGGGTATGTAAAGCAAAAATCCGAAGATCGTAAGATCCGGCAAAAACATTACGAGCTGCAGCAGAAAGAAATTGCAAGGCTGGAAGCTTTTATTGAGCAGCAGAGAAGGTGGAACAGGGAAAGAAACATAAGAGCTGCCGAAAGCCGGCAGAAGGCAATAGACAGGATGGAAAAGATTGAAAAGCCCTCTCCCCTACCCGGAAAGATCCGCATAAAGCTCAGGGCCGGTATTGTCAGCGGCAATGATGTGCTTTTCGTTGAAAACCTGAAAAAAGAATATCCCGGAAAGCAGGTGTTTGACAATATAAACTTCACCATAAGAAAGAGCGAGAGGGTCTTTCTGCTCGGTCCCAACGGATGCGGAAAGTCCACTCTTCTTAAGATCCTGGCGGGCATGCTGGAGCAGACTTCCGGGAGCGTTGAATACGGGCATAATGTCATACCGGGTTATTATGACCAGGAGCAGAAAGACCTGGACGAAAATTCAACCATAATTGAAGAGGTGTGGAAATCAAACGAAAAGCTGACTCAGACAGAAATAAGGAATAC
>JAMNYG010000168.1 GCA_023622945.1 Bacillota bacterium | reverse complement strand
GTGGCCGATATGGCATATGCTCTCCTGAGCGGAAGGCAGCACAGAGCCAACGGCGAAATGGCTTATCATGTGCTTGAAGCCATGCACGGTTTCCATGATGCATCGACTGAAGGAAAACACTACATTATGAAGAGTACCTGCAAGAGACCTGCACCGCTGCCTTTAGGTCTGCCCAAGGATGCGCTGGATGAGTGACATACATTTTAGTGACATACATTTTAGTGACAGATGTTTTAGTGACGGGCGTTTTAGTGGCAAGCATTTAATATTGGCATTTTACCGATATGCATTTTAAAAATTTTGGTTTTCAACATTTTTTGAAGTAAAATCGCTATATTTTGAGTAATGTAAGGATAAAATGAGATAATATCAAATTTTCAAAAGTTGCTTATTTGAAGGGGGATGATAGAATAAAGATAAAACCTTTTTCATCAATTTATGTTTAGTTCAGTAACGGAAACAGAGGGGGTTAAAAATAAATACCATCTGTCGTAAGGAAAAGAGAAAGCGTTATTTTAAACACCGCAATAAAGAAAGGGAAATGCTTTAAACACTACACGGATCCGTATTTAAGATCTTAACGAAAAATATTTCGAGGCAACCAATAAAACAATTTTCATTCAGGTAATGTAAAAGCGAATTTGAAAACATCGTTACAGCATGTATAACACACATTTCAGCAATATTCTTTCAGTAACAGTAATTCCTTGATAGCCATCATTTAAAACATTCATTCAAAAAGCTTTTCTAAACTCACTGAGATTTTATTAACAAACATGATTTCTGACTGCTTGGCAACACCTTGTGTACTTCGGGCGGTGCCTTGAAAATTTATAGCAGCAGCATATCTTGCATAATGATATAGCAGCATATCTTGCATAATCATTTTGTCTTGTGTATTCATACCTATGATAGTGTTGTAATCAGGTAGGATTTTTCTAAGATAGTTTGTACAGTTGTACGGCATAAAAATTAAATATGGCTTACTAAAAATCAAATATCGCTTACTTAAGTCAGCTGTTGTTTATGTAGCTAGGATAGTTTTTTACCCAAAAATATCCCCGGAATATAATCATCTCATTTTACACAAGTGATCCAATCAACAGTCACGTTCTGTAGGCAGCAACATGTGAAGGTGTTGGACTTTGAAAACTGAAAAAACACCTGGTCTTCATGTATACTCTTGATTATTTGCTGTGGCCACAACTGATATGGTTGGGTTAACGCTGGTACGCCTACGACATTTGGCTCTCCATGAAAGACCTGCCAGGTATGATTATTGGTGTTTCAGAGAACTCAATTATATCAGTGAAAAGAGGGGCTTACGTTTGTCAAAACCTTGATTCCCTCAATATATGGCATATCTCAAAACATAATGGGTGTAACTCAGTTTACACTACGTTACTTAGATGGGAGTGGTTTAATGAATACTGTACAACCGGCCGTAGCCAGTGCTACAATCACCAGCAGAAGAAAGAAGATACTTGCACGAATCTGGATGGACAGGTACCTCTATTTGCTGATCTTGCCTGGTATAGCAGCCACAATCCTGTTTGCTTATGTTCCTATGTATGGTATACAGATTGCATTCAAAGATTATAAAATTGCTGAGGGAATATGGGGCAGTAAGTGGGTAGGTCTTTATAATTTCAGGATTCTGTTTCAAAGTCCCGATTTTGCGAGAGTTATGAAAAATACTCTGATCATCAGCTTTGGAAGAATTATAACAGGTTTTCCTGCGCCTCTCATCCTTGCCCTGCTGCTTAACGAACTTCGAAATGATGTGTTCAAGAGGATAAGTCAGTCCATATTATATTTGCCTCACTTCTTATCGTGGATAATAATGGCGGGAATAATTTTCAACCTGCTGTCAATCAGGACAGGAGTTGTAAATAAGGTTCTTGAAAGCTTCCACCTTCAACCGATACAGATGCTGGGAAATCCCAAAACCTTCAGACCGCTTCTTTATATAACCGATATATGGAAAGAAGCGGGATGGGGAACCATTATTTATCTGGCCGCCATAGCCGGAATTGATGTGGAAATGTATGAAGCCGCAAGAATAGACGGAGCCAGCAGATTCCAGCAGGTGCTTTATATTACAATACCTTCCCTTGCCTATGCAATCTCAACCCTGCTTATCTTAAGAGTCGGTGGAATTATGAATGCCGGATTTGACCAGGTTTTCAATCTTATAAATCCCCCAACCCGAGAGGTAGGAGAGATCATAGATACCTACGTGTACCAGCTGGGTGTTGTTGAAGCGAGATATTCATACACCACGGCCATCGGTTTGTTCAAAAACATAATCAACTGTGTATTGATGCTGAGTACTAACTGGATAGCAAAGAGAATGGGGCAGGAAGGCTTCATGTAATACCGAATGCATGATGAAACCATTGGACAGAGGCAGGTGTAAATTATGAGTGGTATCAGAAGAAGTATTGGCGAGAGAATTTTTGACACATGTAATGTTATATTCTTTATCATACTTGGTATACTTATGATATTCCCGATGTGGAACGTGTTTACAACATCCCTGGTGGAAATAGGGGAATTCACCGCACGACCATTCATTTTATGGCCTAAGAAACTGGTTCTGTATTCATATCAATACCTTTTTTCATCCGAGAGGGTGGTAAATTCAATAGGAGTTTCCATATTTGTAACCATCGGAGGAATAATATGGAGCATGTTTTTAACCTGTCAGATCGCATATGGTCTGTCCAAGAATCATCTGATCGGCAGGAAG
The DNA here is from genome assembly GCA_023622945.1 of Bacillota bacterium. Lineage (GTDB taxonomy): Bacteria > Bacillota > Clostridia > Acetivibrionales > JAMNYG01 > JAMNYG01. The sequence continues at coordinate 5 of JAMNYG010000168.1, read as the reverse complement.
TTTTT
>JAMNYG010000080.1 GCA_023622945.1 Bacillota bacterium | reverse complement strand
AATGGAAGCGGCTTCTTTAAGATCAAACCCCATGAGAAGGGCAACCATCATTGTTGCAAAGATACCGAACTGCGCTGCTGCACCAAAAAACAGCATGAACGGATTCTGAAGCAACGGTTTGAAATCGATCATTGCACCTACGGCTATGAAAATAAGCACCGGAAAGAGCTCAGTTTTTATACCCGCATTATAGAGAATGGTCAAAACGCCATGTTCTCCAACAGCTGAAGAAAGAGGAATGTTTGCCAAAATAGCGCCGAAGCCTATTGGAAGGAGGAGCATAGGTTCATATTCCTTGGCTATTGCCAGGTATATCAGTATACCTCCTATGATAAACATAACCAATTGCCCAGGCTGGATGTTAAGTATTCCATTTAGTAGTTCAGTCATTACGACTACCCCCTCGCCAGAAAAATGTCAAAATCATACCACTTTACAGTATATTTAGTCATATTGTATAATGCAAATATACAAAACTTATTGGAAATTATAAATATGGTTTATAATTTGTTTTTTTATGTCGCACCTGGAGGGAGCATACATGGATTTACATTATCTTAAAATTTTTAACACAATGGCTACCGAGCTAAGCTTTTCCAAAACTGCAAAGAAGCTTTATATAAGCCAGCCTGCCGTATCCATTCAGATAAGGAAGTTCGAGGAGAACCTCGGTGTCAAGCTTTTCGACAAAGTTGGAAGGCGAAACCAGGCTGAACAATCAAAATGAAATTGTAAAAGGTACAATCAGCATCGGTGCCAGCAACATACCCGGTGCTTATATCCTACCAAAGATTCTGGGTGAATTCAAGGAAATGAATCCGTATGCAAATACCAGCCTTCATATAGCAAATACTTCTGAAGTGGAAAAGATGGTATTTGAAAACGCTGTTGATTTTGCTGTGGTAGAAGAAGAAGTGATCCGAAACTCAACGCTCTGTGCGGAGAAGATAATGGAGGACGAAATAGTATTTATTGCATCTCCCGGCGGTGAGTTTTCTGAAAAACCCTATGTTGAAGCTAAAGATCTGAAAAATATAAAATACATTTCTCATGAAAAAGATTCCAAACGTCAGCATCTCCATGATTTTGGGCAATATAGATGCGATAAAGCAGGCTGTTGCAGCCGGCCTGGGCATATCTATAGTACCCAGGTCAGCCATAAAAATAGAGTCAGATTTTGATCTTTTAAAAGAAATAAGGATAAAGGACAAGCAATGGTCTTACCCCTATTACCTGATATACCATAAAAGCAGACAGCATTCCCATGGAACACTTGAGTTGATAAAGATGATCCGGAAAAGGACATCACACATTGCCTTTAATTAGGGTTTGGAGCATCAGTTTTTGTCTTGGATTGATTTTGGCTTAGGAAATATGAAAATAAGCAAGGTAAAAATAAACAAAATGAAAGTTTTGTAATGACAGCTAAATTGAGGGAGTCTGGAATGATTAAGCTCAGGGATTTCAGGACTTGCGACTTCGATTATATGATTGAATGGGTTTCAGATGAAAGAACATTCTACCAATGGTGCGGCAGAGATTTTTCCTATCCACTTGATCTGTCTCAGCTTGCTGAATACAAGCGTTCGGTTGATATTTCCCCCGGTGAATTTGCATTTACCGCCATCGATGAATTTGAAAAGCCCTTAGGGCACATAGGATTAAAGATTTTCGATCAGGATAAAGGATGCTGTATGTTAAGGTATGTGCTTATAGGGGACGAAAGAATGCGTGGTAAAGGCCTTGGCAGCGAAATGGTCAGACTTGCCTTAAAGTTTGCTTTTTACCGTCTTAAAATGAATATTGTTGCCCTTAAAGTTCTTTCCCGCAATACAGGTGCCATCAGATGTTACAAAAAGTTAGGGTTTGAGATGGCAAAGTTTTCGGCAGGTAAACACAGACCTGACAAAAAGGAATCTGACAGATATGACCGGCATGAGAGCATTATCATGTATATCAGCAGGAACAAAATGCAGGATGATGCAGTTAAAATGAAAGACAGTATAAAAAGTACAAAAAGATGGCTACCATCCTAAACGGATAGCAGCCACCTTTTTCATAAACTGAGAAGGAACTGCCTTTCTATAAGAATCTGTTCTGTTAGCATGCTGATATAAAACTCCTGGTTTTCACTTCCGCAAAACTATTTATATGGCATGTTCGTAAACCATTTATGTGGCGTATTTGTAAACGATTTATATGGCAAATTCGTAAACGCAGCCAAGACGGTCTATAGCCCCTATAGCCAGCTTTTTGTCATCAGGGGATATTGCTATGCAGTAAGGTTCGCAACTGACACCTGTTCCGGATTCCTCATCGCATATATGAATTCTGCCATGCATGATAAGGCCGTTTTCGTCGTCATAAGAGAACACCATGCCCAGATCATAAGGATCTCCTGCAACACCGTAAACCTTTGAACCGTCTGAGGTGACGGCCATTTCGTGAACAGGACCGTTGGGAGCACACGGACCTAAGGAGAATACCTTGTCACCGTTTACTATTGCCAAAAGACCGTCTTTTGTACCGATAAGCTTTCTTCCTCCCTTAATGCCCACAACTGCATTGGCTACAGCCAGGTATTCTCTTCCGGGATGAGAAGGCAGATTAAGGTGTGAGTATTTTTTTGCAAGGGCATCCTTATCATCCGGGGTAAAGCTTACATTATCTTCCCTTGAAAGCACAACACCGTCCCTTATTACAAGATGTGTGAAAACATTCTTTCCGCAAATTGCATGCACATTGCCATTTTCATCAAACCATACCTTGTTTACCCGGGATTCTTCTATGGGGAGAATTTTCCATACCTTTGTGATGCTCTTTTTGGGGGAGTAGAATGCATAAGTGTTTCTCCTTTTTCCTCCGCCCATGCCTCCAAGCATGACTCCTTTTTCCATGACGTCATAATATGGGGCTGCATCTGCCAGCAGTTTTTCTCCGTAAACATCCAGTCCGTCCTTGTATGCTATATAATGATAAGGGTCCCTGCACATTATTCTGGGTTCATCCTTGTCCTCCCTCAGCGACTGAAGATCTGCCTGAAATATGGCCGGCGGATCGAAACCGTGGTTTGTATCGGCTCCATAGAGGACATCGTCTACGATATACATATCGCAGAAAATGGATATGCTCCGTTCAGGAGTACCGGCAAGTCCGAAGTTTTCCGGCTTTCCGCCGTTGAACAGATCCCACCGCACCAGCCATTTTGACGTTTCTCCGCTCCTGTTGTTTTGGGTCCTTAGACCGTACCATAAAGCCCCGTATTTGTCAAAGGCCATACCCTGGAGGGTATAAATCCAGTTGTAGCGTTTAAATTCTTCAGGTTGGAAGTCTCCTACAATTTCTATGGTATTCTTTTTATAGTCATATGCAAGGAGCTTCTCGTGATAAGCGGCAGATATATACATCTTTCCGTCAGGCCCGTTTACGGCATGAATCATCTGATTATGGCATTTGGTTCTGGGAGATTCTTCCGAAATGGGGAAATCTACTCCCAGATCTTCAAGCTGGGCTGTATCGGTGTTGATGCGATAAAGCCTTCCGGATTTGGATGAATTGTATATATGACCGTCAAGACCTCTTACAAACCGGAAGGATGCAAACTCTGAAGCCTGCCCGTAATCGGTTACATGGCGGTTGGAAAGGTCCAGACGGTATATGTGGCCTCTCATATGGCCTCCAAAGTAATATGAATTGGTTTTTTCATCGTACATTCCGCCGTAAATGCTTTCATGGGGTACGGGTATGCCCAGGTCTTCCACTTGGCCGGTTTCAGGATCAAAAATAAGGATGTTTGATCCGGGATATCCTTCCCATAAATGATGGTAATATTGTATGGGCATCCAGGTCGGATGGGTGGGAGCTCCTGCTGTGGTGTGGGTAGCCATGATTATGCGCCCGTCCGGCATGACCGACATGCTGGAGTGAATTTTGCTTGGACGTATTGCCCTTGGATAGGTTATGATTCTGTCGTTCAGCTTCCAAAGAAATTTCAGCTCTCCTGTTTCTGGGATATACTCATAGAATTCTACAAAATCAGGATGTTTGACTTCTGCGCAGAGACTGAAAAAGTGCCTTCCCTGCGGTGTGATGATGTAATCCCATATGGCATTCAGCTTGACTTCGGGAGGGAAAATTATATGTTTCACGCCTCTTTGCGGCATCATCTCATGAAATTTTGGATCAACATAGTCAAAACAGGCATATTTTTCGAATGTTTCCCTGGTATACATTTTTTTCCTCCTATCACGTTCTGGTCGGTGTGTTAAGGAACATCGGTCACCAAAAATAACGCTTTGGTTGCAAATTGCCCGGAAATTGAAGCTTTTAGGATAATTTTATAATATTGACCCGGATGTCACAAGTTCCTTTTCAAATGCATTTCTGTTTTATTTAAAAAAACGGCAGGGCTATGTGAAAGTCATAGAACCGCAATGGTTTGTCAACTTATTGTAGTGATAAGCTTTATATGTATTGAGTTTGTTTAAATACAATAAACAGGCAGACACAAAAAACGGATGAAAACTAAAAACAGTACAGATAAGCAAATGGGTGATGACAAAGAAATAGCGCGAAATGGAAAATCAATAAACTTGTTTGCGCCATGTTAATAATGTAAAATGCAACTATAATGAAAGGGGGCGTTTTCTTGTATACCAGGGAGGTCTTTGAAAAATATGCGGTTTTTGATGCTGTCGATATTAAACTCCATGAAATGATACCACAAAGAGGAGTCAGGCTTTCGGTTTTTCCGCCGGAGACAAAACACAATGCTATATGGGATTATGCCATTAGTCCCCAGGGAAGGCACTTTTTCAGCTTGTGTGCAGAAATTGCCTGTCCCGACTATGTGCATTTTTATGAGTATTTCCCTGAAACAGGTGAAATGAAGCTTTTGTGGAAGCTTAATGATTCCATAATAACTTATGACAGGGCAATAAGACCCAGCAAGGTGCACACCAGCATGTCCTTCCTGCCTGATGGACGGATAATAATGGCAACACATACAACCGCCGGGGCGCCGGCACACCCCACGTGGATGCCGATTGCCTACTATTACCACCTGTGGGAAGGATACCCGGGATCCAACGTAATTGTTTTTGACCCTGACACGGGTAAAGTTGAGGATCTTGGAATACCCGTTCCTCATGAAACCATATATGGTGGTATTTATGATGACAAGACCAATGCATATTATTTTTCCGGATACATCAGGGGACACGTTTACCGTCTGGATCTTTCAAACAGGCACGTTACCGATTACGGACAGGCAACCGAGTTCGGTTCTTTCAGGCTTGTTAAGGGACTTGACGGACATATATACTTTTCTTCCAAGTCGGGAAGGTTTAACAGGATAAATACCGATACGCTAGAGCTTGAAGATTTGGGGCTGGAGTTTCCTGTCGCCAGGAACATCCCTATTACCAAGGCTCATAACCAAATGGTCCACGCCGTAAACGGACCGGACGGAAAGCTTTATATGCTCGTGGTATATAATGACAGGCTTTTTGCCTATAACTATAAAACCTGCTCAATAGAGGATGCCGGAGAGTTTATACCTGAGGAGTTTAAAAAATATAACTGGTATCCCATTATGCACAGCATGGATTTTGACAAATACGGAGTACTCTGGTATTGCCTGAGGACCATCAATAAAGGCCGTGAATTCCAGAACTGGCTTGTCAGGTGGGATATCTTAAACGGCGGAAATCCTGAGAACCTTGGACTGGCAGGAACTCCGGAAAGAGGAACCACATTGTTTTCCGAAATGTATATAAGGGATGATGTCCTGTATGGTGCTGACACAAACCATTTAAATGATCCGCCTGCCATATTCCGGGTGGATCTTCAGACATTGAGGGAAGACAGGCATACCCCAAGGCTTCTTTGCAGGGATCCGTATCACTATATTGCGTATAAAAACGGGCTTGAAATTTACGGTGAGGAACTGTTAAAGGATGCAGCGCCATACTATGATACTTATGAGGAAAACGCGAGAAATTTTGAATTTTTGTCCAGGCATAACACCCACACCTTCAGTCCTCCCGTTAAGAAAGTGGTTAAGCTATGGAAACAGGTGCCCATTGAGGAATCCAGGGTAAATACGGTATGGTTTGACCGGGAAGGAAATATACACGCCATATGCGGTAAAAACTCGTTTACTCATTTTATCATAAGAGACGGCGTCATATTATCAAAAGAGGAAAATATAAGCTTTATTCCGGACGATAAGGATGCTCTTGCAAAGGAATATTCCCATCTTAATCTTCCTTCGCACCCGGGGAGGGAGTATCTGGCCATGGCAAGTGCCGTGGCAGACCTTAAAGACGGGAGAAAGCTTATAGGGACAAGGGATGGTTTGTTAGCCATAGTAAAGGGTGACAATGTATTTTCATTAGGTCCGTGCGCTCCTAACGGTCCGGTGCACCAGATGGCAGCTACTTCAGATGGTTCAAAGGTTTATGGAGTGGCAGGGGACCAATATGACCTGGGAATGATTTTCACATATGATGATGAAAACGGAGTCCGAATGCTGGGAAGGATTTGTTTCTGTGACGCCGAGAGCGGGACCGGTGCAAGCTGTGAGCCTTACTGCATAGATGTGTCTCCTGACGGGAAAAGGCTGGCCATAGGAGTTGTAGATCGCCTTGGCTGCGTTTATGAATTTCATCTGTAATAATAAAGACGATATTTTTCCAGCGCTGAGCAAATGGCCTCGATGTTTTCAAAAGGGACATCGGGGCCTATCTCTGCTTTCAGCATCAGCCTCCTCTTTTGAGCCCAGTTTTACAACTTCTTCATGAACATGATCATAAATATCTTTTGGTGTGCAGAAGGGAAACATCTGTGTCTGAGCATATCTGCAATTTTGCATTTTCAGTGATAATGTCAAACATAAACTGTATGATGCGATGGGCAGAGCTTTGATTATTAAATTTATATTACGAGTGTTGTAATAATTTTCTGTAATATGCAGGGATTTTCTTCTTAGTGCAGAAATATTTAAATAAAGGTGGGTTGTCAACATGAAGGCAAGGGAATACATCAAAACCGATGACAAAGGTAATTTTGTCAGAGCTTATCCCGTACAGGCAGGTTGGGAGGTTGAAATAAACTGTCAGGGGAAATCCCTGAAATACGGCGCATCCAATTGCAACAGAACCATATGGAGCAGCAGAAAGCGGGCAGTTGAAGCGGTTAACGGCATACTTTACAAAGGCATAGCAAAAACATATGAGGAAGAACACAGGCGGCAGTTCGGATATTAAACTGCTTCAACGGCTTGATATATTTTCGCGGCTTTTTTCACAAACTCTCATGGCATTTCATGATTTTTTTGATTTGTACAAACGTTTAATCCACTTAAGATAAAATAAATAAACCGCCTGATTCAGGCGGTTTTCAAAGATTTTAACCTGGTGCGCCATCAGGGGCTCGAACCCCGGACACCCTGATTAAGAGTCAGGTGCTCTACCAGCTGAGCTAATGGCGCGTGTTGAAGTTTCATCACTCAGTAGACACTTATACATTATATGCGCAAAACATGATCATGTCAACACCATTTTTAAAAAATGTTTTGCCAATTTTGTTTGATTAAATTCATAAGCAGGCTTTATATGACAAATTATTGCATATAGCTACACAACCAAGATGAATAATGTGATATAATGTAGTTGTTTATGTGATTCCTGCACATTGGTTTAAGCTTTGTAGTTTTAAAGCATTTCAGATACGGGGGATAATCTTGGCCAACCTCAAAGTGAACATAACAAAACTTGACAAGATAATAAAGAAAACCATTGAGGCCATCGAAAACAGCAAGCAACAAATATATGACATTGCCGAAAGTTCCAGAAGGGAATACCTGCGACTGAAAGAAGAGCTTGAGCAGCTCAAGAAGCAGGCCAGGGAGTTAATAGAAACGGTTGAAGTTCTTGAGGAAGAGATGAAAAAAAGCAAGAGAAGACTTATGCTTGTCAACAAGAATTTTCACAAGTATTCACAGCAGGAACTGGAGGAAGCATATGAGAAAGCTGACAGATTACGTGTGGAGCTGGCCGTTAAGCGTGAGCAGGAACAGCAGCTTATAAAGAGAAGAAATGAGCTGGAGATCAGGATAAAGGAAGCTGCCAAAACTGTTGAAAAGGCTGATAATCTAATTGTGAACATAGGAACGGCGCTGGGATATCTGAAAGGAGACCTGAAAGATATAAGTATCCAGCTGGAAGATTTGCAGCAAAGAAGGGCCATAGCCATGAGAATAATAAGAGCCCAGGAAGAAGAGCGCATGCGTGTTGCAAGGGATATCCATGACGGCCCAGCTCAATCCATGACCAATGTTGTGCTGAAGGCTGAGCTTTGTGAAAGGCTGATGGATGTTGACTTAAACAGGGTCAGGGAAGAACTGCAGAATCTTAAGAAGCTGGTAAGGGATTGCCTGCAGGATGTAAGGAAGATTATTTACAACTTAAGGCCCATGTCCCTTGACGATCTGGGCCTTATACCTACAATTCAGAGATATATTACCACTTTTCGGGAAGAAACAGGTATTTCTGTTTCGTTTAAAACAAATGGTTTTTACACCGATATAAATTCTGTAATATCCCTTACTATATTCAGGATTGTGCAGGAAGCAATCAACAATATAAAAAAGCATGCCTATGCGCAGAATGTAGCCGTCAACCTTGATTTTACAGATAAGATAGTAAAAATTTATATATATGATGACGGCAGGGGATTTGAAGTGGAAAACATGAAAGTGAAAGAAGACGATATAAGCTCCGGTTTTGGTCTTGTCAGCATGAAGGAAAGGGTGGAGCTGCTGAACGGCAGTTTTGATATAAGTTCACAGCCTGGCAAGGGTACGAGGCTGAATATTACCATACCTTTGATACAGGAAAATGCAACAACTTTGGTACAGGAAGAGGGGAAGCTGGATGTATAAGATAAAGGTTCTTATTGCAGATGACCATTCGCTTATGAGACAGGGTCTTAAACAAATACTGGAGCTTGAAAACGATATTGAAGTTATTGCACAGGCGTCCAATGGCACAGAGGCGGTAAAGCTTGCAAGGGAACTGCAACCCGATGTTATACTTATGGATATTAACATGCCGGAAGTAAGCGGTTTACAGGCCATCAAGGAGTTAAAGGAAAGAAAAAGTCCGTCCAGGATAATAGTGCTGACCATTCATGAGGACAGAGAATACCTTTTCAAGACACTGCAGATGGGGGCGGAAGGTTATGTGCTGAAAGATGCTGAACCCTCAGTGCTTATTGAGGCTATCAGAACCGTATACAAAGGGCAAAACTATATCCAGTCCAATATGACAACCGAATTGGTAAAGGAATTCAACAGGGTTACCCTGCGTGACAAAGACAAGGGTGAAAAGAAGAAACTGACGGCAAGGGAAATTGAAGTGCTTGAACTTATTGCTGAAGGAATGATAAACAAGGAAATTGCCAAGCAACTGTACATAAGTGAAAAAACAGTCAAGAACCATGTTTCCAATATATTCAAGAAACTGAATGTGTCCGACAGAACTCAGGCAGCCATATATGCTTTCAAGCACAATATTAAGAGCTGATTCTGGTAATAAAACTGATCCTAATGATATAAATACTGATCCTGAAATAAATAATGATCCGAATATTATAACTGATTCTGACATAAGAAAACTGATTTTACTGAAAAATTAGTCAAAAAACCTTAAATAGACATCCTTTAGCCTCCCTGTAAGAGCGGAGGTTTTATTAATGGAATTTGCTACATTGAGGCACCTAAATGACCGGTTTGAACAGTTGTAATTCCTACCAGATTTTGTTACAATAATAAAAAATATTATGGGGAGGTTATTATGGCACGGCAGGCAAATCAATACGAAAAAGTACTGTTTGATATCATCAAGGAATATCAGCATAGGTTTTATTATGAAAGTATTTACAGGGTTATAGACGGTGGAAATTATAAAATAAACGTAGAAAAAGACAAGGAAGAGATGGTTGGACGTGCCTGTGTGACATTGGAGGATGATAGGAAGATAGAGTATGAAGTCAGGTACAACAGAATTGTCAATGTCACCGAGGGATATACCCTTTTAGTACCAGGCTTGGGAATGGTGGTAGGTTAGTTTTGCCGATTTAATTATAACTTTCTGCAGGAGATGAAAGAATTGAATAATTTCATAAAAGACATCAGAGAAAAAGTACTGATATATGACGGTTCAAAAGGCTATATGCTTCAAAAGATGGGGCTTAAAGGAGGGGAGTGCGGCGAATATTGGAATATTACGCATCCGGAAGAAGTAAGGAAAATTTACAAGGCATATAAAGATGCCGGTTCAGATGTGATACAGACAAATACCTTTCCGGGTAATCGAATAAATCTTGAAAAATATGGCCTTGGTGACAAGGTATACGAGATAAATTATGCAGGCGTAAGACTGGCAAAGGAAGTTATGGGAAAGGACGGCTATGTTGCAGCATCCGTAGGACCTACCGGGTTGCTCTTTGAGCCAAACGGTCAGCTGACTTTTGAAGAAGCATATGATATTTTCAGCCAGCAAGTGAAGGCAGTATACGATGGAGGAGCGGATGTCATAAACTTTGAAACCTTTACTGATCTGGCCGAGATGCGTGCAGCCCTGATGGCTGCAAAGGAAAACTCAGATTTACCTGTCATATGCTCCCTTTCCTTTGAAGCCAACGGCAGGACCCTCATGGGAACCGACCCATGTACTGCAGCCATAGTATTAAACTCCCTTGGAGCGGATATGGTGGGGATAAATTGCTCCGTGGGTCCGGAACTGATGTTAAATGTGGTTAAGAAAATGCATGAAGCAGGCGGCGTCTATTTAAGCGTAAAACCCAACGCCGGACTGCCGGAAGTAATAGACGGACAGACGGTTTATACCGAGAGTCCTGATAATTTTGCCAGGATAGCCTGTGAATTTGTCGGGTATGGCGCTCGACTCATAGGAGGTTGCTGCGGTACAACACCCGAATTTATTTCTGCAATAAAAGAAAGGTTATCTGGTGTGGAGGTACCCAAAATTGTAAGCAAAACCGCAAGGGTCATCACTTCAGGCATTAAGACGCTTGACGTGGATAAAAGAGATCGGTTGAACATAGGCAGAATATGTGCATATGAAAATGCCGAGCTTATGCTTCAGCTAAAATCAGGCAGAATGGATTTTGTGGCTGACATGGCATTGGACCTTGCAACAGAAGGATATGATGCAATATACATAAATGTTGACGGCGTAAATGAGGATGAGACCTTGCTTTCCAGGGTGGTTAACGCAGTCCAGGGATATTTGAGAGAGCCCTTTATCCTGGAAACTGAATGCAGTAAAGCCCTGTCTCTTGCATTAAGGTTATACACAGGAAAAGCCGGAGTGGTGGTGGACCGGTACCAAAATGCTGACATGGAAGATCTTTTGGCCACTGCTACAAAATACGGGAGCACCATTATAAACTGTGAACTTCTGGGATAATGAGTCAGAATCCGGTTGAAAAGATGGAATAACACGCAAAAGAATAAAAAGTGCCGTCCTGCCGGGGAGCATGCGGCACTTTTTATATTGAACGGATTTGTTGTCAATACTTTTTCCGGTGAATAAATGTGATTGTTTTATGGAAAGGATATGTAACCGGAGAGCAAATATGGTTAATTGTAATTCATACAATGATGATAAAATAATAAAAAGTTTAAACAACGTTTTAATTCAAAAACTATGAAAAAGGAGTTTAAGATGGGTACTTTATTGAAAAACCAGAATGTTCTTATAATGGGCGTCAGAAACAAGTGGAGCATTGCATGGGGAATTGCAGAAGCAGCATATGATGAAGGCGCTAATATCATACTTACCTGCCAGGGTGAGAGGGAAAGAGAAGGCGTGGAGGAACTGGCCTCCCAAATTGGCAGTTCAGCCGTTTTTGAATGCGATATATCCAGGGATGAAGATATAGAAAGGCTGTTTGCAGAGGTGAAAGGAAAATACGGTGTACTTCACGGTGTGGTGCATGCCATAGCTCATGCAAAGCGTGAAGATATCACCAATGATTTCATTTATACTTCAAGAGAAGGATTTGCCCACGCTCTTGATATAAGCGCCTATTCACTGCTTGCTGTAAGCAGGGCGGCAAAGGATCTAATGACTGAAGGCGGGAGCATAGTTACTCTGACATACATGGGATCGGAAAAGGTTTTTCCGGGATACAACGTGATGGGTGTTGCAAAAGCAGCGCTGGAAGCAACGGTCAGGTATCTTGCAAATGATCTCGGCCGACTTGGAATCAGGGTGAATGCAATATCAGCCGGTCCGATTAAGACCATATCATCAAAAGCCATTAAGGATTTTGGGAACATACTCGGAGTGTTTGAGCAAAAGGCTCCTCTGAAAAGAGGAGTGAAGCAGGATGATCTGGGAGATTCTGCAGTGTTCCTGCTAAGTAGACTTTCCAGGGCAATAACCGGAGAGGTAATACATGTAGATTGCGGTTACAACATTATGGGAGTTTGATTATTCTTTTATGTATTTTTACTTGAGACTGAAAAATATGTGCTGTATTATAGAATCAGACGGAAATTTTCAGTGAGATTTAACCTGTTGTGAGAAAATCCATTAAAGAAAGGATTGATCCTGGATGGTTGAAAGAATTTACCTGGATGAGTTCAAACCGGTATCTGAACTGGTGGTAGAAAAGCATGAAAATGTCCTTCCTCCTTTTCCGGTGATAGACTTTCACAATCATCTGAGGGGACGCACCGATCTGAAAGAGCTCATTAAAATAATGGACAGAAACAACATCGAGATAGTTGTAAATCTTGTAAGGGACCAGAGGGATGACCTTGCAGAGTGCATCGAGTATTATAAAGCAGCTGAAGGAAGGGTTGTTGTCTTTGGCAATATTGATATAAGCAGGATTGATGAGCCTGATTTTGCCTCTGACGTTGAGGAACAGGTGGAAAGAGGATATTCTCTTGGAATGAAGGGTGTAAAGTTCTTTAAATCATTGGGGCTCAGATACAAAGACAAGAGCGGGAAGTATATAATGCCCGATGATCCGCGCCTTGCTCCATTATGGAAAAAATGCGCCGAGCTTGGTCTTCCGGTTCTGATACATATTGCAGATCCGGTAGCGTTCTTTAAACCCATTGACCGATTTAACGAGCGCTATGAGGAACTGGCCGCACACCCTGACTGGAGTTACTATGGTAAAGGCTGCCCGTCCTTTGAAGAACTTCTGGCTTCCCAGGAAAACCTTCTTAAAAATAATCCTGATACTACCTTCTGTATAGCCCATGTTGGTTCATATGCAGAGAATCTCAAGTATGTTGGAGAAATGCTTGATAAATACCCCAACATGTATGTAGATACTGCCGAAAGGATTGCAGAGCTGGGAAGACAGCCTTATACCGCAAGGGATTTCATCATAAAGTACCAGGATCGTGTGCTTTACGGCACAGATGTTTTCCCGGGAGACAGGATATGCAGTTTCAACTACCGGTTCTACCAGACCAGAGATGAGTATTTCCCATACAATGATTTTGAAGTCCATAACCAGGGCAGATGGTACATATATGGAATTTACCTGCCGGAACCTGTATTGAGGAAGGTATACAGGGAAAACGCCCTTAAGCTGCTTAATCTAAAGCGCTAAGAAAGCATAAAATAGAGGAAAATGATATGCAGGACTAACAGTCTCTGAGGTTTGCTCCAATTTTATTCTACACATATCATTTTCAATAAGCCAATATAATGCACCAACTTAAAAGACGAATAATTTTAAGGGGACGACTTTATGACTTGCATTGTCAATAAGATCAGCCGTCCCCTTTATATTTCGGGACAGGAACAGTATGATTCAATTCCTAAAGAACCGTATGATCCAGCTCCATTCCAAGTTGTTCATATAATTTTCTTCTGGAAGCTTTATCACCTTCAAATTCCCTTCTGGCGTATTTTGCCACTTCATGGGCGATACCGAGAGGGACTACTATTACTCCGTCTCCGTCGGCAACCACAATATCTCCGGGGTTTACTATGACTCCGCCTACGTTTACAGGGATGTCCATTGCATCGAATTGAAGGCGACCTTGTACCATCGATTGGGAAATCATTCTGGACCAGAAAGGGATTTTTTCAATAATCACTTCATCGGTATCCCTGACGCCTCCGTTGGTCACATAACCCCTTGCACCGTTCCGAATGCCTACCAGTGAATTGTTGGACCCCATAAGACCTGCATTTACCCCGCTTTGGTCGATAATTATGAAGTCTCCTTCTTCAATTTCATCCAGCCAGGGATATGTACAAACATTTTGATAGTACCATCCGACCCACTGGGTGTATTCTTCAGGAGACATCTTTGGTATTGTCCCCTGATAGGGAAGGTAACGGACGGTTTTTGCAATGCCCACCGCCCTGGTGCGGAACAGGGGTCGGATGTCGGGCGACATTGAGCCGTAATGATGCATCATGTTCCAATCCATGCCGTCCCTGACATCAGCCACCCTCAGGTCTTTAAAGAGATTGAGCAATTCCAGCCTCTGATCCCTTGGTATTTTCATAAAATCACCTCCTTTTTTAATTGGTTGTTCTGTTAACTTAATAATAAAAATGAGACCTGAAACGCTTCTGGTATAATGGAAATTACCACACACCATTACCTCCCAGAAAGGAGCGTTTAGGTCTCATGTCCATTATACC
>JAMNYG010000043.1 GCA_023622945.1 Bacillota bacterium | reverse complement strand
ACCGATGACAGCATGCCATGCTCTTCAAGCTTATACTCCAAAAGCCCCAGAGTAAGCTTCGTGCCGTAAACAGGTACGTTCAGATCCTTGAGGACATATGGAAGAGCTCCGATATGATCCTCATGGCCATGGGTTAAAATGATAGCCCTTACTTTTTCCTTGTTTCTCAAAAGGTATGTTATATCAGGTATGACAAGATCTATTCCAAGCATGTCATCCTCAGGAAAAGCCAATCCGCAATCCACTACTATAATGTCGTCTCCGTATTCGAACACGGTAATATTTTTTCCGATTTCCTCTAAGCCTCCGAGAGGAATTACTTTAAGCTTTTTTTTGTTTTTTGACACTTTCTAACCTCCAAATGTAAATCATAAATCCTAACAATATAATTAAGAATAATCTAACTAAATAATTATAGCATATCGTTTCCAGCAATAAAATATAAATATGCTGAGAAGCCGCTCAATTACATGATTTTTCGCTGTTGAACAAATGAAGCTTTCTCACCCATCCCCCCTGTATCTGAAACAAGGGCAGGAATAATTTAAAACTTATCATTGTTATATTACATTATTGTTGCCGATGAACGCTTAAATAAACCTAAGTATATTTTGCAACTAACTTAATTGATTATGTAAAAAGTTTTGCAATTACCATCATAATTTAATGATACTTCAGATTGTATAATATGAGTCGAATAAAGAATATATAAACACTTATCTTACATATTTCACATCATATTCAATTAATTCCTTTAAATTTTCAAAAACAAGATCTGGCTTAATACGGGATTCTTCAAGCTGCTTTCTGTCGGTAACTCCGGTAAGGACAAGGAAGCTTTTAATCCCATATCTTACTCCCGCCAATATGTCAGTGTCAAGCCTGTCGCCTAAAATGCAGCACTCTTCCTTACTGCAGTTAAGCCTCCTGACAGCCTCATCAAGAAAATAACTCTCGGGCTTTCCCAGGTTCACGGGCATTATTCCCGTAGCTGCCGTAATACCGGCAGCAATTGCTCCTGTATGGGGAACAACCTCGCTGCCTTCAGGGATTGTTACATCTCCGTTGGTACAAATAAACTTTGCGCCTTTATTAATAAGCTTTACAGCCGTTTTCATCTTTTCATAGTTAAAATCGGTGTCATATCCCACTAAAACAACATCTGAATTCCGGCAGCCAATTTTGATTCCCAGAGACGACAATTCATCACGCAGGTGATAAGTACCTATAAGATAAACAACCGCACCTGGAAAGTTTTCAGCAATGTACGATGCCGCAACCTGTCCCGAAGTCATAATTCTTTCATGCCCTACCTTAATACCCATGCCGGAAAGCTTTTTTACCAGGGAATCAGGTGTATTGCGCGGACAGTTTGTGGCAAGAAGATAATCCCTTTTATTTTCTTCCAGATATTGGAGTAACTCACCTGCATAAGGAATGGGATCCATTCCTCTGTATATTGTTCCGTCGAGATCGATTATGTATTTTAGGCGTGAGTTCCTTGTCATATGTATACTCCGTTATCAAAACATGTTTTTTCGTATCATTTACCGTTACAATGTCTAATCAGTAATATAGTCTCATTAATAAAAAAATACTCTCATCAATAACATGCTCTCATCAGTAGCATACTTTCGTCAATAACACGGTCTCATCAAGGGCATTATGGCCATTGTCATGAACTTTTACGGTCTTCTGAACATCTCACTTCTGTATATGGGCTGAGTCCAGAGCATGGCTCCATGTTCGCTTATCACCTGTACCCTTACATAAAGTTCATTGCCTGACATTTTGTACTTACCGCTTTCTCCCATCTGTTTATCCAGCACTTTTCGGTCCTGCCCTATAAACACATATTCATAGTTCTTGACATAGTTGTCCTTGGAGCTGGCGGTTATTAGTATTGTATCCCGGTCGAAAATAAACTCATTGAGGAACAGTCCCGTAGAAGCATAAAACCATCCGTTTCTTATGGATTCTTTAATATCCTGATGCCCTTCGGATGGTGTAAATATCATGTTCCAGCCTTTTGCCATGTCAAACCATCTGTGAAAGTCATCATTGGCAAAACCCCAGACCAGTTTCCCCTGGGATAAAAGATAATCCCATGTATCAGTGGCCAGACCTGATCCTGAAAGCCTGAATATAACACCATTATAGATTTCAATGCCTGTATAACCGCAAGTGGCATCAATATCCTTCCATGGCCAGTACTCCTTGTGGATCCAGTTTGGATGGCACAATATAACAAATCCTCCCTGTTCCAGACATTCATCAATAACCTGCTGATGGGTCCCGGACAAAACCGATGTGTTTCCTATGCAAAGCATATGGGGGGTACTGGAATACTCAAACCCATTTATAAGCACAATATCATGCTTCTTTGCATATTCCCCGACATCGGAAAAGAGATCATGATTGGATATGGTTAACAGCCCATAACCTGCTTCCTTATAAGAAGCTACCACCTCATCTATTTCATGGGTGCCGCAGGTGTTTTTCCCTGTTCCGGCATGAGTATGAAAATTGGCTCTCAGCCACAATCCCTGAGAGTTGTTTATCTGGCTGTAAGGATTAATATACATTACGCCGCCTCCCCCAAAATATTCACACAAGCTCAATCACATTCAAGTATATTCAAGGAAATGATAAAATTCAACATTGCATTAAGAAATTACCCACATTCATAGGCATCTCAGTTATGTTTTCACATTTCACAAAATATTGATATTTACCCTCTTGCAATAGAAAAAAACCTGTGCTATAATACGATTTGTCACAGACGTTGCGGGATTGTGTAATGGTAGCACAAGTGACTCTGGATCACTCTGTGAGG
>JAMNYG010000095.1 GCA_023622945.1 Bacillota bacterium | reverse complement strand
TTTGGGGGGTTGAAAATGCCTGATGTAAGAAATTGCAAAAGATGCGGCAGAATATTCAACTATATAGGAGGGCAGCCAATATGCCATGCTTGCAGGGAGAAAGAAGAGGCTGATTTCAGAAGGGTGAAGGAATACCTGTATGAAAATCCCGGAGCCACTTTGTCTGAAGTTTCTTCGGCTCTTGATATAAGCGTGGAGCAGATAAAACATTACCTTAGGGAAGGCCGCCTTGAGATAGTGGGAAACGAGAGGAATCTGATACTTGAATGCGAAAGGTGCGGTAAATCAATAACAACGGGGCGTTATTGCAATGAATGTGCAAAGGAACTGGAAAAGGGTCTGAAAGCAACGGCCAGGGAAATGAGCAAAAAGCTTTCAGATTCTGAAGACGAAAAAAGGTCAGCCGTATGGTTGCGCTATGTAACCAAGTATGGCGATGAAAAAAGAAAGCCCTGAATAAAAAATAACATAAACATATTTCTGAATATGACGATATAAATTATGACTGATTTTTATAATATTATTTTGGTACTGCATGTAAAATGAGGAGGTACTATGAAAGTTTGGGGAGAGATACCCAGGATACTGGGCATATACAACAAGCAAAAAAATGTAGGCAGGATAAATAAGACGTCTCCGACGGCTTCCAAAAAAGATGTGATTTCCATATCCGGCGAAGGAAAAGATTATCAGACCGCGCTAAAAGCCCTTAAAAACGTGCCGGATGTACGGGCCGAAAAGGTAAAGGAGCTGTATGAAAAATACCAGTCGGGAAATTACGACGTAAAGGGCAAGGATATCGCTGATAAAATGTTGCAGTCCTTTATAGACAAAAAGGTTTAATAGCGGGTGTTTATATTTTGGTAGGGGTGTAGCATAATGGATAACCTGATAAATGAGCTGACAGATGTCCTCGAAAAAGAAGCTGCGCTGTATAATGAACTTTTGTCCATATCCAGGAGAAAAACCCCTGTCCTGGTGGAAGGCAAGGTTGCAGAACTGGAGAACATTACAAAGGAAGAACAATCTCTGGTTTTACAACTTTCAGAATTAGAGAACCGAAGGGAAAAACTCATGGAAGAAGTTTCCGGTAAAATGTCCATAAAACCAGAGAATCTGACCGTAACTGAGCTTGTAAAACATGTAGGCAACCGGCAGGGCGAGAGACTGGACAAGGTCAGAAAACATATCCTGGATGTTATTGAAGAGCTTCGCAGTACCAATCAGCTTAATGCAGAGCTGGTCAGGAATTCCCTGGATTTTATAAACTTTTCCCTTAACCTGATCACAAGTTTCGAAGGTGAGGGCAATACCTACAACGGCGGGGCAAAAAAATCCGGAAGCAAGGCCAAAAGCCTTTTCGATTTAAAGATATGAGATTATAAGGATACGGGATTTATAAAGGTACGAATTTATAAGAATGTGAGACATTTGCCTATGCGATACTGTATTTTCTAAATCTGTTTATTAATCTTGCATCTATGCTTGTTAAATCCTGCGTTTATATTTATCAAATTATACGTTTTTCGACAGAGGTATGAGCTATGGGTTTTGGATTTGGAAGTCTTGAAATCGCAAGGTCAGGGCTTTTTGTAAATGAACGGGGTCTTTATGTAACAGGCCACAACATATCAAATGTAAATACGCCTGGCTATGTAAGGCAGCAGGCTGTCATCGCAGATGCCGGCTATAATAACATGTGGCCGTATCAGCTGGGCATGGGTGCCAATGTTCAGGATATCAGGCAGATCAGGCATACTTTCATTGATAATGTTTACAGGCAGGAGGTCAAACATTTGGGCTATTGGGAAGCCAGGAGCAAAGTATATCAGGAGATAGAGGCTATACTAAGAGAGCCCATGGAAAACGGCCTTCAGCACTTCATGAATCAGTTCTGGGATGCATGGCAGGAACTTTCCAAGGACCCTTCAAGCCTTACGGTAAGAGCCCTTGTCCGTCAGAGGGGTGAATCCCTTGCCCAGTACATAAATCATCTCGGAACGCAGCTGGACAAGATACAGACCGACCTTGATTCCGAAATCAAGGTGATCATATCCGAGATTAATTCTCTTACCGAAACCGTTGCCAAACTGAATTCCCTGATAAGCCAGCTCGAGATTGCAGGGGAAAGCGCCAATGATTACAGAGACCAGAGAAACCTGGCGCTGGACAAGCTTAGCAGGCTTATAGACTGTGACATTGTGGAAATGCAGGACGGACAGATTGACGTCATCGTGGGCGGGTACTTTCTGGTCACCAAGTCCCACCACGAGGTAATCACTGCCGTTCAGAACAAGGACGGTAGCTTATTCTGTGCGCCGGCAATCCATGGAGGAAAAACCTTGCTTCCTGTAAAGGGAGGGCTGCTGAAAGGGTTGCTGGAGGCCAGGGGTGAGGTCCAGTATAACAAAGGAAGCCTTGAGAACGGCAGCAGCTGTGACAGGGTTGATCTTATATTTGCATTTAACATTAACGATGACGGAACCCAGAGGGATAACCTTCTTAAGCAAATAGATGCCATTGTTAAGAACTATACGGACAGAGGAATAGGTGTGAGACTGGGTTTTGTAGCATTTGATGATACGACGGTTACTCCTCCCGTGTTCGAATCTTTTACCTTGGACTCAAGGGGAGTTGCAATACCGGACATAGAAAGTTTCAAGAACAATATCAGTTCTGCTTTAAGCTTTAACGGTTCAGGCAGCCCCGGAGGGCTTGCGCTGGACGCACTGCTGGAGGCTGCCCAGGCTGTGGAAGCCCTGGATATTTCCTCGGATTGGAGAAATGCAGCTAGGCAGTTCGTGCTGCTGTCTGACAGCGGGATAAACCCTAACGACAGCATGGGAAGGGATGTATGGGCGCTGGCAAGACTGCTGGATGAAAAAAGGGTAAATACGCTGGTGCTGACGGATACCTCAAATCCTGCTTCACTAAGCCAGTTAAAGACCCTTGCCGAGGTTACAGGAGACAGGATAATTGACAGCGGTTTATCTACGGATACCACCATCGGCGACATTATTTCCGAAAGCATAAGGAACAGCGTATACGGAGATGTGGCCAGCACCATGAACATAGTTCCCGATATCAGGGACAGGCTGAACCTCCTGGTCAGCGCCCTTGTAAGGGAAGTGAACCGGCTCCACAGAAGCGGGATGACCATTGGAAGTGACAGTCATCCGGGAGAAGATTTCTTTGTACCCATAGATCCCAATTATCCGCTGGAGATGGGAAATATCAGGATAAACCCAAATCTGTCCAATTTAAACAATATTGTCACTTCTCTTGACGGCAGCGCAGGAGACAACACAATCGCTCAGGAAATAGCCAACCTCCGTAATTTACAGATCCTGGGAAACTTTGACGAAGTTCAGACCTTCGACAGCTTTTATCGCTCAATTGTAGCCATGGTGGGAAACGGAGGGGCTGAAGCAAGCAGAATATGTGAGAGCCAGGAATTTGTGGTAAGAGCGGTTGATAACCAGAGAAACTCTATAATGGGTGTATCCCTGGATGAAGAGATGACAAACATGATGAAATACCAGCATGCATACGGCGCTTCAGCAAGGGTACTGAACATAATCGATGAGATGCTGGAATCCATTATAAACCGTATGGGAATTGTAGGTAGATAACTGCAGCGGTAACATTCCACCAGCAGGAGGTTTATTTTGATGAGGTCTTCATTTTTCGGACTGAATGTAGCCATTACAGGCCTTTATACGGCGCAACGCAATCTCGATAATGTCAGCCACAACCTCAGCAATGTAAATACGCCGGGATATTCAAGACAACAGGTTATTCAGCAGGCTCAAAGGCCCATGTCCCTTTTTGACGGAACAGGCATGATAGGGACGGGATCCGAGGTTGTAGGCATAAAGAGAATACATGATGATTACCTGGATCTTAAATTTTGGAGCGAAAATATCGCTTTGGGCGAATGGTCGGTTAAGATGGAATTGCTGTCCGAGATAGAAAGGATTTTCAATGAGCCCTCGGTAAACGGCAGCGGTTTTAATAAAATTATGGATGATTTTTACAAGGCGCTGGAAGACCTGTCAAAGGATCCTGGAAGCCTCAGCGCCAGGAATGTGCTCATAAACAGAGGAAAGGCCCTTGTGGAGTATTTCAATAACACTGCAGTGCACTTTGAGAAGCTGCAGTCCGATATCAATGAAGCCATAAAGCTGAAAGTGGATGAGATAAACTCCCTTGCAGAACAAATCCAGCAGCTTAACCGTCAGATTTACACGCTGGAAGCCGACGGCAGCACGGCTAACGACCTCAGGGACAAAAGGGGTCTGCTGGTTGACCAGTTGTCAAAGCTCATAAACATACAGGTAAGCGAAGTTGTAGTCGGAAAACTTCCCAATGGCGTTGACAACAAGCATTTTGTGATAACGGTGAGCGGAAAGGCGCTGGTGGATCATTTTGATGTATGCAAGTTAAAAGTATCGCAGCGTACCACCAAGCTTAACGAAGAAGACATAGAAAAGCTGTACGATGTATTGTGGGAAGACGGCAACAGTCTGGAAATAAAGGGCGGAGAGCTTAAGGGGTACCTGGACGTCAGGGACGGAAACGAGGGCATGATAAATCAAAACGGTCAGAAGAGTCCTGATTTTAAGGGCATACCCTTTTATATAAGAAAGCTGAACGAGTTTGTCAGAAAATTTGCCCTTGCCATAAACGAAGGGATAATCATAAGAGCCGAGGACGGCTCATTTGTAAAGGAATACCAGGGCCATGCCGACGGGTACGGGCTTCAGAAGCCGGGTACCGACGTCAGCCCGACGGGCATAAGGTTCTTCACGATGAAGGGATTTTCAAGTGCCACAAATACCTATACTGGGCTAACTTCGGAAGAATTCATCAACGGCGCAATTCTTGACGGACTGGATCCTTCAGATCCCATAAATGCAATAGGGCTCAGGTACCAGGAGCTTACTGCCAAAAACTTCAGTTTAAGCGGGGACCTGCTTAATTCCGCATATGCCGAATATAACATTGCGGCTTCCATGCATGCAGGGTTGCCTGAGGATAACACGAATATTCTGCAGTTGATTTCCATGAGACATGACACCCACCTTTTTGCCGAAGGCACCCCGGAAGATTACATGAAATCCCTTGTTGCCTCCCTGGGAATTGATTCCCAGCAGGCCGTACAGATGGCAAAGAACCAGGACAATATTACAAGGCAGATTGATTACAGGCGGGCTTCTGTGAGCCAGGTTTCCATCAACGAGGAGATGGCCAACCTGGTAAGGTACCAGCACGCGTATAATGCTGCAGCCGTAATGATATCCACCATGGATGAGGTGTACAGTATACTTATAAACCGAGTCGGTATCAGCGGGAGGTAATTAGCCTATGAGAACCACCAACAATATGCTTATTAACAACATGATATATTATATGACCAATAACCTGGAGAGGCTGAGCAAATATCAGACACAGCTTGCCACCGGCAAGAAAATGCAGGTTCCTTCCGATGATCCTGTGGCTGCTGCTAGGGCATTGAAGTTAAGGACGGATGTTTCAGAGATAGCTCAGTTTAAGAGCAACAGCAACGATGCCTATTCATGGATGGATACCACCGAAACCGCTCTTGCCAAGATAGGGGATATATTGCAGGTGGCACGGGAAAGGGCCGTACAGGCGGCAAACGGCACGCTGACGCCTGAAGACAGGGAAAAAATAAAACAGGAGCTGGAACAGCTGAAGAAACAGATAGTACATGTTGCTAACACAAGCTATGCGGGAAGGTACATATTCTCAGGCTTCTCAACCGACATGAAACTGATGAATGAAGACGGAACCTATGCCATCTCGGTTGCTTCCCGGAATACCGCCATAATAAAAAGCGGGCTCATTAAGCTGGATCCGTCCGCTTCCATCGATACATCTGTCAACAATGCGTTTGAGATAAGCCTTGATGGCGTAAACTATTACAGAGTCCAGCTTGGTTCGGGAATAATCTATGACGGCACTTCCCCCGGAAGTACCCTGGACGACCTGGCCAAAGAGATTCAGGACAGCATATCCCTTGCCACGCCGGTAGATTCAGCTCCGGCTGTGCTGCCTGATGAGATGCGCAATATCAGGGTTATAAACAATGACGGAAGGATAGAGTTTTCCCTTGACGTTACTACCGACAAAAACGGGAACCCTCTGAAAATATTCCTGAGGGAGCCTTCTACAGGCACTGACAACCTGCTTAAAAGCATCAACATAAAAACCGAAGGCATACCGGGCATCAGGGTGTCCCAAAGCGAGGACATCAGGTACCAGGTAGGCATAGGAGACCTTATAGAAGTCAACGTTCCCGGAACAGAGCTTTTCGGTCCGGGGATCAAGGGGCAGACCTGTGACTTTATACAAAAGATTGACAAATTCATAGACGCCCTTGAAAACCCATACCATGTTGCCAATGAGGGGTTGTTTGCAAGTTATAGCAATCCGGTTGACCTTACGGCAAATAATACTTTTAACATTAAAGTCGGAAACATGGGCGATTTTGAAACCATCACCCTTACCCCGAAAATTTACGACGGAACGCCGGGCAACACACTTGACGACCTGGCAAAGGACATACAGAACTGCATCAACTCGAATCCTGCAGTAATAGCGGCAGGGGTCAGCGTGACTGTGGTGAATAAGGGCGGCAGGCTGGTTATTGCCGATAAAAACGGGGCAGAAATTACATTGCAGCAGAATCCGCCTAATGATGCCCTGTCAGCCCTGAATTTCAAAACCGATGCTTCAGGATTTGTTACTTCCATATCCAGTCAAGACGGGATCAATGCTGCAATAGAGGATATGCAGAGCAACCTGGACAAGCTACTCAGCATTCGCTCTGACATAGGCGCCAGGATGAACCGGATAGAACTCACCCTTAACAGGCTGGACAGCGACGAGATTAATTTCACCAAGCTTATGAGCAACAATGAAGATGTGGATATAGCCGAGGTCATAATGAAGCTTATGAACGAAGAAAATGTGTACAAAGCTTCACTTGCAGGCGGAGCGAGGATAATTCAGCCTACGCTGGTTGACTTTTTGAGATAGAGAGAAAACTTCAGTAGCTTTAAAGGCAGAAACGTTTAATATTTGAGCAATTTAATATATGGGGGAAGCGGGGATGTTAATCAAAACAAGAAATTTCGGAGAAATTGATGTTGACCGGGAAAAAATTCTGTTTTTTGAAGAAGGAATACCTGGCTTCGAAAACGTAAAGCAGTTTATTCTGCTTGACACGGATGATGCCGAGTCACCTTTCAAATGGCTTCAGAGTGTTGACAGCCCGGAACTTGCATTTGCCGTTGTAAATCCATTCATGATCTTGAGAAGTTATGATTTCGAGATTGACGACAATACCGTAGAGGCGCTGGAAATCGAAAAACCTGAGGATGTGCTGGTATACTCCATCGTTGTGGTGCCCGAGGACGTATCAAAGATGACAATGAACCTGAAGGCGCCGGTTCTCATAAACTCCAGGAACAGGAAGGGCATGCAGGTGGTCCTTGACACGGACAAGTACGGTGTGAGACACTATATCCTGGAAGAACTCCAAAGGCAGGAGGTAGCGGTAAATGCTTGTTCTGAGCAGAAGGAAGGAAGAGTCTATAATAATAAATGATGATATTGAGATAACCGTACTTGACATCCAGAACGACCAGGTGCGCATAGGTATCAAGGCTCCCAGGCATGTGTCGGTACACAGGAAGGAGATATACCTTGAGATAATGGAGGAAAACCGAAAAGCCGCGCAAGTAGGTAACGTGCCTTTGGATGAATTCCTGAAGGAGAAAAGCAGGGAGACAAAAACTTGAGTCGATGGAGAAAAGTAATGGGTCGATAAAGAAAAATAAAATATTTTTTGTGGAATTTTTATTTTGCTATAAAGTGTTTTGAAAATAGTACGATATATATAGTGAACGGTATCAAGCCTTCCTGTAGCGGCCGGACAGGAAAGCGCGAATACAGGATTTAAAAGAGGGGAAAGGACTCCCCATAAGAATAACAAGGAGGTTGTATTTAATGCGTATCAATCACAACATTTCAGCTCTTAACACTTACAGGCAGTTGACAATTAACAATGCAAACAGCTCCAAATCAATTGAGAAACTGTCCTCAGGTCTTCGTATCAACAGAGCAGGAGACGATGCTGCAGGCTTGGCAATCAGCGAAAAGATGAGAGCCCAGATCAGAGGTCTTGAAATGGCAGCAAAGAACGCTCAGGACGGTATTTCACTTATTCAGACGGCAGAAGGTGCTCTGAACGAAACCCACAGCATCCTGCAAAGAATGAGAGAACTTGCTGTTCAGGCTGCTAATGACACCAATAATGACAATGACCGTGGCGAATTACAGAAGGAAATCGATCAGCTGATATCTGAAATCGACCGTATCTCTGCAGATACCGAATTCAATACTAAAAAACTGCTGAATGGAAGCATGGGTAAGACTTATTCATTTGCTTCCAATGACTTTGACTACTCACTGCAGAATATTCAGATAGTCGGTTCGGATATTACCACAGGTTCTTATACTTTAACAGCAACAGCAGCGGGAACTGACACCGTTTCTGTAAATTCACAGTCAGTGGACACTACAGGTAATTTTGACGAAACACATATTTCTGTCGCTGATGGAACTAAATTTGGCAGCTATGTTTTGAATGTTACCAACAATGATGGGAATACTGCAGACTTTGAGCTTATCGGACCGGATGGAAAAGTCATTGGTAGTACAAATGCGGCTGTTGATCAAGCTTTAACCATTGGCGGTATTACCTTCGCATTTAATACAGTTGCAACCGACCAAGATGGCAGTATCGAATTTAATTTGACCAACGCTGGTATACAAATCGATTTGTCTGGCGACAAGACTGTTACTACATCTCCGATTACATCCTACGCCGGTGAAACCCTGAATATCGGTGGTATTAAGTTTGAAGTACGTTGGGGTGCTGCTACAGATGGTGATTCAGTAACGTTGACGGTCATTGATAAGGCTGTAAAATTCCATATTGGAGCCAATGAGGATCAGAATACTTTCCTGTCAATCAATAATATGAGTGCGAAAGCTTTAGGTGTGGATTCTATCAACGTTACGACCCAAACTGCTGCAAATGCATCAATCAAAACGATTCAAACGGCAATTGATACAGTATCTAGCGAACGCGCTAAACTTGGTGCTATTCAGAACCGTCTTGAGCACACAATCAATAACCTGGGAACAGCAGCTGAAAACCTGACAGCAGCTGAAAGCCGTATCCGTGACGTAGATATGGCTAAGGAAATGATGGAGTTCACCAAGAACACCATCCTCATGCAGGCAGCACAGGCTATGCTGGCACAAGCAAATCAGGTACCTCAGGGAGTATTGCAGCTGCTCAGATAATGCAAACGATACGCAAGCTACAAAGCCGGGGAAATTTCCCTGGCTTTTGTATTTTGCTTACTAAAATAGCTTACATTTAACTTTAATCTAAGGAACTTTTGTCTGTAAGAACAGGCAAATCATCCTGTGCGTCCGTATTAAATTTCTCTAATATAACCTTACGGTTTATCCGATAAATGTTATGAGGAATTATTGCACGGAGGGATTTTTATGAAAATTGGAAGCACGGATGCTTCTGTAGGAAGGAATATACAATTCCAGGATCCTGGAGTAAATACACATGCAAAAACAAATACGTCTGTCAACATTTCACAACTAAGTGAAATTGAAAAAAGGTCCCTTCTTGTTTCGGAAAAGGTAGTAATCGAAGCCATAGAAAAGGCAAACAAGGCTATATCCGGGGGCAACAGGAGGTTTGAGTTCTCCATACATGAGGAGACAAAGGCAATAGTGGTAAAGGTTATTGATGCTGACACAAATGAATTGATAAGAGAAATACCTCCTGAAAAGATACTGGATATCATAGCGGCCATTTGGGAGATGGCCGGCATAATAGTGGACGAAAGAAGGTGAGGATTTGAGTTCAATATCATCTTTGTATAACGTTTATAGCAATAAGATGCGTCTTTTTGGCCTTAGCGGAAGCGGACTTGACGTGGATGAAATTGTTTCCCAGCTCATGAGGGCTGAAAGGGTACCCCTTGACAGGCTTTATCAGAAAAGACAGCTTGCCGAGTGGAAAAGGGATGAATACAGAAATATAACAAATCTATTAAGAAGTTTTAAGGACGAGTATTTCAACAACCTGAAGATGGCCAGCAATATGCTGTCTCAGTCCACTTACAGAAAATTTGTCGGTAAATCGTCAGACGAATCTGTAATTACAGTTAGCGGAAATGCAAATGCCGCTGCAGGAAGTTATACAGTTCTTGTAAAGGAGATAGCTGCAGCAGCGGTAAGCAGAAGCTCAGGAGAAATAACCAAAAAACTGGTAGGATCTTCAGCAGTAAATGTCGATAGCGCAAAGGGCAAAAGCATAAGTTTGGAGATTGACGGCATAAGGAAAACCATAACCATAGGCAGCGACGTAACGGATTTGACAGAGCTTGTGCAGTCCCTCCAAAGCTCCATAGATGAGCAGTTCGGACTGATTGACGGAGAAAGCAAGGTTCAGGTTTCCATCGTAAATGTAGACGGAAGCGATCGTATTGCTTTTATTCCCAATTCTGAAAAAGGTGTCCATAAAATAGCCATATATTCCGGACCAAGCGAAACATCCGATGCTCTGAACCATCTAGGGTTTACAGGCTATGCAAGTAACAGGCTTAGTACCGGAGACACTCTTGAAGCGGTTTCTGCAAAGCTTAATAATCCTTTCAGCTTCAATGAAAACGGGAAGATTGAGCTTATCATAAACAACAAGAGGTTTGAGTTTGACAAATCCACCACATTAAGCAGCATGATGAACAAAATCAACAGCGACCCCGATGCAAATGTGATCATGCAGTACGATGAAATATCCGACCGGTTTGTCATAACGGCAAAACAGCTTGGTTCCGGGTCCACCATACAGCTTTCTGAAAACGGAAGCACTTTCCTTGAAGCTGTCGGCCTTGACAACCCTGATTATACGGCGGGTAAGGATGCCTGTATTGTCCTCAACGGCACTCAGACCATTGTAAGAAGCAGCAACAGTTTTACGATAAACGGGATTACATACAACCTTCATAAAAAGAGCGACCAGGTTCAGACAGTTACTTTGGAACAGGATGTCCAGGGTGTATTGGACAATATCAAGAAGTTTATAGAAAAGTACAACGAAATAATTGATGCCATCAATAAAAAGCTTGATGAAAAGTATGACAGGAACTTCCTGCCTCTTACCGATGAGCAAAAGAAGGAAATGAAAGAGGACGATATCAGAAGGTGGGAAGAGAAGGCAAAAACAGGACTTCTCAGAAATGACTCCATCTTTCAGAATATCGTCAATGACATGAGGCGGGCTCTTAGTGACGCGATTGAAGGTGTTTCCTTAACACTGTCAAGTATTGGAATTACAACAGGCTCCTATTCAGATAAAGGAAAACTGAAAATAGACGAAGAAAAGCTAAAGGCTGCAATTGAAAACAACCCTGAAGGAGTAATGGAGCTGTTCGCCAAGAAATCCAGCATAGACAGAAACATAGATCTTACTCCTGAGGAAAGGGCCAAGCGCTACAATGAACAAGGTATTGCATACAGGATATTTGATGTTATTGAAAACAATATACGCACTATAAGGGATAAGGACGGCAGGAAGGGCATACTTCTTGAAATGGCTGGTATGGAGGGAGACTCTTCGGATATAAAAAATCTCATGTATAATGAAATAAAGGAATACAATGAAGAAATTTCAAAGCTTGCGAAAAAACTGTATCAGAAGGAAGAGTTATATTACCTGAAGTATGCACAGCTTGAGAAGGCAATAACCAGCATGCTCAGCCAAGGAAACTATCTGTTGTCCCAGTTTATGCAGCAGTAAAAAAAGGTATGGGGACACTTCTCTGCTTCGAATAAGGAAAAACATCAAGTTTGAGGAATATCCCTGTTGGTTGAAAGAGTGCTTCACAGCCTGATAAACGTTTCCTTGCGATGTTAGCGGGGAAAAATAGTGGGGAGGAATAAGCATGGCAATTAACAAAGCTTACAACCAATATATAAAGAATTCCATTTTTACTTCAAGTCCTGAAGAACTGACTCTTATGTTGTATAATGGACTTGTAAAGTTTATCATGCAGGCCCGGCACGCAATTGATGAAAATGAAACTGAAAAGGCCCACAACAGCATTGTCAGGGCGGAGGAGATCATACTTGAATTTATATCAACCCTGGATATGAAGTATGATATCTCAAAAAACCTTGCCGCTCTGTATGACTACATGTACAGAAGGCTTTTAGAAGCAAACATTAAAAAGGACGCTGCCATACTTGAAGAAGTTCTTGGCATGGCAAAAGAGCTGCGGGACACCTGGGCACAGGCCATGAAGATTGCAAAACGTTCTCCAGCGAAGGATACCGGTGAGCCTGCTGCAAAATAGGTAATGTTTATTCCCGAATCAAAATAGGTAATGTTTATTCCCGAATGTATTTAATGTTTGTTCCCGGAGGTATTTGACATGGCATCAGACATATATATAGAAAAGCTCCAGGAGATATCCGGCAAAAAGTATGAGCTTATGTGTGAACTTAACAGGCTCACCAGGGAACAATCCCTTGTCATTACCGAAGAGGGATTGGATGAGCTGGATAAGCTCATAGAAAAAAAGCAGGCCGTTATCGATAAAATGATGGCTTTGGATGAAGAGTTTGATGTTTGCTTTCAAAGCTTTAAAAAGGAGCTGGGAGTAAACAGCCTTGATGAGCTGAAAGCCTCGGAGGTAAAAGGTATAGGGGAACTTCAGAAGACCATATCCAGGATAATGGTTGTAATAAAGGAAACCATTGCGCTGGAAAGGGAAAACAGCGCTAAGGCAAAGAAACTGCTTGAGACCTTCGGGAATGAGATTAAAAAGCTTAACCAGGGGAAAAAGGCAAGTTCGGCATACAATCCTCCACCCGTACAGTTTCCGTCATATTTTATAGACAGGAAAAAATGAAAAACACGAACAGAAAAATAAAAGCAGTATAAAAAAGCAATGGACCAAAAAGCCATTGCTTTTCTATTATTGATTCATAAGAAATTTTCGGCCGGGATACTTTTGTATTTTTGAAATATTGACTGTTTTGCACTCCAAAGATAATGACTATGAAACACTTCCGTATCTCAAAAACTGTTAATTCAGGAAGTTCAGTATCCTGTTGATATAAGCCCGGGGTTGATCCAGATAGCTTTCTGCATGCGAAGAGCTTTCAGTTTCCCAAAAATCAGCCTGTGAAGATATATCTGAATACTTGTTATATAGATTTTTGATATCTTCTGTTTTAACCAGCGTGTCGCCTCTGCTGTGTATGAGAAGCAAAGGACAGGGCGCTATAGTTTCGATGACTTTGGTTAAACTTACATCTGCGGGATTTACATCTGAGAAAAGATCTGTAAACCAAAGGGTTAAGGAGCCCAACGGCAGAAAATCAACATTTTGCCAGCGGGGAAGACGGTTCAGGATATAACGGCTCATATCAGCGTAAGGAGAGTCGGCGATTATTCCACTTATGCTCCTGCTTTCCTCAATATCCTTTTCAGCAGCGGCAAGTATGGATGCCACAGCTCCGGTTCCGAACCCCATAAGGACGATATCACGGGAGCCTTGTGATTTGGCATATCTTATGGCACCAAGCACGTCATATTTTTCATAATACCCAAGGGCAGATATTTTTCCTGTAGAAGCACCGCTGTTTCTGAAATCAAAGGCAATTACGCTGTATCCATTGTTTAAGAGACCCTGTATAAGGTCAAATGTCTGCGTTCCGAACTGCAAACGGTTTCGACCGTAACCATGGGCAAGTATTACGGTCTTTCTGCTTCCGGGAGACTGAAAAAACCACCCATTTAAACTGATTTCATCATTTATGTCATTGAAGGAAATTTCTTTA
>JAMNYG010000029.1 GCA_023622945.1 Bacillota bacterium | reverse complement strand
GCAACTCACATGCCCATATAAAGGCTTCCATGATGGGATCTTCCTGCACGGTTATTATTGAAAACGGGCAGCTCAAGCTGGGAACCTGGCAGGGAATATATTTTTGTGAATTCGATGGACCAAGAAACAGAAAGATATATATCAAAATAATACCTGCCTGAAAGGTTCCATACCCAAAAAAGCTTCTATATTCAAAAAAACCTCTATATTCAAAAAAAAGTTACCGTATTCATAAAAAATTACTGTATCGAAAAATTTACATATCCAAAAAAAGTTTGTGCACTCATTATTCTGTATTTTTCCAGAAATTCTTCTATTATGTCTTTATTATTTGTAACTTATTCAAAATATGTGTTCTTTAATTTATAATCAATTCAAATAATCTATAGTTAATTAAAATTTATGATCTTATGATTTATAATCTATTTAAAATCTTAATTTTTATTACAATTAAGGCTATTTATTCCTTAGATAATATTGACATTTTATTTTTTTATTACTAAAGTATTGAATTGTGAAGAAAATATCAAGCAAGAGGAGGAAACTATACATGAAAAAATTACTGGCATTGTTCGTAGCAGTTTGTATGGTGCTATGTTTGCCCATGGCAAGTTATGCAGCAGCGTGCACAGGCTTTCATACCACCTCTGTAAAGTTTGTCGATGGTGTTTTGCGCGTTGAGGGCTGGTTTTATAACGTAGGCAATACAACAGAGGGCAACTTTACTGATGTAGTAATGCGTGTTTTCGACAAGAACAATACATTAGTTTCTCAGGCGGTATTCAATGATGGTGGATTAAGATCTATCAATTTGTTACCCGGACAAGGCAAAAAATGGGCATTCAGCATCACAGGCGCAAAAACTAATGTTGATCTCAGCCAATGGAGTGTTGAATGCAGTTTCGTTAGCAAGAGTTATTCATCACATAAGTTAGAACAAGGTGTAAAAGTTTACTATAATGGAAACAAAATAAATTTCGACGTTGCTCCAATAATTGAGAACGGCAGGACTCTGGTACCTATCGGGGCAATATTTAATACAATGGGAGCAACTGCAAAATGGGACGGTGCAACCAAAACTGCAACAGCAAAAAGAGGTAATACGGAGATTAAGCTTGTTATAGGCGATACTACTGCATATGTAAACGGTCAAAAGGTGACTCTTGATGTACCTGCTAAAATAGTAAACGGAAGAACTTTAGTTCCTCTGGGATTTGTTTCAAAGGCATTCGGCTGCACGGCTGTCTGGGGAAGCGACGACAAAATAGTGGGAATATTTGAATAGTTAATTGAAAAAAACAGCAGCTATTTTTTCGTGCAGGTTTGTACAGGCATTCCCGAAATGGGGATGCCTGTATTATGTTTTGAGGCTGTGCTTTTTGTGAAGGTATGGGGATACTTTTTACCGGAAATGACCCCAATAAAGCTGAGGCATAGCAAAAATGGGAACTTATGCTCACAGTATCATTTTCAGCATTACGGTAACTGTTATCAAAGAAAGCAGCGTTGTTAAGGATACAATAACAGCTGCATAATCTTTTTCTCTGTCGAATGCTTCAGCCAATATCGAAGTCATGGCGGAAGCCGGCATGGCACTCATTATGATAACTGTATTCATGGGTTTGGACTTTTCCACCAGTAATGAAAAAATTATGTAAACAATTAAAGGAATAATTATTAATTTTGTGGCTACACCGTAATATATCGTCCAGTCCTTCAGGTATTTCTTTAATTTCACATTTGAAAGTATGGCGCCGATAATGATCATGGATAATGGTCCGGTCATATTGCCGATGCTTCTTAGGCCGGATAGTATGAAGGCAGGTATCGGAATATCAGATGTCATTATAATTAAGCCTGCACATACTGCAAAAATGGATGGATTCAGGAGTATTTTTTTCAGCTCGTCTGCCAGCTCTTTCTTTTCAATACGGCCTTTGTACAGGATAACTCCGTAAGTCCAGACAAGTATAACGAAAAACATGTTAAATATTGATCCATAAACAACACCCTCAGCACCATATATTGAATTCAGCACCGGAAACCCAACGTAACCTGTGTTCATGAATACATTGGAAAAATGCAGTACTGTTTTCCTGTCCCCCTTAACCGGCAGGAGAAGCAAGTATGAAACAACAATGGTTACCATGTAAGCTGCCATGCTGTAATAAAAGGTTTTTGCAACATTTGATTTAATTGAATCATCATACGTGAGGATGAAAGAAGAAAGAATCATAAAGGGCAAAGCTATCTGTATGAGGATATCTGTAAGCCCTTTATTTATCTGAAAAGTGATGATTTTTCTTTTTGAGGCGTATGCTCCAACCAGTATTATAATGAACAGAGAAATAACGCTTTCGACGATAACCGGCAGTTCCACGGAATACCTCCAGTAACGGGGATATTATTCATTTTATGTGTTATGGCTGTTAATGTGATCAGGAGAAACGGCTGTATTGCACCGGTATTGTATTCATGATTTGAAAAATTCGCTGTTGTTAACGGTACAAATAAAAGACTCCATCTAAAAGTTTCATCCGAAAGACTTCTCCTTTTCAATAATTGCATGCTATTATTTGTCAATAAAGTATGCAATAATATTGTTATGCAGATCTTAAAGCTTTAGGGGAAGGGAAGGTAAGGATGATGAAAGAGTATTCGGTGAAATTAAGCAGCCCTCCGTACAACGACTTTGGGGCTAAGCAAAACCTGGAACCCTTGTTTGGTGGGAACAGACCTCAAACCCTGGAAGCCTGGTATGAGATACGAAAGGACTTAACGGCCAGATGGGAAAAACATTGATCACCCTGATTTTCACGGCACATTATACAGGCAGTCAACGGGTCCCGATACAAAACAGCTGGTACTGTTGATGGAACCAAAACGGTGTTCTTACAACCCAAGACCCGGCGCCGTCGTTCCGTTTTATAACCCGGATGCCATGGCCGGGTATGATCTGAAACAACATAAATCCATTGAAGAGGATAAAAGCATCCAGTTTGGCCTCCATTTGGTACGGCAAGGGTACGTTGTGGCTTGTACCGAGGCCTTCCCGTATAACACCGTTCCTGAACCTGCTGAAGGATCCTGGTGGCAGGCGGCGGCAGACCACTTGAAAAAGGAACATCCCCAATGGACCGGAATAGGCAAATTGATTTGGGACACAAAATGTGCCGTAGACATGTTGTTAAGCCAGGACAATATCGATAAAGAACGAATAGTTGTAATGGGCCATTCCCTGGGAGGGAAGATGGCTTTCTGCACGGCTGCATTTGACGACAGGATTAAGGCGGTGATTGCATCCGATTTCGGAATCGGCTGGGACTTCACCAACTGGGATGACGACTGGTACTTCGGTAAGCAAATACATGAAGAAGGATTTAACCTTGCAAACCACCAG
>JAMNYG010000166.1 GCA_023622945.1 Bacillota bacterium | reverse complement strand
TTATTCGCCAGAATTGATTTCACCATAGCGACATAATATTCTCGCTTTACCCCTTATCTTTATAGCAGATGTGTTTTCGGTAAACTGGGCAAGTAGCACTTCGCCTTTATCCAGTTTCTCTGTGTGATGAAATTTCGTATCCTTTCCCCTTGTAAGACCGATTATGCTCACACCGTTTTCTTCAGCCTTTATTAATACGTAATCACCCATTATAAAATTACTGAGCACATTATTGGAATCCATACCCAACATTATCACCCTGTTCTACTATATATTATTTTTTGGTAAAAATCAATATAAAAATGAGACGCTAAGCCGCTTACACAACCTTGACACTATCTTCTCCCAGCCTTGATTTAAGTTCAGACAGAAGGCTTTCATTCAGGTTTACCCAGCAGTTCCTCTCGGCAAGCCTGACCTTCTTTTGCGCATCGTCGTAGAAGCAAGAACTGAAGCAGGCACATGAGGGAAAACATCTTACTTTTGTCCTGGTTGTCATCCAGTTTAAGGTATAATTTTCTCATTGAGACCTTCTTCAAAGGCCTTACTTCCTCGCATATGATTTTGGGTTGCTCTTCCTCCCTGACGCTGAGCCTTCCGTTTATCAGCACAATACTGTCTTCCACAAGCAACGGGCTGTACTTTTTCAGCACCGTAGGGAACACTATTGCCTCAAGAGTCCCGTACATATCCTCCAGTGTGATAAAAGCCATCAAAGTATTGTTTTTTGTAGCTTTTGTCTTCTTTTCGGTAATTATTCCTCCAACAATTACCGGCATGCCGTCTTTAATGTTTTTGGCCGCATTGTCGGTCACTTCATCCCCTTCATCAAGGGTTTCTGCACTCAGATCCCTGCTGAAAAAAGTTACCTCGCTGATTATTTCCTCTTCAAACTCGCTCAGGGGATGCCCGGAGACGTAAACACCCAGCATTTCCTTTTCCATGGACAAAAGAACCTTTTTGGGATATTCATTTATGTCCGGGTATTCTTCCTCGTTTATGGTTTCAGCTTCTTCTTCATCCATCATGGCCAGAAGGGAGACCTGCCCCTCAAGATTCCTCTTTCTCTTCTGGGAAACCGAATCTATCATTTTCTCATAAACCGCCATCAGCCTGGACCTGTATATGCCGAAGGAATCAAAAGCACCGCTTTTTATAAGGCTTTCGATGCATCTCTTGTTTACATCGAGGCCTTCAACCCTTTGGCAGAAATCTCCGAAGCTTTTAAATTTACCGTTCTTATCCCTCTCGTCTATAATGCTCTTAACGGCTGCCTCCCCTACGTTTTTGACGGCTGCAAGCCCAAAACGGATTTTTCCGTTGACCACATTGAACCTGACCCTGCTTTCGTTAATGTCGGGAGGGAGCACTTCAATATTCATGTTCCTGCATTCACTTATATATTCCGAAATCTTGTCGTTGCTTCCCAGGAAGCTGTTTATCAGCGCTGCCATAAATTCAACCGGATAATAGTGCTTAAGCCATGCCGTCTGGTATGCTATAACCGCGTAGGCTGCAGCATGGGACTTATTGAAAGCATAACTTGCAAAATCCATCATTTCGTCGAAAATCCTGTTGGCAGTCTCTTCATCTATCCCGTTTCTGACAGCACCGTTTACTATAACGTTTCCGTCCTCGTCGGTGATTCCGTAAATAAAGTGATGCCTCTCCTGTTTCATGACTTCAGGCTTCTTCTTGGCCATAGCCCTTCTGACAAGGTCAGAACGCCCCATGGAATACCCTGCCAGTTCCCGCACGATTTGCATGACCTGCTCCTGGTACACCATGCATCCATAGGTTACGCTCAGTATGTTTTCAAGCATGGGGTGATGATATTTAACCTGGGAAGGATCTTTTTTCCCTCTAATATACTTAGGTATCTGATCCATGGGACCGGGCCTGTAAAGGGAAATCCCGGCGATTATATCCTCAAGGCTGGAAGGCTGGAGTTCCTTCATGAACTGCGTCATTCCGGCGCTTTCAAGCTGGAAAATTCCTGCGGTCCTGCCGTCGCTTATGAGCCTGAAAACGTTGGGATCATCCATCTCCATGGCATCAAAATCTACTTTGACCCCATGGTTTTCATATATAAGTTCAACGGCATCCCTTATCACGGTAAGGGTTCTGAGCCCCAGAAAGTCCATTTTAAGCAGTCCCAGCTCTTCCAGGATCCCCATTGTAAACTGTGTGGTGATGCTGTCTTCATTCCTTTGCAGGGGCACATACTCCACAATTCTCTCCTTGGATATCACCACACCCGCAGCATGGGTGGATGCATGCCTGGGCATGCCTTCAAGAAGCCTGGCCGTGTCTATTAGCTCTTTAATCCTGCTGTCCTCTTCATATCGGCTCTTAAGTTCGGGATTTAATTCCAGCGCCTTGTCTATGGTCATGTCAAGCTGGAAGGGGATGAGTTTTGCAATGGTATCAACTTCGTTGTAAGGAATGTCGAGAGCCCTTCCTACATCCCTTATTGCAGCCCTTGCAGCCATGGTTCCGAAGGTGATTATCTGCGCCACACGGTCCGAGCCGTATTTTCTTATTACATAGTCAATAACTTCCTGCCTTCTTTCAAAGCAAAAGTCTATGTCAATATCTGGCATGCTTATCCTTTCAGGGTTGAGAAAACGCTCAAACAAAAGGTTGTACTTAAGCGGATCCACATTTGTTATCTCAAGGCAGTAGGCCACAAGGCTTCCTGCCGCCGATCCCCTTCCGGGACCCACCATTATCCCGTGATCCTTCGCATACTTGATGAAATCCCATACGATGAGAAAATAGTCCACATAGCCCATCTGCTTGATAACAGACAGCTCGTATTCCAGCCTCTCTGTTTTCTTTTCATCACATTTGTCCCCGTATCTCTTTTTCAGACCTTCAAAGCACAGGCGGCGAAGGTACTCAAAGGGGTCCTCCCCTTCAGGGACCTTATATTCAGGCAGATGCAGCTTGCCGAACTCCAGCTCCACATTGCACCGCCCGGCAACTTTCACGGTATTTTCCAGTGCTTCGGGTATGTTCCTGAAAAGCTGCCACATTTCTTCAGGTGATTTCAGGTACAGTTCATCGGATGAGAATCTCATCCGGTCTTCATCGGTTATCTTTTTGCCAGTCTGTATGCACATCAGAACCTCGTGGGCCCTGGCATCCTCGCGCCTCAAATAGTGGGCGTCATTTGTTGCAATAAGCGGTATACCTGTTTCCCTGCTCAGTTTTATCAGACCCTGGTTCACCAGTTTCTGGCCTTCTATGCCGTTATCCTGAAGTTCCAGGTAAAAATTGTCCTGTCCAAAAATGCTGTTTAGCCTTAAAGCGATTTCTTTGGCTTTTTCATAATCCCCTTTAAGAAGCGCATCGGCTACGTCTCCTGAAAGGCATGCGCTGAGAGCAATCAAGCCTTCGCTGTATTTTTCAAGAACTTCCATATCGACCTTGGGCTTGTAGTAGAAACCTTCCACAAAGCCGATGCTGACAATCTTCATAAGGTTCTTGTAACCGGTGTTGTTGGCAGCCAAAAGCACAAGGTGGCCCTGTTCGGCATCCTGCCCGGGTTGCCTGTCATGCCTGCTCCTTTTTGCAGTGTAGACTTCGCATCCGAGTATAGGCTTGATGCCGTTTTGAATGGCTTCTTTATAGAAATGGACAACGCCATACATAGCTCCGTGATCCGTAATGGCTATGCTGTTCATGCCAAGCTCTTTAGTACGGGCAATCAGGTCCTTAATCCTGTTTGCACCATCCAGAAGGCTGTATTCGGTATGAACATGAAGGTGAACAAAATCCCGCATTTAAACCATCCCAACAAAATATGAGTTATTTTATGGTTTTGTTATCTTTTATTATACCATGAATTAAAAATAAATTAACCTAAAAAAGGTCCGGGGACGCTTCTTAAGATGCCAAGAATCCATATGCAGCCTTAAGAAACGCCCCCGGACTTTAAACCGGTTTCCTGTTGAAGGGGCTGTTACTTTTCATCACTTTATTTTCTTCATTACTTACCGGCAGAACGGGTTGGCTTAATATACCTCACTCTCCAGTTCACAGGATTCCACGATGC
Organism: Bacillota bacterium; assembly: GCA_023622945.1. Classification (GTDB taxonomy): domain Bacteria; phylum Bacillota; class Clostridia; order Acetivibrionales; family JAMNYG01; genus JAMNYG01. The sequence goes on along the minus strand of JAMNYG010000166.1, from coordinate 10,698 downwards.
AAACATTCCTCTCTTTCAGGAGGTCGATGACATGGGGATCTTTTATTCTTTCGCCGGATTTGTCATAAACCACCTGTACAACAGGCCTCGTTGGTGTTGCCTTGTTTGCTTTTATCACAACCCCTCTTTCTCCCGTATTCAGCCTGACTCCTGTCCCCACAGGATATATGGCAATGTATTTCACAAAGCTTTTGACAATTTCCGGGTCGAAATGATGGGATCCCAGGGAAGTAATGTATTCAACAACTTCATGAGGGCGCAGCTTTTTCCTGTATACCCTGTCGGAAGACAAGGCATCAAACACATCGGCAGTGGCCACAATCCTGGCACACTGATGTATGTTTTCACCTCTCAGCCCGAGAGGATATCCGCTGCCGTCATATCTTTCATGATGGCCGAAGGCTATAAAAGCGGATATCATGCTTACATTCTTATTGTCCTTTAGTATTTCATAACCATAAACAGTGTGCTTCTTTATTTCCTCAAACTCTTCAGGTGTAAGTTTTGACGGCTTTTTCAGTATTTCTTTTGGTACCCTGAGCTTTCCTATATCATGCAAAAGGGCTCCTGCGCCCAGATCTTTTAACCGTAATATGTTATAGCCCAAACCTACGCCGGTTATCAATGAAAGTACACAAACGTTTATTGAATGGGCAAATGTATAATCATCAACATTTTTTATGTCATACATGTTTACCAGGATTTCCTTGCTGGACAAAAGTTCATCAATAATGCCCACAACCAGTTCATTTACCTTTTCGGTATTAATAGCCTCTGAAAATATGTAATTGTTGATTGACTTCTTTACAAGAGCCTGAGCTTCCCTTCTGGTCTCTTCGCAAATGGCGTCATCTATCTGCACTTTTTTCGGAGTTTCATCATCTATTATATAAACTTCAGAAATGCCGTTAAGACGAAGCTTTTCGATGTAACTTCTTTTTATCTTCATGCCGGCAGTTAACAAAATCCTACCTTCTGCAGTAAATATGGCTTTTGCAAGTGTTGCACCTGGATATACCTTGTCTATATGTACTTTACGCATTTTTTCCTCCGGCTATTTTATCGTATGTGGTACATAAGGCAGGTTTAGTGAAACTTCGCACCACAAACTGCAACAAAATACACATGTACAATGGCATAAAAAATAATGGCTATATTACCAACTTTAACATTCGACATATAGTCTTAAAATCCTTCAAAAATTATTTATTAATTAATCTCCATCATTTATTTTATCGGAAATATTACTGCTGCTTCTAATTTGTGGTAAAATCTAAATGTAAATATCTGGTAGGTGGTAGGAATGATAAGGCTTTCCGATATCCTGAGCGATGATGTTGCCTATAAAAGGGGGTTTTTGGCAACTACAGGACGGCGAATATATCAGATGCATATCAACAGTTACTATGTTTCCTGTGCTTTCTGTCTCCATCTGGGCAGGTCCTCATGTCACAAGCATTGTTTTATCTGCCGCAAGGGAACATATAAGGAGTGCGGACCTCTTCTGCCGGGCACCTTTGAATTTTACGGTTTTTTCTCCGATGAATCCGATACGGACATTACTCCATGGGTCCTGAAAACACCCTGTACGGGTTTTGAACGCCTCCCTTTAAAAAAATACTTCAGGAATTTCAAAAGCTTCAGAAGTTCGGTTACAGCGGCAAATTACGAAACGGTAGAAGGTTTGTTTATGGGAATCTCCCGGGGAAAACGGCCATGCCATATCTGCGCATCGGTCAACATTGATATATACAAAGAATGCAGCCTGAAAGGAGAATGCGCAAAAAAACATTCCTGCTCCAGGATAATCCGGGAAATATCCAACAAATACCAGGTGGTATCCAATATGGTAATACTAAATTAAAGCAATTTTATGAACCTCTGGAAAACGATGGCCAGGAAATAACAGGCCGTTGCTGTTCCTGCACATCATTTTGTTCATGACAAATTAACCCAACAATCCCTTAACGACCCCCAGTACATCTCTCTCCAGCCCATTGAGTTTTTCGCGGGCTGATGTCCAGCTGTTTCCCAAGACTCCAAAATATACCTTTATCTTGGGTTCGGTTCCCGAAGGCCTTATACAAAACCAGGCATCATCCTTCATTTCGTAGTACAGCACGTTAGACCTGGGTAAAGTGAGGTCCTCAGCATAGTCCGAACCTATGACATATCTTTTCCCTTCCAGGTAGTCCCTGATGGCATGGACCCGGGAGCTTCCGAAACAGGAAGGCTTGTCCTCCCTGAGTTTAGCCATGGTCTCATGGATTTTCTGCAATCCTGCTTTTCCTTCAAGGGTGAAAGAGCTTACGCTTTCTTTTGCATAGCCATACTTTTTGAACAGTTCTTCCAGGGCATCATACAGTGTCATGTTTTTTAAACTGTAATACGCCGCCATCTCGGCAATGAGCATTGATGTAACAACTCCGTCCTTGTCCCTTGAAAAGGTTCCGGCCAGGTAACCGTAGCTTTCCTCGTAACCGAACAGAAACTTTTTGTTTCCCTGCTCATCCAGAAGCTTTATCTTTTCACCTATAAATTTAAAACCTGTAAGTACATCGATGATTTCCACTCCGAAACTTTCTGCAATCTTTCTTGCAAGTTCGGTAGTGACGATGGTTTTAACAACAAATCCGTTTGAAGGCAGGCTGCCCCTGGCTTTCTTTTGGGACAGTATATACTCCAAAAGAAGGCATCCTGTTTGATTCCCTGTGAGGGCTGTAAAATCCCCGTCATGGTTTTTCACCACTATCCCTACCCTGTCGCAGTCAGGATCGGTTCCTATTATCAGGTCTACATTTTCCTTTCGTGCAAGATCTATTGCAAGAGAGAAAGCGGATTTATCTTCCGGGTTTGGGGTTTTGACGGTAGAAAAGTCAGGGTCGGGAAGTTCCTGTTCCCTGACGGTGAGCACATTTTTAAAACCCGTTTCAGCAAGGATCCTCCTTACAGGCTTGTTGCCTGTCCCGTGAAGAGGAGTATATACAATCTTGAAGGTTTCCCCAACCATTGCCGCAAGATGCGGATTAATGCTTAAGGTCTTGAGCCTCTCTATGTATGCATCATCGATTTCCTTTCCGATAATTTGAATCATACCGCTGCCAACGGCTTCATTTATATCGGCCGGCTTGATCTTCGTTATATCTTCCAGCTTTTCTATTTCCTCAAGAACCTTGCCTGCTTCCTCGGGAGAAATCTGGCATCCGTCATCTCCGTAAACCTTGTATCCATTGTATTCTTTTGGATTATGGCTGGCCGTGATCATGACGCCTCCTGCCGCATTAAGGTGCCTTACTGCAAAAGAAAGCTCAGGAACAGGCCTTAACTCGTCAAACAGATATGCCTTTATTCCGTTCCCTGCAAAAACCCTGGCAGCTTCCACGGCAAATTCAGAAGACATATGCCTGGAATCATATGCTATTACAATACCCCGTTTACATGCACTTTGGCCCTGTCTGAGGATATATGCCGCCAGTCCCTGGGAAGCTTTCCTCACGGTATATATATTCATCCTGTTGGTTCCCGCACCAATCAGTCCTCTCAAGCCTGCGGTGCCGAATTCAAGGTCTTTGTAAAACCTGTCTTCTATCTCTTCCCTGTTATCCCCAATAGCTTCCAGCTCTTTTTTTGTTTCCTCATCAAAATAACCGCTCTCAAGCCAGAACCTGTATCTTGAATAGCTGTCAACATTGTAGCCGTTCATACAATCCTCCGGGATTTTTGATACATATTGTAGTATAGCATAACATATATTCAGGTTGCATCAAAAAAATAAACAACCACCGTCTTATTTTGCACAAACTAAAGAAATAAATGTAGAGTAATGGGGACAAAAAGGAATGGTGACACTTCTCAGAAAAGGAATAGGGACACTTCTCCACTTCAAGGATGTTCTCCGTGGTTTGAGAAGTGTCCCGTACAGTTCAGTTTGACGGGTGGAACTCAACTTAAAGGATAATACAGATCAGTCCACCGCTTCCCTCGTTTATTATCTTCTGGAGGGTTTCCTGCAATTTAAGCTGAGCATCCTCGGGCATCCTGTAAAGCTTGTTGTAAAGTCCTTCGCTTACCAGTTCATGCAGGGATTTCCCGAATATGTTGGATTGCCATATCTTTCCCGGCTCTCCTTCAAATTCTTTCATAAGGTAGCTTACCAGCTCTTCAGACTGTTTTTCAGTACCCACAAGAGGCGTTATTTCGGTTTCAATATTGGCCCTGATCATGTGAATTGACGGCCCGCTTGCACGCAGTTTGACTCCGAACCTGTTGCCCTGCTTTATGATTTCAGGCTCATCCAGGGTAAGTTCATCCATCCTGGGTGTGACTATTCCATAGCCTTTTACCTTTACTTCATGGAGGGCGTATTCTATCCTGTCATATTCCTTCTTGATCGTGGCAAGGTCTTTCATCAGGCTCATCAGACTGCGGTCACCGTCTATATCAAGTCCGGTAGTCTCGCTTAATACTGAATAGAAGAGTCCGTCCGGCGCATTAAGCTCGATTAATACATTTCCCTCGCCAAGGTTTATTCTGTCTATGTAGGCTTTTTTAATGAAATCATATTCCTGGAACCTGCTTATGGCTTCCTTTACCTCACGAAGTTTTTCCACCCCTCGGAAGACTTCCTTTACGGCATCTATGGCGTCCACCCTGAGCCAGTAATCCTCATCAAGAGCATCTATCCATGCAGGCAGGTTTATACCTATCTCTGTGACGGGGAATTCAAAGAGGATTCTCTCCATTATCTCATCGATGTCTTCCAGGCGCATCTGGGCGCAGTTTATGCTGAGAACGGGAACCTGGTAAGTTTCCTCAAGTTCCTCCCTGAGCCTTAATGTTTCATCGTCCCTGGGATGAACCGAATTAAGCACCATTACAAACGGTTTGTTTATGGCTTTTAACTCGTTAACCACCCTTCTCTCCGCTTCAACATAGTCCTCCCTGTCTATGTCGGTAATGCTTCCGTCGGTGGTTATGACCAGCCCTATTGTGGCGTGTTCATTTATGACCTTTCTCGTTCCTATCTCTGCAGCTTCTTCAAAAGGTATCTGATGTTCAAACCACGGCGTGGACACCATCCTGGGCTCATCGTTTTCCATGTGCCCCAGGGCACCTCTCACAAGGTAACCTACACAGTCAACCAGCCTGACCTTCATGCTTACATTTTCATCTACAGTTATCTCCACCGCTTCATTGGGAACAAATTTCGGTTCTGTTGTCATTATTGTACGACCTGCAGCACCTTGAGGCAGTTCATCCTTTGCGCGTTCTTTTTTATATGGATTTTCTATGTTCGGGATCACCAGCAAGTCCATAAATCTCTTTATGAAAGTTGATTTTCCTGTTCTCACCGGACCTACAACGCCTATGTATATATCCCCCTGCGTCCTTTCGGCTATTCTCTGGTATATGTCGTATTTTTCCACCCGCAACCCTCCTTTATTATGGTGGTAAGACTATTCCAGGCTCAAATGTGCTAGTACTTTAATCAATATAATGTATATGTCTTGTTTTTTCTAATATTACAAAATTCAAAAATGAAGTGGGACACTTTTGAAGTGCCCCATTTATCCTCTCTTTTTTGCTCCAAACCTGGATTCCGTACCCTTAAGCAACCTTTCTATATTCGTCCTGTGCCGTATAACCGCCAAGAATCCAAGGCATAAAGCAAACAGCACAAACACCTTGCTCTTTTCAAAATAAGGTATGGCTGCAACCAGGGGAAACAACGCCGACCCGATGACGGAACCAAGTGAAACATACCTTGTTACTGCAACAACGATTATAAACACTCCAAGGAGTAAAAGAGCTATCCTCCAGTCCATCATGAGGACAACCGCAAATGAGGTAAGTACTCCCTTTCCCCCTTTAAATCCGAAATATAACGGCCAGTTATGCCCTACCACCGCTCCTAGGCCTCCTGCCATAAGCCCCAGCTGACCCGCATTCTCAACGTTTCCGGTAAGGAGCATTCCGATAAGACATGCTGCTATACCTTTCAGTAAATCTCCCAGTGCGACAAAGACCGTTGCCTTTTTACCAAGGGTTCTTAAAGTATTAGTTGCCCCTGCGTTTCCGCTGCCGTGCTTTCTGATGTCTATTCCGTAAAATCTCCCCACAATTATGGAAGTGTTAATGCTTCCCAGCAGGTAGCCTATAACCCCCGCCAAAATGGATTTCATGACAATGGCAAACAAATCAATCACTCCTTGTCTCTTTCTCTCAGAATAAACCTTATGGGAGTACCCTCAAATCCGAAGCTTTTTCTCAGGTGATTTTCAATATATCTTTCGTATGAATAGTGCATAAGCTCCGCATCATTTACAAATATGATGAAGGTGGGGGGTTTTATTCCGGCCTGGGTCACATAGTATATCTTCAGCCTTTTACCTTTGTCAGAAGGCGGCTGAACCATTGCTGTCGCTTCATTGACCACATCATTGAGCATACCGGTTGAAATCCTCAATGCCGCCTGATCGGACACGTATTTGATGAGTTCAAACAACCTGTGAACCCTCTGTCCGGTTTTGGCTGAAATAAACAGCACCGGGGCATATGTCATGAAGCTCAGCTTTTCGTATACCGATTTTCGGTATTCCTCCATGGTGCCGGTGGTCTTTTCAATAAGATCCCACTTGTTTATCACTATAATGGATGCTTTTCCCTGTTCATGAGCATAACCGGCAATTTTCGTATCCTGCTCGGTCACACCTTCCCTGGCATCGATCATGATAAGGCACACATCGGAACGCTCAATGGCCGTCCATGAACGTATAATGCTGTAGCGTTCAATGCTTTCTTCTATTCTGCTCCTTCTTCTTATTCCTGCCGTATCTATGAAAACATATTTGTCGTCTCCGTTTGTAAACATAGTATCAACGGCATCCCTGGTAGTCCCCGGAATATCGCTGACGATAACCCTCTCCTCCCCAAGAATTTTGTTTATGAGGGAGGACTTGCCTACATTGGGTTTTCCAACAACTGCAATCTTAATGACATCTTCATCGTATTCATCCTGGTCTTCCTCAGGAAAATGCTTGTATATTTCATCCAGCAGATCCCCTATCCCCAATCCGTGTATGGATGAGATGGTCATGAAATCACCCATGCCAAGATTGTAAAACTCGTATACGTCATGGGGAGGGTTGCCTACATTGTCTACTTTATTAACAACCAAAACCACGGGCTTTTTTGTTTTTCTCAACATTGTCGCAACTTCCATGTCGGTTGCCGTCAAACCTTCCTTGGCATCCACCATAAATACGATTACATCTGCTGTATCGATGGCCACCTCAGCCTGTCTTTTCATCTGCTGCATGATCAGATCTTCAGCATATGGTTCTATTCCGCCCGTATCGATTATTGTGAACTTTCTGCCTCTCCATTCCACCTCGGAATATATCCTGTCCCTGGTGACACCGGGTGTATCCTCAACGATTGATATTCTCCTGCCAGATATGTAGTTAAAAAAAGTTGATTTGCCCACATTTGGCCTCCCGACGATTGCAACTACAGGTTTTCCCAATATTCCCACCTCCGCTTATCCTGTTATTCTCCAATGCCCAGTACTTTGTTCACAAAATCCCTTCCGGTGTTTTTGACCGCTTCTATCTTTATATTCAGCTCCTTTTCAATGTCATGGACGGTAATATCGTCGAGAAAGACTTTTTCTCCTGATTTCAACATGGACTCGGAAATAAGCAGCACGCTTCCCAGTTCTTTTCCTTTGAGCTGGGAGATCAGATCCCTTCCGGTTAAGAGTCCCGTTACCGTTACATTTTCTCCGAAAAAAATGTTTTTTATTTCATACACATAAACTTTTAGATTATTATATCTATTTTCAAGCTCCTCCACCATCTCCCGGATATATTTTTTGGGAGAAACTCCTGTTGCAATGCTGACCCTTCTTGGCCCAGGAGGAGCAGACGGGTTTTGGTCAAGGTATTCCTTGAATTCATGCTTAAGGAGCGCAATAAGCCCCACTCCGTTTTCAAGCTGGGGAAAATCCTCGTAATGCTCATATGGAGGAATTTCATATTCCGCCATGATATAGAATTCATCAGCAAGGTATACAATCCTTGAACCATGCTGCTTCATCAGCTTTTTCTGCCAGTTTTCCACCTGCGAAATAACCTGACGGGATGCATCCCTGTCATACGGCTTCAGATCAAAAAGCCCTTCCCTGTGACGGGTAATGCCTACGGGAACCACGGATATGCTTGCCACACCCGGATAGAGGGAAGTCAGGTCCCGGAGGGATCTGTCCAGTTCATAACCGTCATTTATCCCTCTGCACAAAACCATCTGGCAGTTTACGGTTATGCCTCCCTCTACAAGCCGCTCTATCTTTTCTTTGATGTCTCCGGCAAAACGGTTGCCAAGCATGGTCACTCTCAATTGGGGATTGGTGGTGTGGACCGAGACATTTATGGGGGACATGCGATACCTGATGATCCTGTCAATATCATCATATCTCATGTTGGTAAGGGTCACGTAGTTTCCCGTCAGAAAAGAAAGCCTGGAATCATCATCCTTGAAATACAAGGTCTTTCTCATGCCCTTCGGAAGCTGGTCAATAAAGCAGAAAATGCATTTGTTCGTGCAGCTTTTGACATCCTCAATCAAGGGGTTGTCGAATTCTATGCCCAAATCCTCATACTGGTCCTTCTCTATCTCAACCTCCCAGACTTCCCCGTTTTCCTTCTCCACTTCAATGACAAGGAATTCATCTGCAATAAGAAACCTGTAATCGAATATATCTTTTATTTGCTCCCCGTTTATGGACAGTATGCTGTCCCCGGGCTCCATTCCCGCTTCCTGGGCAATGCTGCCCGGCAGCACCCTGTGAATTTTTACTTTTTTGTTTTTCAATATATGTTCCTCCTGGACCATCAGCGTATTTCAGGTGTTGTAAAAAGGTGTTGTGAAAAAAGAACATTGTGAAAAAAGCAGCAGTCTGCGACTGCTGCTTTCTGTGATTTATAAGTATTATTCGGATTCCACATCTACTACCTTTTTACCGTTATAATATCCACATTCTTTGCAAACTCTATGAGGCAACTTTAAAGCGTGGCACTGTGGACAATTTACCAAAGTAGGCGCGGACAGCTTCCAGTTGGACCTTCTCTTGCCGGTTCTAGCCTTTGACCATCTACGTTTTGGATTTGCCATGAATAACACCTCCCCGCATAGCGCAACCATTTCTTATCTTAATTATTGAAAAATTTCTTCAGCACTTCCAATCTGGGGTCAATCAGTTTATCCTGCTCTTGGCTGTCCTCTTCTCCATCCGCTTCCCCGTCAGGTGGGACGAATCCCTCGCAATCATTGCTGCACAGCAGTCTCATAGGCAGATTAAGGATAATATTGTCAATAAAGACCTTGTCCAGTTCAATAAAATCGCCCTGGTACGTATAGGTCTCATCATCATTATCCTTTTTCTTTCCCACTTCTACGAAACTTTCAGTTATGGGTATGTCCATAGAAGCGGCAACATCCTTCAGGCACCTGTAGCATTTGCCAGAATACCTGGTCTGCATGCGGCCTTTCAGCCTCAGCATGCCGCCCATATTGGTCAGCCGTCCATGGAATTCCACAGGATCATTAAAACTGAAGTCCCCGATTTCCTTGTCAATTCCCTGGATCTCACCGTTAAAGCTGATATCCAGTGAAGCACCTTTAACCTTTACAATATCAGAAATATCCACTCTCATAGCAATACCTCGTAAACCAACAAGTGATATTATACTAACTGGGTTTTGTTTTGTCAACAATTCAGGGAAAATACGTTTCCATAAATTATACAGTCGCTTCTATATTATATAATAATGCAGTCGCATCTATATTATATATAATACCATATAATACCCTATTATATAATTCCTTACCTGGGAACATCAGCACCAAAAAAATATGACAGGCTGTTTGGCCTGTCATGATCATTTCTCACAGGACTTTTACTTGCTATGTTTTATTTTTATTTAAAGAACTTTTATTTAAAAACACATTTCTATTATTTAAGAAACTCATGACATATTCCTATTTAAGAAGCTTCAGCGTCTCCCTTGCGATCATCAGCTCTTCGTTTGTCGGTATTACCAGCGTCCTGATTTTAGCTCCGGGAGCGCTTATATCCCTTTCCTCGCCTCTTACCTTGTTCTTTTCAGGATCTATTTCAATGCCGAAAAATTCCATTCCCTTAAGAACTCTTTCCCTTACAATTGCATTGTTTTCTCCTATTCCGGCAGTAAAAATTATTGCATCCGCTCCTCCAAGAACGGCCAGGTAATCTCCGATATAGCGCTTTACCCTATAGCAGAAAATATCTATTGCAAGCTTGGCTCTTTCATTTCCCGCATCTTCTGCATCGTGAAGATCCCTGAAATCGCTGCTCACTCCGGAAACACCAAGTACTCCTGATTTTTTATTGAGCAGGTGGCTGATATCTTTTGCTCTCATGTTTTCCTTTTCCATAAGGAAGGTGATTACCTCGGGGTCGATGGACCCGCACCTTGTTCCCATCGGAAGCCCGTCAAGAGGTGTGAAACCCATGGAAGTTTCAACGGATTTGCCTCCGCTTATTGCACATATGCTTGATCCGTTACCCAGGTGGCATGATATCAGTTTCAGCTCTTCCAGGGGCTTTCCCAGCATGGCTGCTGCACGCTGGGATACATATTTATGAGATGTCCCATGGAA
>JAMNYG010000053.1 GCA_023622945.1 Bacillota bacterium | reverse complement strand
GTATTGTCCTTTCCGGGTTTCTCAAAATAGATAATATCCTTTACCATGCAAAACCCTCCCTATTTGTACAGTGGTTTATAAAAAATTTTGCGCAAGCATACGGTGAACAGCTGGCAAATATGTATTGTACATATTTATTCTAGCATAACAGAAGCACCGTTCCAAAATGTATGCTATACTAAAAGAAAACTTTAATTCAAGTGCAAAAAAGGTAAATATTCTTTTTACGGAGGCAAAAAAATGACAGGATACGTGGAGAATATGCGTAAACGCATCGGCCATGATACTCTGCTCATAGTTGGAGCAGGGGTGTTCATCCATAAAGACGGCAAGTTGTTACTGCAGAGAAGACGCGATAATAACTGCTGGTCTGACCACGGCGGGTGTGTGGAAATAGGTGAAAAAGTTGAGGAAACTGCAAAACGTGAACTTTTTGAGGAAACAGGGTTAATCGCGAACAAACTGGAGCTGTTAGGCGTTTTTTCAGGGGAAAACATGATGTACACATACCCAAACGGAGATAAGGTATATATAATCGGAATTTCCTTTTTGTGCGAGGATTTTTCAGGTGAACCGAAAACGGAAACAAATGAAACAGTCGATTTACAATGGTTCGACATTGACCGGTTGCCGGAAAACATATCGCCGCCCGTGGTGGAACCGTTAAGAAGGTGCGTGGAGGTATTAAAAAGCAGGAGGGGAGCCTAACTGATGGTTAAACGTTTGATTCCGGTTATTTTGCTTCTTTTTTTGCTGGTTATATCAATTGGCTGCAGCAGTAAAGTGACAGATACACCGACAGTGCCTACACAGCCTCAGCCAACAGAAAATCCAGAGGCTGTTGTTTCTGAGGTTGAGGGTGGAACATCGGCTGAAGATGGTGAGAATGTTGTGACATCAACTGAAGATGATGAAGCTGTAAAATCAGCTGAAAATGATGAAGTTGTATTTAATGAAGTTCTGGAAAAATATTATGACTATTTCAGGGAAAACAACCAGATTGTAGTGCTTCTTGATTATCCTTATAACGAAAACGGATTTACTGATGATGCCATGGCTGCCTTTGCAATCATGAGCCTGGAAAACTATGATTATGAAAAAGGAAATACCATGGAAGAGTACCATGCAATTACAGAGAAGTATTTCGGGAGGAGAATAGAAAATTTTAACAACAGCATGTCAGAAATCATTCCCAGAACCAATATGGTCAGAGCCACCGGATGGAGCTTTAACAGCAGTGTATTCATGATACTGAAAAGCCTTGTTGATGAACCGGATGGGAGCAAAACGGCTGAATTCTATACGCTTAACATAAGCGATTCGGTGTTCACGAACTTGCCGCAAAAGACAGCAGAGGAAATGAAAAGGGATTTATTGTCGGGTAATTTTTCAGTTTACGGGGAGCCTTTTATAACAAGGCTAAAATTTGAGGAAAAGACTGACGAGAACGGCAATATGTATCTTAAGTATCTGGAACTGAAGATACTGGATGAAAAAGTGGATAAAATGGTACCTTATGGGTCGGAATAAATGCAGCATCTCCACTGGAAAGATGGATTCATGGTGTGGGATGTCACATTGCAGCTATATTGGAAACAGAACGTAGAGGTAAATACGGCGCATTATTTTTCAACTATTGCTTGAGTAAAAAAGTAGGCATTTCAACCAGTACTTGTTAGAATATGCAAAAATGCTTTTGCTACTATTATCCTGCAAGAAAATTAAAAACTCAAAGATATGAGGAAGGATGATAGGCATGTTTAATATGGAAAGTATAGGAAGAAAAATTTCAGAGCTCCGCAAAGAAAAAAACATGACACAAATGGAGCTGGCCGATAAATTGAATATTAGTTTTCAGGCTGTGTCAAATTGGGAAAGAGGCAACTCAATGCCTGACATATCTAAATTACCGGAGCTTGCAGAGATTCTAGGCGTAAGTATCGATGAACTTCTTGGCGGAAAGTCAGAGTTAATTGAAAGCATCATTAACAACCGAACAGAAGAATATTTGAAAAACAACTCAGTCTCACCGGATGAATTTATAGAAATTGCTCCCATTCTAAAGCCTGAACAAGCCGACACTATTTTTTCAAATGTCACTCCACCTTTTGAATTATCCGATATTTTAGATATACTTCCGTTTATAAGCAGTGAAATAATAAATCAGCTTGCAAAAAAAGCTGCTGAAAACGGAGATTATAGAAGTTTGGCTGATATGGCACCATTTGTCAGTAGAGAAATAATCAATGAAACAGCAAAAAAGATGATAGCTGAAGATAAGAGTATTGAAGACATCGCACCTTTTGTTAGCAGAGATATAATCGGAGAGTTAGCTATAAGCAGTTATGAAAAAAGAGGATTATCAGCACTAGATGATATTGCTCCATTTATTCCAAAGGATGTTTTACACGATATTGCGGAAAAAGAATATAATAACCGGGGTCTTAGGGATTTTGAATATATCGCTCCGTTTTTGAATAGAGAATACCTGAGCGAGCTTGCAAAAAAAGCAATTCAAAAAGAAGGAATAAAAGCAATAATCCCCATAGCACCTTTTCTCGATAAAGAAGTGCTGTCAGAATTTATAAAAGAAAAATTTTTATGAGTATTAAACATCATGTCGGTTCATCTTCATAAAAGCAGATAAGAAAATAATCGATATATGACTTGCGCGCAAGTCTTTGAAAATTAATTCAGGATAAAAAAGAACATACGTTCGAAAATCTTCTTGCATATATAAGCATGGTGGTATATAATGGAAGCGTGACAAGCACCAGGTTTTCAATGGGGAATTTGTCTTTGAAGGCTCCTTCCCCGGATTCCCATACATGAGGATGGCGACGTCAAAGTTGCTGGGGAATCTACGGAGGGGTAGTGTTAAATAACTTATGAAAAAAAGAGGTATAAGATAATTGATTCTATTGAACCTTGAAAAGTGAAGAATATACCAAATTTCCGCATTTATTCCACGGTCCTCTTGACA
>JAMNYG010000046.1 GCA_023622945.1 Bacillota bacterium | reverse complement strand
AGGACTGACCGAAACCATCTTCGGCAGCCATCCGGGATTTAAAGATATTGACAGCTTTGACCTGCGGCCTGTGCCAGGCAGTCCTCTTGCAGGAGCAGGATGCATTACGGAATCGGACATTAGAAAATATCCATTCCCAAACCCTCTTCATAGCCCGGAGTATGCCCCGCCTATGCGGGCTATGGAAGTTCCCGATGGAGCCCGTAAGAGAAGAAATAAAGGAAATAAAATTGATATAGGAGCATTTGATGTAGCAGAAGAGTAAAACAGGTTTATGGCCGAGGAGCATTCCCGTGTTCAGTCTGCCTGCGACCCGTGCCCGGGTTGCCTGCGGCAAACATAATAGTGAAGCTATGGATTTGATAAGCCAGAAAGTAGAGAAACCGGGAATTTGGTTTCCCTACTTTGGCAGTGCCTCCCCTATGAAGAGGAGGCACTGCCTTTATGGTTACTGCTTCCTTGCAAAACGCAAAAACACCCAGGTGCAGGCAGAAAGAACTGCCATGGCTGATATTATGAGAGAAGATGTTGGGGAAACAGGGACAAATAAATCAGGAGATAAATAAACGCCTCGTTCATATAGCAAACGATCAGCGAACAAGACAGTTCTCCGGGCATAACCGTTTCTTGTCATCAGCTCTTTTTGGATAAAACTGGTAAGAGTTTTATCCATTCTCACCCATGAACGGGCAACTTTGTATAAATCGTCCAGCCTGACATAGAGGAGTTTCTCGGATGTGCCGGTATCAGCGATAAAACCATCATCCGTGTTAAAAGGATATGCAATTCTCCAGCCTGCAATGTGGGTGGGCAGACTTAGCAAGCCGTAACCAGCTTCATTGTAAGGTGAACTGTTTTCTTTCTTTACCCGAATACGTTCTCCCTTGTCAATCACATATGCAGGCGACAAATCCCCTATTGCATTGTAGTAGCGAATGGTTACTGGCGTACTTATCACTTTTGTGATATTGAAGTTGATGGCTGGCATTGCTTGGGGGAAAATATATCGTATTTTTTTAAGATCCAAGTCGCCGTTAATAATGGCTTCCTTATACTTATATGCATATGGGTTATGCTTGTAATTTTTCCTCAGATTGTGATTATGTACTATTGCCATAACAGTCTGGACGGCAAGTATGAGTACGAGGATAATGGTGATTAACAAGAACAGAACTCTCAGCTTCACATCCTTTCACCCCCTGTTCTTTGAGGTACAAAATGCTTCTGTGTTGCTTCTCACGTTCCGGCATAGGTTGGGTTAAGTTTGCAATAGCATATATATAGTATATTATTTCTTTACAAGATTTGGTCAGCAATTTTTGAGACACTTTTTAAAATTGTATGGTGTATTTCTGTCACGCAACCAGTCCCGAAATCTGACCTTCATCTTCATTGAAATGTGGAAGATTTTTTTCTGAAAGCCTCAGCACAACAGGGTGCATGGCTCTGAGATGAATCTCGTGAATCCCGGCACTGATAACGGCTTCACAGACATTAATAACTTCAGCAAAAATGACAATAGGATGAACCTGAAACGGTAGCAATGTTTTACCATTGAAGAGGAGGTATTCCCTCTGGGGCAAATATAATCCGGAAGCTATGGATTTATAACCAGGAAGCCGGATTTAAATCAGTAACCTATGGATTTAAAAGAGTAAACATGTATAATTATAAGTATATAACAAGTATTGCCTTTTTTCCATCATGCGCCGGAATATTGACCTGTCGGCGCGTACGAAAGGAGCCGTGTAATATGGAGATGCTTAAGGTTTCAAACCTGAGATGTGAGTATGCGGTAAACCCTGTCGGGATAGATGTACAAAAGCCCCGCATAAGCTGGCAGCTTGACACAAAAAGCCGGGGTGTAATGCAGACAGCATACAGGATCCAGGTATCCCGGGAAGATTCCACTTTTTCAGATGTTATCTGGGATACGGGAAAAGTGGATTCTGACCGTTCCATTCACGTTGAATATGAAGGCCCGCCGCTGGAATCAAGAAAGAGGTATTTCTACAGGGTAATGGTGTGGGACAATAAAGGCAACCAGTCACAGTGGAGTCCTTCCGGATATTGGGAGACGGGGTTACTTGGCAGCTCGGAATGGCTTGCTCACTGGATAGTGCCATTGGCAGGAGAGGACGCTGCAACTATGGCTGAAAAAGACGCTTCTGTTGCGGCAGAAAAAGACGCCCATGCCCGGGAAGGGTGCCCTCTGCTGAGAAAAAGATTTCAGGTAAGCAAAAAGATACTTTCTGCAAGGATTTATGCAACAGCCCTGGGATTATACGAACTGTGGCTTAACGGAAAAAGGGTCGGGGATTATCTCCTTACCCCGGGATGGACCAGCTATGGAAAACGGCTCCAGTATCAGACCTATGATGTCACCGGACTGCTGAAGGACGGAGCAAATGTAATAGGCGCAGTGTTGGGTAACGGCTGGTATGCGGGTCCCTTAACGTGGGATAAGAGAAGAATTTATGGGGACAAGACTGCACTTTTGCTTCAAATGCATGTTTGCTACGAGGACGGAAGTGAGGACGTAATTATTTCTGACGAGGAATGGAAGTTTTCTTCGGGACCAATACTGATGTCTGACATATATGACGGGGAGATTTATGATGCCAGGCTTGAAAAAGACGGATGGTCAGAGGCTTCATACGATGATGCTTCCTGGTCCAATGTCACCAGGGTTGACTATCCGAAAGATATACTGGTGGCACAGGTAAGCCCGCCTGTAAAAGCCATAGAAGAGATAAAGCCTGTGGAACTGATAAAGACGCCTTCAGGAGAAACAGTTATCGATATGGGCCAGAATATGGTAGGATGGGTACGGTTTACGGTGAAGGGGAAGGCCGGAGACAAAGTCAGACTAAAACATGCCGAGGTTCTGGACAAGGACGGGAATTTCTATACAGAAAACTTAAGAAAGGCAAAACAGGCCATAGAGTATACATTAAAGGGCGGTGCCCCGGAAACCTTTGAGCCTCACTTTACCTTCCAGGGATTCAGGTACGTAAAGGTTGAGGAATATCCGGGAATCCCTGACCTTTCCGCATTCACCGGGGTTGTCATACATTCGGACATGGAGCCTACCGGAAATTTTGAGTGCTCACATCAGTTGATAAACCAGCTTCAGCACAATATCCTGTGGGGGCAGAAAGGTAACTTTGTGGATGTTCCCACCGATTGCCCCCAGAGGGACGAAAGGCTTGGATGGACGGGAGACGCCCAGGTATTTATCAGGACGGCATGCTTTAACATGAATGTTGCATCTTTCTTTACAAAATGGCTGAAAGACCTTGCGGCCGACCAGCTGGAGGACGGGTTGGTACCGGTTGTCATTCCCAACGTTCTTGAGGATTCCCATACTTCCGCTGCGTGGGGAGATGCAGCCGTAATATGCCCGTGGACCATATACCT
>JAMNYG010000055.1 GCA_023622945.1 Bacillota bacterium | reverse complement strand
TTCTTTTTTCCATGTTATCTTACATTTTGTAGCTTCCATTTGTAGGTTTTTTCTCTTTAAACCTACCAGAAGCCTTGCAGGTCTCATTTCTTTCATACTAAGTTAACAGAGCCTAATTGGTATTCCTGACTAATATTCTAAATGAATATTGCCGGCAGTGCACGTCGTTTTATAAATTCTTACAGATTGGAGGGTGAAGAAGTTTCAGGATCAATGATTTTCCTTTGCAGATAAAATTATACAGAAAAATGAAGAAAAATGTTGAAATATATCAAAATTTATGTATATAATAGACAAGGATGTTTTGAATATCAATTGAAAGGGCAAACTTATCGAAAGGTAAGGACGCAAAGCTACAAGTCTAAGGTGGAAACACTATGACGGTTGGGCTGCCAAAATTGATATCAAATGAATATTCTTTGATATTATTGATTTGGCATGCACTGTTGTAGCTTGCAAAAGCTACAATTTTTTTTTTAATGACATCATATGAAGGCATTGGAAAGGGAGTCGAAAGATGACCATATTGGGGAAGAAAATACTAGAGAAAATGAAAAAAAGCATTGAATCAGGTCGTTTGAAAAATGAGTATAAGATGTTGTTTACCCATTTCCCAGGAGCATGTATGGTCTGTGATTTTGACGGCAATATAATTGAAGCAAACGAGCATTTCTACAACTTGATGAAGTATGACAGGGAAGAGATGGAAGACAAATCTGTATTCAGCTTTCTGAAATTTAAACAAACCGATATAGGTACTGTATATCTTAACAGCCTCATGAAAGGTAAAACGGTGCGACTGGAATCGGATCTTATTACAGGTGACGGCCAAATCAATGATATTGAAGTAACCATTATACCTGTTTTAAAGAATGACCAGCTTGTGGGAATGTTTTTGGTCATTTTGGACGGTTCAGAAAAAAATCAACTGAAGCAGGATCTGACAAGACTTGAAGAGACTTTATCTTATGAACAACAACTTGCACGTGTAGGAAGCTGGACATATGATGTCAAACGGAAAGAAACTCATATCTCCGAGGGAATATGCAGCGTGTTGGAATGTCCTTCCCATAAGTTTGACGGAAACCTGGAAACCCTTTATTCCAATGTACATGAAAATGATATTGACGTAGTCAGGGAAGCAGTACAGGGTGCTCTTAGAGGTAAGGAATATGAAATTGAATACAGGGTGGTAACGTCTGAAGGTACCGAAAAGTATGTCCATGAAAAGGCTAAAGTGATAAGGGATGAATACCAAAACCCTGTGAAAATAATAGGAGTAACCCAGGAAATAAATTGCTATATTGATGAATTGACAAAGCTCCCCAACAGGGCTTATTTTTTGAGACAACTCAAGTTGCAGACCGAGGAAGCCAGGACGAGTAACACGTCCTTTGCCTTAATAATGTTGGATATTGACGGTTTTGAATACATCAATGGTGCCTTAGGGCACCAGGTGGGGGATCAGCTGTTAATTCAGGTGTCTAAACGGTTGAAAAGCTTTCTGGGTGACGACAAATTCCTGTGCAGGTATGCAGAAGATCAGTTTGCAGTAATTGTAACAGGATTTAACGACATCGGAGAATATGCAAGATTTGCAAGGGAAATGACAGATTTGTTTTCCTATTCCGTTAAGGTGCAAAAGTATGATCTAAACATAACTATATGCATGGGAATAAGCATATATCCTGATGATGGTCAGGATGCTGCCATGATTGAGAAAAATGCCAATATAGCCTTATTCCGGTGCAAGAAACAGGGAAAGAACAGGTATTTGTTCCACTCATCCGATATGAGAACGGAGAACTACAAACAGTTTGTCCTTCGCAATGATTTATGCAAGGCCATAGAGAGATGCCAGCTAAAAGTATACTTTCAGCCACAGGTAAATTTCAATACCAATGAAATATTTGCTGCTGAAGCTCTTGTCAGATGGGACCATCCACATCTTGGGCTGGTATCTCCCGGTGAGTTCATTTATATAGCCGAAGAAAACGGATTTATTATAGAAATTGGGAACTGGGTGCTGAAAGAGGTGTGCCGGAATTACAGGAGGTGGTTGGATAAAGGACTGCCACCGATAAAAGTTTCCATCAATTATTCATGTATTCAGTTTCATGACCTGGATTTCGTGGAAAAAACAGAAAGAATCCTTGAGGAATTCAGACTCGAACCCAATTTCTTAATAATTGAAATAACCGAAAGCATGCTCATGTCAAACTCGGCCAAGGCCGTAGAGGATATCAGAAAACTTCAGGACCTGGGAATAAAAGTAGCCCTGGATGACTTTGGTACTGGATTTTCATCATTGGCTTGTTTAAGCACGTTTAACATAGATATTTTGAAGCTGGATCGTACTTTTATTCAGGATGTTTCCCTGGATGATACCAACAGAATAATAATCGGCTATATAGTTAATCTGGCAAAAAAACTCGGAATAGAAATAGTTGCAGAAGGTATAGAAACATGGGAACAGCTTTCATACCTTCGTAATCTGAATTGCTGCCTGGGCCAGGGTTATCTTTACAGCAAACCCATACCTCCTGAGGATTTTGAAAATTTGCTGGCCCGGAAAACATGCAGGCCATGTGGCGGGAAAAACGACCAGGAGGATTTGTTCAGGGAAAGAAGAAAATACTTCAGAGTTGATCTGCCCAATTTGTTGGAAGCTGATGTGAACATCATTGAAATTAAGGGCAAAAGAGTCGAAATAGGCAGAACCAAGGCGCTGATAAAAAATATTGGACAGGGAGGACTGGCGTTTATCTCCGCATTGAATATTCCTGTAAAAAGAAGTATCATGCTCCAGTTTTCCACTCAGCTGGTAGGGCATGAAATCAAAGTATATGGATACCCGGTCTGGACACGTGAAACAGATTATAACCTGTATGAATATGGCATAGAATTCACATGCAATGAAAATGAAAGAGCGGCAATAACCGGTATATTGGCCAAACTAAGGACCTTGCTTGAAAACGGAAATGAATATGTAGACGGGCGATTTGTGTCGGAGACTGCCGAGCAATACTTTGGTTCTCCGAAATTGTTGAAAACCTCAAATAATCACAAGCAATAGCAAGGGGAAAAAGCCGGAAACATGAATTTCCGGCCTGATATTTATTTAATTCCTGCTGCTATCTTAACGTTTGCCTGGTGAGAAGGATCAGGCATTCCATCCTTATGGCGGGTGCTGTTATAAAAGTGTATGTCAAAGTGACCATCAATGCCGTTTCCCTTAACATAGTCATGGTTTATTCCTGCACCGTAATCCCCGCTTCTCCATGATGTCCAGGCTGCCGCAGGAGCATTTTCGTTTCCTGCATGAGGATAGGATGCCATACTTGCAGCGATTTTTCTTCCGTTATATCTTATTATTACGGGACGACTTGCCCAGCTTAATTTTCCGCCCCATATTTCCTTCATTTTATTTGTATCCTGCAGTGTCAGTGTTTCACAGTCTGCGTGGTTTGAACCCGTAGTTCGTTTTACATAAAATGATTTCCCTGTATAGAAATCCACAACTTCAAAAGTGGCACCGATGGGTATCAGATACCTTGCTTCAGTCCACCAGTCCAGCAATTCACCGTATTTTTCACCAGGAGTGCTTTTAATTGGTATATGGTGTACCGGAATTTTCAGCTTTTGTCCTATACTGAGCATAGTTGAGGAACCAATATTGTTAGCTTCCAGAAGCTCTTCCAGCGGTATACCGAATTTTTGCGAAATGCTCCAGGAGGTATCGCCTTTCTGAACGGTATAAGTTTCATATGTCACATAAGGTTTTGTCTCCTGTACCGGCTGCGAAGGAGCAGTGGCAGCTGAACCTCCTGCCGGTATTTTTATTACCTGGCCCGGATAGATATATGTGTTGCTGCCGGCATTGTTCAGATTCATAAGCTGAGACAGATTTACATTGAATTTCTGGCTTATGAGCCAGTAGGTATCACCTTTTTGTACCGTGTAAGTTTTATAATCGTTAGCCTGATTTGAGCCTGGGATTATTACTTTATCCCCTACATTGAGCATTGAATTTACGGTCGCATTGTTTGCAGACAAAAGCTTATTAAAGTCCACGCCATAACTCTTGCTTATGCTCCAGTATGATTCACCTGGCTTAACAGTATGCACAGTCTGGCCTGAAAGAGGTATAACCAGAGTCTGTCCGGGATATATTACAGTATTTTGATTAGCATTGTTTGCCTCAATAAGCTGAGTGGTTGATATCCCGTATTTCTGACTTATCTTCCAGAATGTATCACCAGGCTGTACCTTATACAAAATGTTCTGGGCAGATGCAAATACCGGAGTCCCAGCAATGATGCTTATGCTTAAAGCACCTGCAATTATGGATTTCTTAAGATTCATTGCTCATTCCTCCCTTCAAAAAACAGCACAAACCTTACTCAGCCAGCACAATGTGCTCCTTTAAGTTAACATAAAATGTATACAAAAGGCAAGGAAATCTGGCATGTAATTTGTGGAAAACGCATAAAAGTATTGGTATGCAACGCACTGCGGCTTATTGTGAAGATGTTGCTTAAGTTCGTATAAATCATATTATTAAACTTGTTTGAATTGCTTATTTGAATTCCATCATTAAACTCATTTGATCGACATTATGTTTACTGTAGGCTGGCTTGTTAAGAGGGAGGGATATGCAAATAGGGATATAAACGGGGATATGTAAAAATGAAAGGACCTGCAGCCAATTGACAGGTCTGCAGGCCGTTATGGGCAGAGTCCGGTTATGCGTAAGATATTATTGTATGTCTATCCTTCTGTACTTCATTTTGGAGTTCTCGGCTTTGGGAACAGTAATTGACAAAATGCCATCTTTGTATTCTGCTTTTGCTTGGTCGGGTTTTACTTCAACAGGAAGAGGGATTGTCCTTGAAAAATTGCCGTAAAATCTTTCGGATCTGTATGTGTTTTCGTCCTTGAACTCAGCATCTCTTCTGGAATGACCGGACAACCTTATTGAATTATCGTCAATATAAATGTTGAGGTCTTCTTTTGACACGCCGGGGATTTCAGCTTTTACTACAACATCCTCGCCTGTTTCATAAATATCAACTCTGGGTGAAAATCCTTTTCCGAAGAAACCAAACGGCATCCTTTCAATGAAGCTTGCCATTTCTCTTCCTATGTCGTCCAAATCTTTTCCGAAAGGATTCCATGGAACCAGGCTCATGAACATCACTCCTTTTAGTTTGTAATCATGATTTTAAATCGGGTTCATGAAAGTACTTTCCGATTAGCTTTAGGATAGCTTAGGTTTTGGTGCGAATAAGGTCTATGGTTCCCAGAACAATGTGTGCAAGTCCGAATCCAACAAGACCTGCGCCAACGGCTACCATCGTATCCCTTCTTCTGAAACCCTTTTTCCTCATGTCCATGAATCGCATGATGGTTCCGGCTGTTGTAACCGCAGTGCCCAGGACAGCTGGGATGAGTCCTTCACGCATAAAAAACACTCCTTGTAAAAAATTTTTGCTAATGCATTATGTTCATTTAATATTTTTTCATCTGCTAAAGGACTTATCCATGACATTATTTTGCTGATAGTCAAATTTCAAAATGGCTCTAACCAGTTATGACAAAGTACTGAAATGATATGCTGCGATGGTTATTTTTGCATATCATCTCCCATAGGCTGACATAACGGATTTCTTTAAAGGAATAGTTTGATTTATGTAGAATAATATAAATAGCCATAATTTCATGGCGGATAAACCAAGATACACTAAGTGTGTTGGATTTTACGCGGGCAAAAGACATGAGTATCGGGTGTAATACCAGCAAATGAAAGGAAGTAGAAAGTATGAGCAGATGTGTATCAATTCTGTTGGTGGGAATCGGAGGATATGGGAATTTTTACGTAGATGCCCTTCTTAACCCTGAGAGTATCGGAGAAGAGTTTACAATTGCCGGATTTGTGGACATCCAGCCTGAGAAAAGTCCAAGGATCACGGAAATTAGGGAAAGAGGAATTCCAATATACCGTTCCATCGAAGAATTCTATAAGTCCAATACAGCGGATCTGGCGATAATAGCAACTCCTATTCATTTCCACTGCAAGCAGACCTGTTACGCACTTATACACGGAAGCAATGTATTGTGTGAAAAGCCGGCGGCTGCCACCGTACAAGAAGTTAAAACCATGATGGATATAAGGGATAAAACCGGTAAATTTGTTGCCATAGGATACCAATGGTCCCACTCTGATGCCATTTTTAAATTAAAAAATGATGTGATGTCAGGAGTTCTGGGAAGGCCTAAAAGGTGTAAAACAATCGTTTTGTGGCCTCGCAATGATAAGTATTTCAGCCGCAGTTGGGCGGGCAGAAAGTACGATGACCAGGGTAATCCGATACTGGACAGCATAGCCCACAATGCAACAGCCCATTATCTGCACAATATGTTTTATGTATTGGGAGACAGGATAGACAGCAGTTTATATCCTGATTATGTGGAAGCGGAATTATATCGCGCAAACAGCATTCAGAACTTTGATACGGTGGCTATGCGAGCCTTTGCAGGCAACGGAGTGGAATTCTTCTATACAGCTACCCATGCAGTCAATGAAGTGACCGGACCGGATTTTTATTTTGAGTTTGAGAATGCATGTGTGATATATAAAGAACCGAAAGCAAATGACCAAGGTGAAGAAAAAGGTTTAGATGAAGAGAGGAATATCAAAGCCGTATTCAAAGATGGAACTGTAAAATTCTATGGAAATCCTCATCACCATTCGTATGATAAAATACGTATCGCTATAAGAGCTGCAAGAGACGGTTCACCAATCCCCTGCGGACTTGAGGCTGCAGCGGCGCAGGTTTTGTGTGTAAACGGAATGCAGGATTCCATGAGGGATATCGTTGATTTCCCCAAAAACCTTCTGCATCACGATGAAAGCATGTGGCTGGGTGAAAAGGGCATTTGGGTAGAAGGCCTCGGTGAAACTTTGAAGGAATGCTGGGAAAAATGGATGCTGCCCAGCGAAATGGGTGTGCCATGGGCAAAGGCAGGCAAAAGGATTGATTTGAAATCGTATTCCGGATATTCTGAATAGGAAATAAGAAGACATCAGATGCATAGTAATATGAAGAAGACAAGGGATGAATAATATGGGATATGAATAATATGCGGCGAGTTTCTGCTTGTCGCTTTTTTTTATAATATATAGATTTATAGAAAATGGCTATGAGAAATATTAAGAAGTCATTATTTTTCATTTCAAAGCATATAACATTATTGGATAAGCCTGGGTTGTCTGGATTCCAAAGCTTACCGTAATTTTCACAACCATTGCTATAGCACTGTCGTAAAGGAGATGCTAAAGAAGTATGAAGAAAAGGACAGAATGATTTTTCGCCTGCATGCCGAAAGAGACATTCATGGCATACAGGCATATTCAGCGAGAATACTTGTACCTGCCTGCTGAGCTAAAGGAAAAACACCCTGCCCTTGAGATACCCATAGGCCATCATCTTGAAGGTAAATTTCTGCCGGAAAATCAGATAATTTGTGCTAACTTTGCCATGCAGGGTTTTGTAGCTGCGACTTTTGATCCAATAGGGCAGGGAGAAAGAGACATCTTCCCAGGAATGAAGAGAAACCCTAAACAATTGGAATATGCTGCGGTGGATGAACATATGCATATAGCCCTGCTGCTTAATATGTTGGGTGAAAACCTGACAAGCTATTTTATGTGGGACTGCGTCAGGGTAATTGATACCTGTGCACACTGCCTTATGCAGATAACTTCACGAACAGGCGTGAATTGTAAAATTTATTAATCCCATAGATGAAGCCAGAAAAATCATTGAAAAAACGCAGCCAGTGCCATTTTGGGTCCAAATATAGAAATTGATTATAAATAAACATATCCTACATTTTTGTTGTTCGGGAGGCAAGGAAGATGTTCCGAAAATCTGATCTCTGGAAAAATAGACATCTGTATTTAATGATTCTACCAGCAGCCCTTGTTATCTTTTGCTTTTCATATTTACCCATGCCTGGTTCAATCATTGCTTTTAAAGATTACAACTTCAGTGACGGCATATGGAGGAGCCCCTGGGTAGGATTTGACAATTTTAAATTTTATTTTACCAGCGGCTATTTGTGGCGAACTACCAAAAACACTATATGTATAAATTTATTGTACATATTTTTTGGAACTATTTCTGCGGTTACATTTGCAATAATGCTGAATGAGGTGAGAAACAAGTTTGCAAGAAAGCTATACCAAAACATTATGTTTCTCCCTTATTTTTTATCCATGGTCGTGGTAGCACAATTTGTAGAGTTATTATTTTCTGACAGGTTTGGATTGATAAACAATATTCTTTCAAGGCTAGGCTTTAATCCTGTGGATTGGTATATAAGTCCACAGTATTGGAGGCAAATCATTGCAGGAACGACTATCTGGAAAAGTGTGGGATATACTGTCATCATTTATCTTGCTGCAATAACCAGCATTGATAATGAGCTTTTTGAGGCATCTGCTCTTGACGGAGCTAAGCGGTGGCAGGAGATATACTACATAATGATACCTATGCTTGTGCCCACTATTGTAACACTGGTTCTTCTGGAGATCGGAACCATTTTCTTTGGGAATTTTCAGCTGATATACGCTATTGTGAAAAACAGCCACGGTGCGTTATATGAAACCATTGATGTTATAGACACATATGTGTTCCGGGCACTTAGGGATAATGTCAATTTTTCAGCATCCAGCGCTGCAGGACTATACCAGTCCGTAATGGGTTTCATTGTAGTTTGTGGTTCTAATTTTCTCGTAAAGCTATACAACAAGGATTATGCATTGTTTTAGCATAAATTTCTTGTCTATTTAACATAGGAGTCATGCCTTGTTTAACCAAAGGTACTTGTAAAGAGGAGGTGCCACACATGAGTCGGAAAGGTTTTTCGCTTTCGTGTATTATAATAAACATATTGATGATTCTGGTTTCAGCCAGTACGCTACTGCCGTTTTTGTTGGCACTGGTGGTTTCTTTCTCTGATGAGCGCAGTGTATTGTTAAAAGGTTATACATTTACACCTGATTATCTGACGCTGGAAGCATACAAGTTTGTCTTGTCAGACAAACTGATATATAACGCTTACGCTGTCACAATATTTGTGACTGTTGTAGGCACAACCATTTCGGTTTTTATTTGTTCAATGGCAGGCTATGCAATGAGTGTACAAAAGCTTAAGCACAGAAATAAGTTTGCAATGTATTTCTATATACCGATGGTATTCCAGGTCAGTCTTGTTCCATGGTATTTGGTAATATCCCAGGTATTCATGCTAAAAAACACTATTCTTGCACTGATACTGCCTATTTTGGTTTCACCTTTCAATTTGTTTCTTGTACGCAATTATTTTAAGAGCATACCTGCCTCAATGGCAGAGTCAGCTGAGATTGACGGTGCAACACCATTTACTACTTTTGTCAAGATCATGCTACCCCTGGCAAAGCCTATAATTGCAACAATAACACTGTTTATATCTCTTAGGTACTGGAACGATTATGTACTGGCATTGTGGTTCGTAGAAAAAAAGGAAATTCAGCCGGTTCAGTTTATACTGTTTAAGATTAGATCCCTTGTCCAATACATGCAAAGCAACAGGCATAGAGGGTCGCAAAACATACCGTCTGAGACGGTTCAGATGGCGACCTTATTCGTGACCATCGGACCTATAATTCTCTTGTATCCGTTTTTGCAGAAATACTTTATCAAGGGAATAATGATAGGAGCCGTCAAAGGTTAATATCATTACATAAATAATACAGGGGGTATGGTAATGAGTACCAGAGTGGCCAAAACTATACTTAGGAGGGCTTTTTCAGCCATTTCCGTCATACTTGCGGTTGTATTGCTGATCTCAGGTTGTGGTTCAAAAGAAAGCGATACTAAAGGCGGATTAGGCGGAGATGGAAAAGTAGTTAACCTTAGATATGCTTACATAGGTAATGAACCGAAAGGGCAGGCAGAGGTGACAGAAGCACTCAACAAAGCTATGGCAGAAGATGGTGTTGGAGTCAGCATTGAGTTTGTATTTATCCCCAGTGATGAGTATGTGAACAAGCTTGTCATGATCGCTGCAGCTAAAGAGGACTATGATATTTGCTGGACAATGCCTACAAACATGCCGGACCTGGTGAGCAGGAAAGGGCTTGCTCCATTGAATGAATCACTGGATAAGTATGGTCAAAATCTCAAGGAAGCAATATCTGACCTTCAATGGAGGGAAGTCACTATAGACGGAAAAATATACGGGGTTCCCGGGCTGCTTCCTGCGGCATCATGCGATAGGACATTATTTGTTCGTAAAGATTTCATGAAGAAGTATGGGATAGAAAAAATAGAAACTCTTGAGGATTTTGAGAAATACATTCGTGCCTATAAGAAGGATAGGCCCGAAGGAATAGCGATACGGGGATTTAGTGGTCGTGAGTTATTCAGGGTCTACGGCGATATTTTTGAACCTATTGGTAAGGAACTGAACAGTCCCGTATGTGTAGAGCTTGATGATCCCAACATGGAAGTAAAGAATTTCTATAAAACTGATATCTTTCTAAACATTATACACAAGATCAGAGAATGGCATGCTGAAGGTTTATACGAGATAGAACCGCCAAAAGACCTTGA
Source organism: Bacillota bacterium (assembly GCA_023622945.1). GTDB lineage: Bacteria > Bacillota > Clostridia > Acetivibrionales > JAMNYG01 > JAMNYG01. The sequence goes on along the minus strand of JAMNYG010000055.1, from coordinate 4,556 downwards.
AGCGCTCTTTGCGCAAGGTTTGTGTGCAGCTATGTGGTCTGTATTGAATACCCATGAGCGCATATCTTACTTTAAAGCAAACTGTCCTGAACCAGACGGAATGATAGAATCTATATTGCTTAATCCAGACAAACCTAAGAATTTGATTAAGTTTGGTGCAGACAATCTTAGTGTGTTCTCAATGTGTGACAATGTAGATGCTGCCGTCAAATTCATCAGCTGGATAAGAGGTTCTCAAGAGGCATACGACCTGATATCCTACGGCATAGAAGGAGTGCACTACAAGCTGGATGGAGAAGCTATAAGCTACGAAGGTATCCCGCCGGAAAAAATGTACCTTGCTAAAAACTGGATGTGGTCAGATATCAGATATATGAGGTTTGATAAAGCTCTGGGCAATGAATATAAGCAGATGCTGTTAGATTGGGATAAAGACGCTAAGTCGTATCCGTTTACAAGTTTCACCCTCAATCGTGCGCCGATAAATGACGAAATCAACCAGATAGCTGCTCTTACAGCTGAATACGTGCCTCAGCTTAAAAACAGCAAAATCGATTTTCAGTCAACCTATGAAACGTTCCTTAAGAAGTTGGATCAGGCCGGTATGGATAAAATCATAGCCGAAGTTACAAAACAGATGAAAGAATATATAGAGAAAAACAAGTGATAAGTGGACATGAAAAGACATTCAAAACCATTATGACATATTTTATACGCTGATATACTGAACTGAATTGTGTGAGATGTTATGGCGGATATATGCAGTATTTGATATACTGTATCTGTAATTGAACTGCATTTTGAGCTTTTTGTTATTTTCAAAAATGCCTGATTAAAGGGGGAACTCCGATGGCATGTAAAATTGATGAGAATTTGTATCCTCATGCTCCTGAAGTCTATGAGAGGGAAGTCCTTGACAACGGTTTCTCAAGAGGATGGGGAATGCATTTTCATCCTGTCGAAGATTACTGGTTGGATTGTCATGTGCATTTCAGGGCGGAAGATAAGGATGTCAGCAAGGCTGTAGACAATTACTTAAAAGGTGTGAGCCGGTACAATGTCAAAAAGATCCTGGCTATACCCGATATCGTAAGCGTTGATGTGAAAACGTCGGGAGCCGGATTAAATGACAACGGTATGTATGCCCGATATCTTAACCCTCATATGAGCCAGGGCACCCTGGATGATGATATTTTCAGGAATGAGAATATATACTGGATGATTTACCTTGATTACAAGGTCCCTGATGCTGCATTTGTAGAGGAAGCTCACGATAGGGGAGTTTCGGGCGTAAAGCTGCATAATGCACCGCTTATTTCTGAAGGCGGGGACCGCAAGGTATGGTTTTCCAACGAGTGGGACGCGGTGTTCAGAAAGATACAGGAATGCGGTATGACTGTGTTAATACATGTTACACAGCGTCTGTCCGCATCTCCTTATAAAGGAGCGGGCAAAAACCTTTATTTTTCTGAAGGATGGAAGAAAGGCATTACATATACAAATGAAGATTTGCTCCAGGATTTTCTGATGCTGCTTAAAATGTATCCCGGCATCAATTTTATCGGAGCACATGAGCTTTTCCTGGGACTGGAAAGGCTGGATGAATTGCTGGATGCATATCCGAATCTTCATATTGATTCGAGCGGGGGCTTCATGTTAAGGGAAGACGACGATTTTTATGATTACGAAAGAAAGCTCTACAGGGATTTTTTCCTTAAGCACAGCAAGAGGATACTTTTTGCCACCGATGTTATATTTACAAAAGACGGTCCTCCTGAGAATACGGAAAAATATTATGCAGTCAGAACCCGTTTCATCAAAAAGCTGAGACTGCCAAATGAGGTTCTTCAGGACGTTGCCCATGGCAATGCAGAGAGGCTGCTCAGAAATGCATAGCTTCCTAAAGAAATACATGGCATCTTAATTGGTGGCTCCCTGTCGGTGCCGGTTAATTTCCGTTAAGGATGACTGTTCACTGCATCAGTGATAATGTGACGGTACAAAAGGAAGTGAATTTGCACATTCACTTCCTTTTTTTCTATGGAATTTTCCTTATGAAAAACAGCATGCAGTTTAACTAATAAAAAAAGCCTGCAGTTTAGCTGATAAGAAAATGTTGCTTTTGAACTGTTCACTAATCCCAATATGTCATTATCTGGCGAAACTGTTCGGGCAGGCTTCTGAAGCCGTCTGCGGTGATCAGGTTACCGTAAGATTATAAAGAATTTGTTAATAAAATTATACGGAATCATACATGGCATTTGCAAGACAAAGAAAATGCTGGCAAGAGCATTATCATTATTTTTTGCTGAACTCAGCATGTAAATTGAATAAGCTGCATCGGATGAACACAATATAAAAAACACAAAAAGACTATGCCGGTGCATATAGTGTAATGACAGTTTCAATATGTATTTTGCGAGGTTAAATTTATTTTGGAGGGATTTCATGTCAAAAGGCAATATCAGGCATATGTTCCCGGGAGGGAACACTTCTTTGGGATTTTACAGTTTTTTTGATGAAATACTTCCCCAGGAAGAAGCAAGAAGGTTTATGATTATAAAAGGAGGACCAGGAGTAGGAAAAAGCACTTTTATGAAAAAAATCGCCCAGGAGATGGTGAATAGGGGATACGATGCAGAATACCTGCATTGCGCCAGTGATTGTGAAAGCCTTGACGGGGTAGTGTTTCCAGAAATCAAGGTGGCCATAATAGATGGTACATCACCTCATATAGTGGATCCCAAAAACCCGGGAGCGGTGGACGAAATCATAAACTTGGGGGAATATTGGAATGAGGAAGATATAAGAAAGAACAAGGATGCTATTCTGGATGTGAACAGGAAGACAAAAGGTTATTTTGCAAGGGCTTACAGATACCTGAAGGCTGCCGCACAGTTTTATGAGGATACGGCGGTGATTAATTCATGGGCTCTTGACCGGGGAAAAGTTAACAGGTTGGCAGACAGGATGATAAAGGAGATTTTTTCTGAAGTGCTTTCTTCGAATGTTGAAGGCAGGAGCAGAAAGCTGTTTGCCAGTGCAATTACTCCCCAGGGACTCAAAAATTTCCTTCCTTCATTGATTTCCACCGGCAAGGTTTATTCAATTAAAGGTTCTCAGGGCACAGGTACTGATATATTTCTCGAGAGGATAAGGGAATCAGCCGTAAGGAGAGGCTATTATACAGAGGCTTTTTATTGCGCCTTCAACCCTGCAAAGCTGGAACACCTTATCATACCCGAAAAGGATGTTTCTTTCACCACCTGCAACAAATATCATGACCCAGGTGTTGAGGTATGCATGGTCTTTGATTTCAACCGGTATCTTGACGGCAGGGTCATTAAGGAGCATTCAGAAGTTCTTGAGTATAACGCCCGCATGTTTGATGAGCTTTTGGAAAAGGGAATAAATGAAATAAGAAAAGCCAAGGCCTGTCATGATGAGTTGGAAGACTACTACATACCTTGTATGGATTTCGACAGGATCCAAAAATGCCGGGAAGCAACCCTGGCGAGAATCCTTGGATATGCAGGGGAGAGCATCTGAAAGAAAGCTTGCTCAATGTTATTCCACAGCATATCATTTCCCCAGAATTTAACCTTATGCGAAATAAAAAATCCGGGGATTATAAGCCCGGATTTTTATTTACCATACTTTTTATTTCCCTATACTTAAACCGGTTTTTGCTTTAATTGCTCCGCTTTGAGTCATTTTCATGCACCCAGGGAAGGAAAACCACAATGGATATGAGCCTCATGAAACTTGTCAGCAAAAACATCACGTGATAGCTTGAAAGTTTCTGCCCCATGAAAAAGGGTATGTCAAGCTGTTCAAACAAAGGTTTCGTATATTGCATGAAGGCTCCACCGCATACATAGGCCAGTGCAATTCCGAACAACGATGTAACAAGGGTATAGTTGGCTATATAGATCGACCGGTTCTTTTCAGGAGCCAGCCATATGGACAGGTTCAGTATGCCTATCTCAATGCCGGGCCACGTCAAACCCGACATAAAATTGATAAACAGGATTATCCAGTAGTTTTCAGGATTGGTAAACCACCAGAGAATGGGAAGAGGCATGACAAGCAAGCCGCAGAGTTTTAACAAGGTTTTGTTCCCGTATTTGTCGGCAACCTTTCCCCACAGGTGAACGGATACAACGGTTGTGAGGTTTCCTAATACCTGTGCAAATAAGGTAATGGTGAAGTAGCTCATTCTAAGTTCTTCAAGCATGTAAACATTGAAGAAGGGCGCGGAGAAGTTTACTCCGAAATTCCATGCCGATACAAATATCATATACTTTAAATAGTTCTTATTTGAAAAAGGTTCGATGAAAAGCCTGGTAAAGGGAATTTTCTCTGCCGGCTTCTCCATGGGAGGATCTTTTATCCAGAAGAAACACACTATGTCCAAAGTCCCCAGGATGGCTGCAATAACATACAGCAGGGCAAATCCGTTGAAACCTGGCACTGCATCAAGCAGCAAGCCTGCTCCCATTCCTCCCAAAGCACCTATGAAAGTACATATAGCCATCCTGCGGCTGAAAAACCTG
>JAMNYG010000171.1 GCA_023622945.1 Bacillota bacterium | reverse complement strand
AGTACTGCATTGTCGGGTATTGCCTGGGTCAGTATATCCTTGAATATATCTACGTCAAATATCCCCTTGCCTGTGAAAATACCTTCATTGAACAGGTCCTGATATATATCCGATACGGCGGTGGTATACGGATCTATTCCTCCCTGACCCGCAAATATCCTGGAGAATTGCGAGGCATTGGCGCTGACCACGTCCACGCTTATCCTGGGTTGCAGAAGCCCGTATCCTTCCACAACCAACCCTTTTTTATGGTCCACAACCGGTTTGTTCATGGGGTGCAGCATTGTGCCTATCAGCCTTCTGGCCGTGCCCATGGGAAGAGATGTATCTGCGTCAATGGTTATGATGTATTTGATAAAAGGAAGCTTTCTCACATCACAACTCACTATGGAATATGACGTGTTTTCAGAACCTCTTAAAAGCTCCACCAATTCAACTATGGCACCGCGCTTGCGTTCCCATCCCATCCATTTGCCCTGGCTTTCATTATATTGCCTGTGCCTATGGAAAAAATAGAATATGTCCCTTTCTTCCTGCCCGTAACGCCTGTTCAGCTCTTCCACTCCCCTTAATGCGGCACTGATGATTTTGCCGTCCTCGGGAAGCTCTTTGGAAGATGCATCTTTATAATCTCCTACCAGGGCAAAGTACAGGTTTTTTTCCTTGTTGGCAAGATAAAAGATTTCAAGACGCTCAATCAGCTCTCTTACACGCTTTTCGTTGGGCAACAGGGTAGGAATGATCACCATGGTGGCGGATTCCTCGGGAATTCCTTCCTTAAGCTCAAGCTTTGGTATCATGACGGGCTGACGGAATCTGCTCACGACACAGTTTATCAGCGGGATTGCCAGTTCGCTGACCGGAATGAAAACAACAATCATCGTAAGGATGAAATAACAGGCATAACCGATGCCCGATACGCGGCTCCCGGAATAATGGGCGAAAAGCCCCGAAACAACCAGTGTTGTCAATACAATACTTCCTATATAGAGCCTTGCGCAGTGATGTGAAATCTTTTCACAGGCAGCTTTCAGCCCTCTTGCCCTGTAACCTGTTTTTTCCTTTAGCTTTCCTTTTCCCTTGCCGATGATGTAATATCCCACATGGCATATGGGATCCCGGGCATCTGATAAAGCTGAAGCTTCCTCAGCGCATTCCACTGCCGCCATGGCAATCCTGTTCTCGGTGGAATTAAGGGAGGCAGCAAGCTTTTCAATCTGATGCCTGTAATAATCCCTTGATTCAAAATCCATCCGGGGATATATGCCGCTGGGATCTTCTCTCAATATTTGTTCCACACTGCTTAAAGCTTCGAATATATCTGCCCAGTCGATGCTGGAAATGCTTCTTAAACTGGTTATGGAATTCCCCATGGAAATCTGCCGCGATGCCTGAATCTGATGTTCCAGTGCAATAAGGGCATCCACCGAGGAATTATGCTCAGCAAGCATTGAATCAAGATGGTTTATTATTTCGGTAGCCTTGCTTCCCTGTTTTCGCAGTTTAAGGATAAGGTGCTCAACAAAAGATGACTTAAGGGTCTGAGCGCCTTTAAAATATGCTGCCAGGGCATCAAGAGGCAGGGGTTCATTATTCTCCTGGCAACGGGCTATTATATCGGCAAAGTCCTCAGCCTTGTGCCAGTCTTCCTGAGTCTCAACTATCTTTTCGCATATATACCTGATGTTTTCCAAAAGAGCAATCTTAAGCATTATAGCAAAAGCCCACAATTCGTTCATGGAAAGCAGCCTGTGGGACTGATATGCTCTCAGGAACCCGACAATCCTGTCTTCGTCAATCTTTCCGTCAGTATGGGCCACAAGCTCAAGAGCCACCGCAAACACTCTCGGATATCCTTTCAGGTATCCGCTGTCAAGGACAGGAAGCTTGTTATGACGGTTTTTTGAAAGCAAATGCAGTATCTCCCTGACCTGTTCTTCTATCACGTAAAAATTGTCAAGAAGCCACTCAGCAGCCGAAGCAGTAGGGAACATATTGTCCACTTCCGCACTCAGCTTTTTGTTTACACTTTGTATAAACTTAAAGTTCTCTTTTATCCTGGCGCTCAGCCAGCGGAGAGCTCTCGAATCCTTGCTGACGGTATGGTTCCATGCGATTTCAACCGCATGCTTCTCCAGTTCTTCGGGTCTTAGAATGGCGTCATTTATTTCAACTACTTCTTTCTTCCTGTTAAGCAACAAAACAAGCAGTAAGATGATCAAACCGCCCAGAACTATGTATGTTGCTCCAACCGTCAAATTCATTAACCAAAATCACCGTTCCCTGTATTTTTTTGAGACATCAAATATAGCTTTTCCCAATTATGCAGGGTTCATAATTCCTGGCACATAATTCCTTGTTTTCTTAAAGAGAAAATTTGTAAACAAAAAAACCGGATATAAGCATTATGCCCATATCCGGCTATATTGTATCCATTATTGCCCGCAGGAAATCATTCCGCGCTTTACGCGCGGCACACAGCCGCATTCAATGTTGCCTGCATAAAGTTTTTGCGGATTATGTTCCTACATAAAGGCTCTTTCATTTAAAGCTTTTAATTTTATGTAAAAGATCTGGCGTATTCAATTCCTTTCTCATAGGCTTCTATTATCCTGTCGCATAATCTGTCAAACTCCTCGTCGACGGTACACATTTCCGGTCTTGATTCATGCCATTCTATACATTCCTTTATACCCTCGCGGAACGGCTTTACAGCCTTGTAGCCGGGTACAAACCTCTTTATCTTGCTGTTGTCGAATACAACGCTTACCGCCTTGTCTCCCAGCAATCCTCCCCTGCTTTCGGGAGAAAGTATGCTTATGAAGTCCGAAGGAATATGAATTATGTCAGGCTCAGCCCCTGCCGCCTTTCCGATGGCATAGGCAATCTGATCCCATGTCATAACTTCGTCGGAAGTGATGTGAAAAGCATGTCCTATAGCCTGCATATTCCCGACAAGACCTATGAATCCTCTTGCAAAGTCGGTGTTATGGGTCATTACCCAGAGGGACGTTCCATCCCCGGGTACAATAATCTTCTTGCCCTTTCGCATCCTGTCCACAATGGTCCAACGATGGACCCTGCTGTTGAATATAAAAGGAATCATGGTTTTGCCGTATGTGTAGGAAGGGCGCACTATTGTCACCGGAAAACCACTTTCCCTGTACTCCTGCATGAGCCTCTCCTCGCAGGCTATCTTGTCCCTGGAGTACTGCCAGTAATCATTCCGAAGCGGAGTTGACTCATCAATCAGGTAATGGGTCTGAGGTCTCTGGTATGCGGATGCTGAGCTGATAAAAATATACTGGTCGGTCTTTCCCCTGAAAAGCCTTATGTCATTTTCAACATGATCGGGAGTAAATGCCACCCAGTCTACCACCACATCAAACCTATGGTCCTTTAATACTTCCTTTGTTGTTTCATAATCCCTTATATCACCCTTTATTACTTTTGCTCCTTCAGGTACAAGCTGGTTGCGCGTACCCCTGTTTAAAAGATACAGATCAAACCCATTCATGACAGCCAGTTCGGAAACTGCACTGCTTATGGTTCCTGTTCCTCCGATGAATAATACCTTCATAAATTTAACACCCCTTCTCATTATGTCCTATATATAATTCCCCGAAAAATTGCAAATACCTTCTGAGTTTACGTGTCGGGCCGACAAGGAATGGAGGAAAACACAAAATTATGTTTAAATGATACTCAAATGATATCTGACTTAAATGATGCTTGATTTAAATGATACTTCAATGATATTTAAATACTTGAATTTTTATACATTGGCATGTATAATAATACACACTAACCGAAAGGAGTGTTTTCCATGAAACCCAAAATATTCGTAGACGGTCAGTACGGAACCACCGGACTTCAGATATATGAACGTCTTTCGGGACGTACGGATCTGGAAGTCCTTGAGATAGACCCTGAAAAACGCAAAGATCCGGAAGTTCGCCGGGCAATGCTTAACCAGGCTGACATAGTTTTCCTCTGTCTTCCGGATGATGCTGCCAAAGAAGCCGTTTCACTTATTACCAGCAGCAAAACCCGTGTCATTGATGCCAGCACTGCCCACAGAACCGCTGAAGGCTGGGTCTACGGCCTGCCTGAGTTAAATAAAGGGCAGAGAGACATGATCAAAAGCTCAATGAGGGTGTCAAATCCAGGCTGTCATGCCACGGGTTTCATAACCCTGCTCTATCCTCTCATCCAAAAAGGCGTGGTGCCGGCTGATTATCCTGTCGCCTGTACATCCTTGACGGGATACAGCGGCGGAGGCAAAAAGCTGATAGAAATTTTCAATGAATCCAAGTTGCCGGCCATAAACAGTCCCAAACCTTATGCCTTGGGTTTAAGGCACAAGCATCTGCCTGAGATGCAGAAAATTACAGGTCTCTTGTATCCTCCGCTGTTTATGCCGGTTGTGGGGAATTTTTACAAGGGAATGGCCGTGTCCATACCGCTTTTGCCCAGGCTCCTTTCAAAAAAAGTGTTGGCAGCGGATGTTCATCAAATACTGGCTGATCATTACAGCTCAGAACGATTTGTGAAAGTAATGCCCTTTGAGTCGGATATTTATTTGGACGGCGGTTACTTCAATGTAGAAGCCTGCAATGATACAAACCGGCTGGAAATTTTTGTGTTTGGACATGATGACCAAATCCTCCTGACGGCAAGGTTTGATAACCTGGGCAAAGGGGCGTCAGGAGCTGCTGTCCAGAACATGAATATCATGCTGGGCCTGGATGAGGGAACGGGATTGGCGGAATAGCTTTAACCAATTGCAAATAAATGAAGCATCCGTAACAGAGTAATTGAAGTATTCACAGCCAAGTGATCAAAGCGTCCATGGCCAATTAAACAAAGCATACATAGCTAAGTAAATAAAGCGTTCATGACAAAACACAAAAACATCCTGTACAAACCTTTCGAAACTGTCTCCATGCATGTCGAATTTTGTCGATAATTTTTTTGTTAAATTTTTATTAAATACTGTTTATTTTTTAACAAAGTATGTTATAATATAGACACAAAATGTTAATAAAATAACAATCTCCATCGGCAGGTACATAACAGGTATACCTGCAATCATAAATTAACGGGAGGGTTGGTCATGGAAGCTTTATTCACGGCAATAGTATTGATCGGATGTTATTATATGCTGAAAGCCATATTCATTTATGAAATGAAAGTAGCAAATATACCGGTAAAGACCCAAAACGGGACCTCATATGTTAACATGGAAACTGCCGATAAAAACTTTCTGTATTATGCATGTTACAAGTACCCGGCATGAATCATAAATATATGATGATTACTCAAGAAAACAATCTGCTCAGCCGTCACAGGCTGCAGCATTAATATACTGATGACCGGGAGAGACCGGCAATAGCCGTTCTCTCCCGGAATTCAGGTGTTTCATCCAAACTTTCATTTCACATGATTCTATACAGGAACATGATCAGGTTCTCTATCATCTGTTGAAGGTATGAACTCCAAACAACCCTTCTCTTTCCGTTACCTGGCATAAATAATATATTCTGCAGCCTCTTCCCTACCCGGCTCATAAAACAGCATCCGGGCTGTATCGGCCAGACGGAAGAAAGGCTTACCGTTATCGTCTGCCGGATAATGCCCATTTGCCCTTACCCTCATAAACATCTCTCCTGTACAAGGTCTTGCCAATTTGGCTAATATCATCATTATACCGGTTTGATTTGCCATAACCATTATATCCAGGTCCAAGGAATCATCGCGACACAATGAACTGCGTAACAACACATTAACCTTTTACATAGGATAATAATATACCAGTATCCGAGGTGAACCGTATGATATTCAACTGCCCATACCTCAGTAATTATCTTGTGGGACAGGTGGCCATGGATTTTAACCCTCCCGATGCCGCTGCAATTATAAAAGGTGGTCCCCTGGCTCCGGGAATGGAAGGAGTGGTCACTTTTAAAAATGTTCCCGGTGGTGTGGAAGTTTGCATAGATATAAGAGGACTTCCTCCCTACAGGCCGGCAGCGGATGGACAGGACCAGGTCGGTCCCCATGGATTCCATATACATGAATCGGGCAACTGTGAAGTAGGAGATCCAAACGATCCGTTTAAAGCTGCAGGTGAACACTGGAATCCCACCAACCAACCCCATGGCAACCACGCAGGAGATTTTCCGGTGATATTTTCAAATAACGGATATGCCCGAATGTGCTTTTTCACAAATAAGTTCAGGGTTCAGGACGTTATCGGGAAATCGGTTGTTATACACCAGGGACCTGACGATTACAGGACACAGCCTGCAGGAAATTCCGGAAAAAGGCTTGCGTGCGGAGTCATAAGAAGATATGCCATGTAGCTAATCATAAATATATTGCAGGAAATCCTGAATATTTCTGATTTTCCGCCTAAAATTCAAAGAATTGAACAATATCTAATCTTTTTCATATGAAAATTTTATCTTTTTTTTATATAATAAGTATTATACGAATTCTAATACATACGTTTATAAATTTGTTTATTAAAACAGATTAATTAAATACAAGGAGTGATAGTATGTTTGGCAGCAAAGAACGTAAGATTGAAAAAATGGTTCAAAAAGCCAAGTGGGACAAGCTAAACAAGATGCTTTTAAAGGCTGATGCTGATACCAGGCTGTTAATAGCCCAGGAATGCCAAAAAGCACAAGATCCCGGCGTAAACAGTATTCTCTCCCTGCTCATCCGTGACGGCGACAAAAGGGTGCGAATTGCAGCAATCAAATCCATGGGAGTCACGGGAAGAAATCACGAAGTGGCTCAGCTGGAATGGGTTTTGTCCAACACACCCGCAGATGAAACAGATGTCATCGAAGCAGTACATGAAGCACTTCCCAAGCTAAGGAACAAAAAATAATCTTTTTGTTGACTGTTGTACGTGAGCATTTATTATAATGAGGATTTATTATAATATTATTTTCAATTTACAAAATATTCATCGCTTTCAATTTACAAAACATTAACCGCCATGATAAGTTATCAGCAGGGGAATAATTAAAGCATATAAGCTTTCAGACCGAACTTGTAACTTATCCCCCGGAAGCATCCAATGGCAAAGCATCACAATGGCGGTTAATTAATTTTTCTCTGCCAGGTTTCCTTTTTTTGAATCTGTCATCTTGAAAAGGAGCACAGGATATGAATTGGTTAAGAAATTTCATGATGGGAAGATATGGTGGCGATCAGCTTTCCCTGGCATTGATTGTCCTTTCCCTGCTGTTGTCATCAATTGCAAATATGTTCAGGCAACCCGTTTTATCAGTGATAGCCTGCATACCCCTGGGAGTCTGTATTTACAGAATGCTCTCAAGAAATATAAGCAAACGCAGTATGGAAAACTATAAATTTATGATGTTGTTAAGCCCTGTTTACTCATGGTTAAGGAGGCTGCCTCTTCGTATACATGATCTGAAATATTACAGGTACTTCAAATGTCCCGGTTGCAAGGCACAGCTGAGGGTACCCAGGGGAAAAGGGAAAATCATAGTCACCTGCCCTAAATGTAAGACCGAATTTATGAAAAAATCCTGAGGTTTGGAGTATATCACAGCAAAACCAGCAGAAATACAGGTATAGTTACAACCGACAATATTGTGGATATGGTTACAACTTTGGACCCAAGGAGCGGTTCCATATCATACTTTTCTGCAAATACAGCCACATTAACGCCTACAGGCATTGCCAGGACTATGGCGACAATATTCATGGCATCCGGAGGAATCCGGAGCAGCCTGGCAACGCCCAGCGATAGGACGGGCATTGCAACAAGGCGCAGAAAGGATGCATAGTATACCATAAGTCCCTTAAATGCCTCAATGAGTTTTGACTGAGCGATAATAGCCCCAATAATGAGCATGGCAAGAGGAGTTGTCATTCCTCCAACCATTTTTGCGGAGCTTGAAATAAAATAAGGCATAGGGATCTGAAACAGAAACACAACGGCTCCGATATACACCGCAATCATTGCAGGGCTTACGAAGGCTTTCCATACGGTTTTAAGGTTTCTTTCCCCGCTGTATATTATCACTCCGTATGACCAGAGGAATATGTAAAATATGGTTACATACATGGAAGCATAGAAGACACCTTCCTGTCCCAGTATGCTGTCGATCACAGGAAATCCCATGTAACCGCAGTTTGAGAAAACAGCCGCCGCCTTAAGAACTGCTTTCTTTTTTTCATCCTGTCCTGCAAAAAGCACTTTTTCGGCCAGTATTATAGATACAATAAACATGACAACGCCTAAAGCCATTACATAGCCTGCGTTAACAAGCTTTTCCATGCTGTATTCCATCAGGAAGGATGAAAAAATAAGCTACGGCGAAGTGATATTGAGCAAAATTTCCGACAGTTTCTTATTTACCTGCTCAGTAATGATATTTAACCGACTGGCTATATAACCTATAACTATTATGACCAAAAGAGTTGCTACCTGGTTAAATACAATGGAAAAGTTCAATTTTTATCCCCTTTGCAAAGTAATTACATTCTAAAAAAACACAATCCGTACGAACATTTTAAGGGTGCCATATTCTAGAACACAAGAAGCATTATACCACATTAAAAAAATACATGCACTATTTTTATAATGATTTTATATTTCATGTATGTTCTGTAGATTCAAATTTAAGCCATTGCTTAGTACCGTCGTACCACAATTACAGTCACTGCCGCAAGAATAACCAGAATACCGCATATCATAACAAGGGGTGTAAAGTAGGCAATGCTCCTGAAAATATGTGCATATGCCTTATCCATGTAAGATATTTTTTCGCTTTTATAAATGGAGAAAGACAAATCATCCTGGGGAAGGGAATCAAGGACTGCCCTGTAGCGCATGCTGCCTTCTCTTTTAAACTCAATGCTGCTTTCTGTAATATAAGGTGCTTCCTCAGGGGTTATAACTTCTATATCAATGCCTCCAAAACGGCTCCAGTTTTTCGCAGGATTCAGCAAATAATCAAAAGTATATACCGGCCATCTGGTATTTCTCCTGTCCATGGTGCCCGACGCCTTGTAGGTGACGGTTATGTCCCTCTTTGACCGGGCCGGGAATTCAACCGTATAAATCAGAGTAAAAACTCGCTTGTAGCCATTCTGCGACAGCAGCTCCTCACAGGATGCATAGCCCTGATTAGCCGTAAAGCTTCTGTCCAATGCAGCTCCGTAGACGTTATAAAACTGGTCTTCATCAACCCTGATTGTTTCTGAGCCAATAAAATCCGGTTGTCCCTCAACTTCCGCCATCAGCTCTTTCACTGAATCCATCATGTACTGCCTGATTTCCATATCTTTTGAGAATATTTCGTACGTGAAAAGCTGGGTTTCCTGTTTCAGTTCTCCGTCGGAATAAGCCGCAACCTTAAAATCAATATCAGCTCCCAGGACGAAAATTTCCAAAACTTCCGGCTCATAACACCATGCAGCAATCCTGAGGCGCTTTCCATTTCGCTCATACCTGTTGAAACCTTTTACAAGCACCCTGTTTCTTTCACCATCAAATTCAAAATCAACGGTGAAATTTGTCCTTTGCTCGGTGGTTGGTTTGACGCTGAGAATATATAGCTTGCCTTTTTCATGCTCCGAAAAATTCTCTGCCCGGTAAGTTTGCCTGGAAATTGTGCTGAGTATGTTTTCAAAAGCAAAACCCGCCTTTCTTTCCAGCGGGGTGGAACTGTTGTAGTTTACAGTTTCGCTGCTGATATACAGATCATAAGGCAACGCTTCTCCATCAGCAGTTATTGCAACATCTTCCTGTGAAAAATCCCTTAGAGAGCTTATAAAAGGAAAAGCCATCTGCACCGCCAGGTTCTCATCAGTGGGATTTACCATTTCATAGGACGCCCTTACCTGCCCCTGTACCGTATAGCTGTTCCGGCTGCCGCTGCTTAAATCAAAAGTCAGCTTTTCATGTTCCACTTCTATAGGGCAGCTTTGGTCTACCAATAACATCTCCGATGAAGGGTATCCACTCCAGAAGGTAGGAGCTGAGTTGGCTGAAGCTGTTTTGGGAATTGCAAAGCATATTGCAAGAGTCAACATAAATATTTTCAGGATGCATATCTTCTTAATCCAATTTTTCATGGTTTTGTCTCCATTTTAACAGTTATGTCTCCATAAACGTTTTCCGACAGGTTAACCAGCTTTGGGCAGATATATAATGGCAGCCTTTTCCACATTCATTATGTGCCGCTGAATATACCTGTGAATTACAATAATGTATCTATTCAATATGCTTCGGGCAAAATCCTTCCCTCGGTATTGATGAAATTTATTAAAAGGTATTTGATGAAGTCTCACAGAAATATTTCTTGAAAAATTGTTTAAAACAATGAAAATAACTGTTTGAAATATTTCTTTAAAATAATTGTTCAACAATTTATTTCAGTCTGATATCATTAAGTTAAAGTATCATTTACATAAGAATCACTGGCTTAATTGGATGAGCCGAAAATGAACGGTTCTTTCAAATACCAAAAGTGTACGGACAAACCTTCCCGTTTTGGTATTTCATTACCGCAAATTAACAACCGGAGGGGTTAATGATGAGCAATGAAAATCCGAAGAAAATTCCCGTTATCCTTGATACCGACATAGGAGATGACATCGATGACACCTGGGCTGTTGCCCTGATGCTTAACAGTCCTGAGCTGGATGTAAAGCTTATTGTCACTGATTTCGGAAACACCCCCGGCAGGGCAAAAATAGTGGCCAAGTATCTCGAAGTATGCGGCAGAACCGACATACCGGTAGGCATAGGCATCAAACAGTCGGATAAAATAGTCCATCAGGCGAAGTGGGCTGATGACTATGATTTGGATAAGTATCCCGGAAAAATCTATTATGACGGTGTAGGTGCCATCATCGATACCATCATGCAGTCGGAAGAACCTGTCACCCTTATAGCCATAGGTCCTATGCCAAACATTGCAGCAGCCCTGGAGAGAAAACCTGCCATAGCCAAAAGGGCCAGGTTTATTGGCATGCAGGGAAGCATATACAAAGGCTACGGTGGCTCCGAAAAGGTATGCGCGGAATATAACGTGAAAGCCGATCCCAAATCCTGCCGAAAGGCATTTACCGCTCCCTGGGACATAACCATTACTCCTCTCGATACTTGCGGCCTTGTCAGATTAACCGGAGAAAAGTACAGAAAAGTTTATGAAAGCGCCTTACCAGGAACACGGGCATTAATTGAAAACTACAAGGTTTGGTGCCAGGCAGGGGATCCGGAACAGTACAGGGAAGCAAGCTCAACTCTCTTTGACACAGCAGCTGTCTACCTGGCAATAAGCGAAGATCTGCTGAACATTGAAAAACTTGGTGTGCGTGTCACCGATGACGGATTTACGGTCATTGACGAAACGGCCAAAAAAATAAGATGTGCTACAAGCTGGAAGGACTTAGCCGCTTTTGAAGATTTTCTTGTAAACAGGCTGACCTGATTTCCTATTCCATCTTCCCGCACCATGCAGGTGAAATCTTCCATAACGCCGTAATGTTGACTGCATGAGCGGCAGAAGTTCTTTCGGTTTATACCGCTTCATCCAGTATTTCCATCAGCAGCTTCTCATCTGCGAGTCTTGGATTGGTTTTAATGTGACTTGTTGAATTTTTCATGCTTTCCATTACATCTTTAAAGTCATCCCTGGTTATTGAACACACCTCTGACAGCCTTGAAGGCATTCCAAGCCTTGCGCGCATGCTTTCTATATGGTCGATAACCGCTTTTGCAGCGGCTTCTCCTGAGGATGCCGGTACATTCAGCCCCATAACTTCAGCCATTTTAACAAACCGTTCCCCGCAGTAACTGTAATTCTTCCTCATTACCACAGGAAGCAATATGGCGCAGGCGAATCCGTGAGATATCCCACAAACGGCACCCAGGGGCTGAGCAAGAATGTGGACCGCTCCAACGCCGGCATTAAGGGCAACTCCCGCCATAAAGCTGCCCATTGCCATATTTCTGCGTGCTTTAAGATCCCAGGGGCAATTCACGGCCGTCTCCAGATTACTTATGATCAGCTCCATCGCTTTTAAGGAGTAGGCTTCGGTAATGGGGTTTGCATTTAATGAGCAGTAGGATTCGACAGCATGGCTAAGGGCGTCCATTCCCGTGGAATAAGTCAGTTCTTTGGGTAAAGAGACGGTTAACTCAGGATCTATCAAAGCATAGCCGGGGATCATATAAGGATGTGCAAGGCTCTTTTTAACTCCGGCTTCAATATTTGAGATAACCGCCACCTTTGAAGCCTCCGATCCGGAACCTGAAGTAGTGGGGATGGCGTAGACCGGAAGGCTCCTTTGTGTAATATGCTTTTCTCCCATTTGGTATTCCCTCACGGAACCCGGGTTGTTTACCATGATCCCGATGGCTTTTGCAGCATCCAATACGCTTCCTCCACCTATGCCCAGCACAAGATCGCAGCGCTCCTGCCTGCAGAGTTCAACACCTTCATCAATGCATTGTATATCGGGATCGGGTTTTATTCCTTTATATAAAATATACGAAACTTCATGTTCATCCAATATGCCAATTAACCTGTTTAAATTACCTGAAGACCTGGCACCTTTCTTATAGGCTGCAATGAATACTTTCCTGCCTTTTAACTTTTCCCCCAGTTTTCCAATTATACCTTCTCCTACTTCAACTCTGTTAGGAAACCAAATCTCGTAACACATTTCCTATCTCCTTGTTAAAAAACAAATATTTATTCAGGATTAAAGCCCATTTTACTCCGGAATCAAAAGCCATGTTACTTTGCTTCCATAGTGGAATTCCTGATTATCAAAGCTGTAGGAATGACTATTTTTATGTTAAGCTGCTGCCTGGATTCAATAGCATTGATCAGATACTGGCAGGCTGCTTTCCCCAGCATGTCGGTATCAACCGATACCGTTGTAAGCTGCGGGTGACAGAACTTGCACTGTTCAATATTGTCAAATCCCACTATGCTTATATCTTCAGGTACGCTCAGTCCGGACGCCTTTATTGCTTCAATCGCTCCCAATGCAGTCATATCATTTGCCGCAAATATAGCTGTAGGAAGCGGGTCTTTATTCTCCAGGATTTTCAACATGGCGTTATATCCGCCGTCAAAAGTCCAGTCTCCGTCTGCTATAACCTGGCTTTGCCAGTCTATGCCTGCATCCGTCAGAGCTCGTTTATAACCGTTAAAACGTTCGATTGACGTTATGTAGCCTTCTTTTCCAAGGATAATCCCTATTTTTTTATGTCCAAGACCGGTCAAATGTTTCACCGCTTCATATGCACCTTTTTCATTGTCAGCGGTTATGGAGGGATAAGCCTCGTACTTGTTGTTTACCAAAACCGCAGGTATCCTCAGCATCATGGCCTGTTCATAAAATTTCTCCTCAATTTTGCTGACAAAAATAATCCCGGATATGTTATTTCCGTTAACCACTCTGAACAAGTCATCATCGTGATCCAGGGTAGAATATATAAGGCCATATTCTCTCGATTTGCATTCCCTTTCTATCCTGTAAAAAAGGCTGGCATTAAAAGGCTCTGTTATTCTGTCCACCATGCTTGAAGCCCTGGGAAGGGTAAACAGTATATTCCTGACATTTGCGGCATCTCTTATGCCCGGCGTTGGGAACTCCTTTACTCTGGTGCCAAGACCTGCTATTTTTTCAACAAGTCCGTCATTTACAAGCAATTCAAGTGACTTTCTTACAGTAATCCTGTCCACATCGAAAAGGGTGCTCAAATCCCTTTCCGACGGCAATAAGTCACCTCTTTTATACTTCCCGTCCTGGATATCCTTTTTCAACAAATCATATACCTGCTTGTAAAGCGGTATTTTTTTATCTCTGTCGACGCCCACCTTTTCACCTTCACTCAAATGTATTAATTCCCTTCATTCATAATTCTGCCACCTGCAATATACATGTACTATACAGGTTGTAATAATTATAAACAATTCTCGGGAAATATGCAACTTTATTAGCTTTGGACCGATCCTGACCACGGTGTCTTGGAATTTTATAGCAAAAAGTGATTATTTTTCTTGGGACTCTAATAAAATACAACCACGGTATTTTAATCCTCCTACCCTTTGATGGCTCCTATCATTACGCCTTTTACAAAATATTTCTGAAGGAAGGGATAAACACATACAATGGGCAATACGACTGCCACTATGACGGCATATCTGACCTGGATACCGTATGCGGCAATTACCCCAAGGTCTACTCCCATCTGCCTTGCAAATTGATTGTTGCGCTGGCTTACAATTCTGTACAGGAATACCTGGATTGGGTGCAGGCTGGCATCAGTCTGGTAAAGGATGGAAAGGAAATAGCTGTTCCAGTGACTTACAGCGTAAAACAACGCCAGCACAGCCATCATAGGCAGGGAAAGGGGAAACATAATCTGTATAAGTATTCTGAAATCATTTGCGCCGTCAATTTTTGCAGATTCCTGCAAACTCTCAGGTATGGTATTGAAATATGTCCTGGTAACAAATATTAGAAAGCTATCCACTGCCACGGGCAGGATAATAGCCCACCTGGTGTTGAATATGGGCAGCTTTGTCATCAGTATATACGTTGGTATCAGGCCGCCGCTGAAAAACATGGTAAATACGATCATGATGGTAAAAAACTTCCTGAGTGAGAACTCTCGCCTTGAAAGAGGGTAAGCTGCTAGCACTGTCATGATGATGTTGACAGCGGTACCTACCGTAGCGTAAAATATGGAATTTAAATACCCTTTGTATATGTCTTCGCTTTGTATTATCATCTTGTATGCCGTAAAGTCCAATCCTTTAGGGTAAAAGTAGACTGTCCCTTTTATTGCCTCAATAGGATTGCTCATGGACATGCTTATCACATACAGCAGAGGATACAGCGTTATTACTATCACAAAACACATGAGGATAATGTTGCATGTATCAAATACTTTTTCACCAAGAGTTTTCTTTATAGGCATAATCGGTCTCCTCATTTCCGTATCCGGCAGCTTAACTGCCGTTTTATTCAGTACATGCTGTTTTATCACCGGAGGCTGTTCTCATTGGGCTTTTTACCTGATATATCCCGTTTTTCACCACAGGCTGTTCTCATTAAGTCTTTTACTAGCCCAGTTTGCAAGTAACACCAGTATGAAACCTACCAACGAGTTGAACAGTCCCACGGCTGTGGCATAACTGTAGTCTGCGCTCTGAATGCCCCGTCTGTAGACAAAGGTTGATATAACGTCTGCCACCTCATAGGTGTTGGTTTCGTACATTGCAAGCACTTTTTCAAGATTGCTCCCCATCAATCCGCCTATCTGGAAAATCAGCATTATCTGTATGGTGGGAAGCAACCCGGGTAAGGTAATATGCCAAGCACGCCGGAACCTGGATGCTCCGTCTATTAAAGCCGCTTCGTACAGACCGGGGTCAATTGATTGGATGGCAGCGATATATATTATGGATCCCCATCCAAAGCCCTGCCATATATCGGTCATGACATAAAGGGTCCTGAACCATGCCTTTTCACCCAAAAAATATATAGGCTCATGTCCAAAAGCTTTAATTATCTCGTTAACCACCCCGTTGACCGGCGAAAGCATAAAAAACATCAAGGCCACCACAACCATTGTTGAAAGGAAATGGGGCAGATAGGACACTGTCTGAACAAATCTCTTGAAAAAACCGTCTCTCAGTTCATTGAGCAGAAGTGCAAATATTATGGGCACCGGGAACCCCCACAACAGGCTTAAAAAGTTCAGATAAACGGTATTCCTCAAAATACGCCAGAAATACGGACCCTTAAAAAAATCTATAAAATTCTGCATTCCGTAGTTGTCAACCCATGGGCTTCCCCATATACCCTTAACAGGATTATATTCCTTGAAGGCCATGAGCACGCCATACATGGGTACATAGCGGAAAATCACATAGAAAGCTACTACCGGAAGCATCATGATCAAGAGGTACTTATCCCTGTTGATTATGCTGAGTATAGAGGTTCTCTTCCTTCTCAATCCTGTATTAAGGTTTTTATTTATTGCCAAACCAGCATTACTTTCCATAAGTTCCTATCCCCTTTTTTTAAGGATTGGTGCATGCATCTTTGGTGATGCATGCACCATTGTCAGGCAATTAGTGTTATTTGGAATTCCATCTGTCCAGCATGGCCTGCCAGATTTCCTTTTCTCTTCTCATTCCCCTGTCATTAAGCTCCTGCACAAATGAATCCCATTCGGACAGAGGTCTTTCACCGTTCATAAACTTGGCAAGGTTTTCTCTGTAGAACACGTCGCAGTCGTCAAATATCCTCTTCAGCTCCTTGGATTCTTCTATGGTAGGTGACAAAGGAGGCATGCCTGGCTCCCACCTGTCTTTAAGCCTTTGCCATGCTTCATACTTGACCGGGTCATTCTCTATAAAGGTGGAGTCGTCTTCATACAGGCTCTTTATCTGTGGAACAGGGATTACAATAGGAAGCAGCGGCTTTGCGCCTACAGACCACATTGCTTCTATCCAGCTTAAGCCGTCAGGATTCTTGGTTACATAGTCTGTCAGTTTTTTCTTTCCGTCTACCACTTCATATGTAATGCCTTCTATGCCCCAATAACCCAGATCATGACCTTCCTTGGAGTAGCATACCCAGTCAATCCATTTGAGAACCACTTCAGGTATTTTGCAATCCTTGGTAACTACAAATGCATGGAAAATGCCGTCATTATAATACATCTTTCCGGGAGTACCGTCGGGAAGATCGAAAGGAGTCAGTCCATACCAGTCTGCATCCGGGTCTCCGCCTTCCCTGCTGAGCCTGTTGTATTCGACGCATGTGCTGTAATAAGTGGGGACCGACCCAAGGATGTTTGCTGATATCTTCTGCTTTACAAGGTCTTCATTGCTGTGTGCCAATTCGGGATCCACCAGACCTTCTTTCATCAGCTTCTGGCAGTATGCTATAAAATCTTTACACTCGGGTCTTTCCAGCTGGGCTATTATCTTTGTCCTGGTCTCGTCAAGTCCAAAGGCTGTAGTCTGGTTTTCCCTCCAGGATAAGTCAACACCGAACAAGGGACCGGCTAAAGCTGTAAGAGCAGAAGCATCACCCCAGATAACGGTAAACGGTATTTCATCATTCTTCCCGTTCCGGTTAGGATCCTGTGTCTTGAAAGCCTTGAACACGGTATAGAGTTCTTCAGCATTCCTGGGAAGTTCAAGTCCGAGTTTCTTGACCCAGTCTCTCCTGATGGCCAGCGGTGCCCATGGGTTTGTCATGGCGCTGCCGGGCTGGAGCCATGTTAGCTTGTAGATATGGCCGTCATCAGCAGTGATGGCTTTCCTGTAATTTGGATATTCTTCCATTACCCTTACAATATCGGGACAGTGTTCGTAAATTATTTCATCGATAGGTATTATTATACCTTGCTGCCCAAGCAGGTTTGCATCTTCACCTGTATAAACCAGGTCGGGCAGGTTAACACCTGAATACAATCTGAGCTTGGATACCTCAAAAATCTGGTCATCGGGGTAGACTTCCCACTCAACGGTCACACCGGTCCTTTCATACCATTTCTGATGTACCGGGAACCTCATAGGATCCTTGGTAAAGGTATATTTCTCACCCCAGCAGTCATGGGCAAGGATTTTGATTGTGGTAGGTTCGGTAACTATAGGGAGCTGAATTGTATCAGGTTTGGAAGCGTCAGCCTGTGTTGTTTCAGCCTCAGTTGTTGCAGGCTCAGTTGTGGCCTCAGTTGTAGCCGATTGAGACTGTTCAGCTTCTGTCGTGGTAGGCTGTGTATTGGTCTCTTTTGCCTTGCCGCATCCAGTAAGCGTTGGTGCTATCACCAAAGCTATGCATAACACAATGCATATAAACTTCTTCATAAACAAAATTCCCCCTTGAAACATACTGCTTTTGGTAACCCTTTTGGTAATCATTTTAATAACCCGAAATGTATTGGTATGAAGTTTTACCTTATTTGCATCATCACTCCCCTTTCACCTGCGAAAATATGCATTTGCAATCCTGAATACCCGGTAAGCAGTTTAGTGTTTTCAAATTGCAACCTCCGCAGTTTTTACACCGGCCGAAAAGAATTATTTGATCAGTACGTTAAGTATTGTTAATATGAACAGTTGAAATATCCTTGCCCGAAATGTTTTGCGATGGAGAGCATAAACTTTACTTAAATACTACCTGTTTTATACCAGTGGTATTATTATAAATCATTTGGTTGATAATTACAACAGCAAAATTAATATTTTCTCAGGTGATCATGCTAAGTTTGCTTAAAATATCTGGCAATAACGGCATTGCACATGCAAAAATTCTGTGATACAATATCTTACAGGTATAACACAGGTTATAATCCATAAACCTAATGCCATGTTAATATGAATAAAAATCCGGAGGATAATAAAATGGGTAAGTACGACTGGTTGTTAACAGGAAGGGCACAGCTTCTGGAAGGTTACGGTCCGCCACTGTTTCCCACCATCGATTATGACGCAGAGCGCATAGCAGATATTTTGCAGGAAACCAAATCCAACATATTCCGTTTTCCTGCGATAGGATATTATGCCTACTATCCTACCCGTTATTTCCCAGTACATCCGGATTTAAAAGGCCGGGACCTCCTTAAGGAAACAATTTACGCATGTCATAAAAGGGGAATCAAGGTCATACCTTACGTTTCGGTAGGACATCCTTTCCTTCCGCTGGATGCGGATATCGAACCTTATAATTCCTGGGCTAAACTTGATGAAGACGGCAACAGGCTGGGATGGTGGCACCTTGGATATTTCAGAAGCTATAACCTTTGCCTGAACAGAAAAGCGTACAGGGAAGCAATAAAGGGTATTGTAAATGAAATTGTAACCGGATATGACATAGACGGAATGTATTTTGACGGTCCTTACCATGAACAGGGCTCTGTAGGGATATACTGCCATTGTCCTGAGTGCAGGGAGATCTATTTCAAAAAGACCGGAAAAAGCATTCCATCCAACAAAGGGCATCGGGACTGGGATGACCCTGACAACAGAGAATATCTCCATTGGCTCAATTATGAGGTTAAGGAAGGCCTGATGAAAGAATTGAATGCCATCATAAAGAAAAAGGACATACCCCACCTTTTCAACAACTGCGGATGGTTCCATTCCAGGTATTGGGGAAATGACCGTTTCAAGGTCCTGGACGGATTTATGTTCGAGGGCGTACATACCGTGCAGGAAAAACTTTTGCACATCATGCTGGGACGTTCCACGGGCAAATATATATGGAGCTATATAAGCGGAATAAATCTCACGCAGCACCAGCACCTGATCGATGATGATATGTTCATAGGCGCCGACTGCATGGGAATACCGGTAGAGGGGGAAGAAATAAAAAACGAAGGTTTTACCGTCATTGCAGGCAACGGAGCTCCCATTTATTACGCAATAAGCAGGATATACCGGCAGAATGATACCATCGGGTACCTTAAGGATATTTACGGATACATAGAAAAAAATGAGAAAGTTTTGGAGAAAGTCAGGAATAAAAAATTCATAGGCATGTGGGTTTCAGGAGACACATCTGACTGGTGGTTCAAGGACAGTATAGAAAAATGCCAGAAATACAGGCTGTTTTTCTACGGTGGCTTCAATGTCCTGAAAGACAATTTCCACCAGGTAGAGCCGTTCTACAATACAACCCTGAGCCCTGCCGATCTCTCGGAGTACAAGGCGGTTTTCCTCCCCAATGTAGCCTGTATGAGCGAGGATGACATGGACAGGGTTCGCGATTATGTCCGAAAGGGAGGCAATTTGGTAGCTACCTTTATGACCTCCCTTTATGACGAAAAAGGAAACAGGCGTGACAACTTCGGTCTTGCCGACCTTTTCGGAGCAGACCTGACGGAAAATAGGGATATCCGTTTCCGCGGTCAGTGCTATGTGAAAATACTTAAATCCCATCCGGTCACCGAGGGTTTCAGAATCGGACAGTTCATTCCACAGGATATGCAGTTCCTTACGGTAAAGGCCCATAACCATGATGAAGTTGTTGCGGTTACATCCGGCATAGACCATGATATAGACGTCTCGCCTGCCATCATAGTAAGAAAGTATGGCAAAGGTACTGTGGTCTTTATGCCTCAAAGCCTGGAAGCCCTTTACAGGACATCAAGGTATGCAGCAATCAGGAAGCTTTACGATAATATATTCCGTTGGTTGGCAGGTAAGGACATTCCATATGAGATTGAAGGCAGCAGAGGCATTGTTGCCAATATGACCGAATACCGGGATTACGCACTTCTTCATCTTATAAACGATAACGGCAACAAGATAAAATCTGCCCCCACCCGTGAGGAATACGTACCGGTCTATGACATCAGGGTAAAAATTAATACGGGAGGCAGATGTGTAGAAAGTGTGCACCTGCTTTACAGTGATTCCAGGCCAGAATATGAAATTTTCGAAGGATATGTTGAAGTGTACATTCCAAAGCTTTACATGTACGAGTGCATTAAAGTGCAGTACCGCTGAA
The DNA here is from genome assembly GCA_023622945.1 of Bacillota bacterium. Taxonomy (GTDB): domain Bacteria; phylum Bacillota; class Clostridia; order Acetivibrionales; family JAMNYG01; genus JAMNYG01. The sequence goes on along the minus strand of JAMNYG010000171.1, from coordinate 57,131 downwards.
TGAAGGCATTTCAGGATATTATTCTCTTATACAGGAAAGGTGCTGGGGTCTGAACCAGCACCTTTCTTCTCAAGGGTTTATACCTACGTATTTTTCTATTTTGGTTAATGTTGTATTTCTGCTTTATTCACGGTCGTATTTATACTCTGTTCAGGGCTGAATTTATACTTTATTCATGGCTGTATTTCAACTTTATCGACGTATACCCACATTCCGTACGAGTTGGGATTCTTGGTTCCTGTTGAACGTATGGTCAGAGTGTGTTGTCCCGGAGGAAGCACCGGGCTTGTATAAAGCAGAACCTGCATCTGTTCCTGAGTGTTTTCATAACAATCTATGATGGTTTCAGCACCCGAATCAATTTTTACTCCCATTTTTCCAAACCAACTTCCCTTTACACCATACAGCTTTATCTGCGTACCATTAAATCTGATCCTTGCATATGCGTCGGTCTGCTGGCTTCCATGCAGGTCGCTCTGATAGGCACCGGAACACCAACTGGAGTTATCATAGGACCATGACCACTGGGTAGGTCCGTATTCAAACTGGTTGTTTCCTGTACCGGTTGTATTGTTATTTACAATTATGGGCATAGGTGTAGGTGTCGGTGTCGGCGTCGGGGAAGGTGACGATGTTGAAGCTATCACCTCAAATTTGTCAATAAAAATGCAATAGTCATATGAGTTTGGATTTTTTGTATTGGTCATTTTTATCTTGACGGTGTGGTTCCCCTCCGGCAATCCCGTCCTGGTGTATATCAGCGACTGCCACTGTAAAGTGCTGCTATACGTGTCTACCAGCGTTTCGGTACCGCCGTCCACAGAAATGGCGCATATACCGTTCCAACTGTCCAAAAGAGAATATATTTTGATACCTGTACCATAGAAACGTATAAGCGCATAATCGGTAGCATTTCTGTTCTTGTGTTCGTGAAGGTCCAGCTGGTAAGGTCCGCTTGTAAAATCTGTCCTGTAGATCCAGTTCCCCACATACTCTATCTGGTTGTTGCCCGTACCCGTCTCATTATCATTAAACACTCCGCCCGGCGAAGGTGTAGGCGTAGGTGTGGGTGTAGGAGATGAACCGCCCCAAATTGAGTCATCAAGCGGTATTATATATATATCCTGAGGCTGGTTTGGGTTATTCCAGTCTGAATTGAAGGCTATGAATCTCCCGTCCGGAGAAATCTGTGCAAAAGGACTTCTCCAATAGTCTGCCATTGAGCTTCTGTGGTGAGCCAATCTCTTGACCTGACCGGATCCGTCGGTCTTAACCAGCCATATTTCGTTCTGGAATGGTTTTGTGTAGTCTGCTCCGGCCAGACACCTTGATGAAATACACATCCAGTCATCATTGGGTCCCTCAATGGAATAATGATGGTCGACGTTCCATTCTATTACGGAATACGGCGGATTTGCAAACCTTCCCGAGTCAAATAATTCAATCCATTGTTTCGGAGAGGACAGCCAGCGCTTCAGAGTGCGGTTCCCGTTACCTGTAGAATAGATATCCATGTTTGCCATCCATCCATTACCTACATTGTAATGCCCGCCTGCATGATCGGTAAAGTTTGCATATACAATTTCCTGTGTATCATTGACATAGTCCCATATATGGAATTCAGCTCCGGTAACTATGACAAGTTTGGTCCCGTCTCTATCCAACCTGCACTCATCAAGGTATGAAACCTGGTTATTGGGATCTGAGGCATCAAACAGATAGGTTCTGTTCAGCTGCCTGTCATATACGACTGCATACCTGGGAGCACTGTTATCGTTAGCTTTCCAGTGAAATGAGAAATAACGGTCGTTTTCGCGGGCTTTGGACAGCTGGAGAGGGTTGCCTTTAGGCAGATCGCCTGAAGCTGTGAAGTCATGTATTACGGTAAGCTGCCCTGTAGCTACATTGTATGCACAGAGCTGGTTGTTTCCGCCTGCATAATAACCTCTCAATCCATATAGGATATTGGGATCATCGTATGACCATATCAATCCCTGCCAGTCCAGACCTGTATTAAGCGGTCCTACGTATGTGGAAGTATATGTATCCGGGTCAAAGTTATAAAGCCTCAGCTGACCGTTTGTGGGATCTGCAATCCAGTATTTTGTGGAGTTGCAATTGAAAATGGGCCAGTAGGAATACGGTACCACACAGCCATTTGGTCCGTCACTTCTGTCGGTAAGGCGTATGATTCTCGTGTTCCCGAACTGAGGGTCATACACGCTTTGCCCCTTGGCCGGCTGAGGAAGGCTTGCAGGAACTTTCGGCGCATAGGAGGTATCCTCTGCTTTGGCAGTATTAAACATGCCGGGAACAAACGGAAAGGCCAAAGCAATTATAAGAATGATTGATATAGCTCTTTTTCGCATTGCCATACCCCTTTCATACTGTTTTCTCTTTTAATAAAAGTATATTCAGGAATATTCAACCTGCATGATACAGGTGTTAATATTCAAATACATTTATTGTTAATTCCAATTATTTGTTTATGTTGCTTATACCGGACCATTACCTTGGGTTTCAGGTATACTACCAGCGTTAATCAGATTCATATGTGCCGGTGTTAATTAAATTCATATATACCCGTGGAAAGCATTATTTGCTAAGTGCATTGCCCGGTAAATGCTTGTCCCGGAAAGACAAATATCCAGAAAAACTTAAGAGCAGAAAAAATCAGACAGAAAACCATTATTCAGAAAAGAGATCAGGAAGAAAACCATTAAGCAGAAAAAAATCAGAAAGAAAACTATTAATCAAAAAACATCAGCAGAAGGCAATTAAACAGATAAAGTATCAGGCAGAAAATATTAAACAGATAAGACATCAGACAACTAAAGATATCAAAAGAATATACATCAAACTGAAAATATCGAGCAGAAAAAGTTATCAAACAGAAAAACTCCTGGATAAAAGGTCCCCAGATAAAAATATCTTAAACAAAAGCCCTGAAAGGGCCTAACCCTGTCAAGGAATAGGGTTAACCCGACCAAGGCACAGAAAATTGAATTGAGTATTCAACTGAAACATTGAATTAATAATTGATATGAGACTATTTTATATCCTTTGAAAGCACGGTAGGACACCAGAACTTCTCAATATATTCGATGACCAGCCTGGTTCCTTCCTCATGGCTCACATACGGAGGTCTTGCGGGGTTATACATGCTGTCGGTCAGATCTCTCACAAGAACCGGGTTGAAACCCCGCCTTACCATGGCTTTAATGGCAAATGTTCTGTGCAGAATACACATGTTTGTGTGGACGCCCATTATTAAAACATTTTTTATGCCTTTATGATGGAAGAAGCTGAATATTTCCGATCCCTTATCTGAAATCACGTCGCGCTCTTCATCGATATATATCATGGGATGCTGGCATGTCCATGCAATATAAGGTTTATCATCGGTATCCGAACCCTGGTCGGAAGCATCCACCGGCAGAGGATAATCGGGGCGTTCAACCACCTCGGGAACATCTACAACGGGATACTCCAATATCCTTAGCCTTGCCGGATGATTGGAATAAAACCCCATCGTATCGGAAGGTGCGTGCACTATCTGCACCCCTTTTCCCCTCAGATATTCAGTCAGCTCATTCATTGCAGGAAGCATAGGGATAAGCCTCTCATCAGCTCCTCTTGACCAATGCTTGTCCCATACATCACATAATATCAGTGCCGTTTGGTCCGTCTTCCATTTCTCTTCCCTTATCACCTGGTTCCAGACATTATAGCCATTTTTGTCCCGCGCCAGGTATTGGGTTTTCAGCTTCAGGCTTATGCAGCGGTTATTATTGTCAGTGCATCGGCTATTGTTCTCAACACTTAACATTATGCATTCTCCTCTCTAAATGCGGCTGGCATTTAACAAGTCAATAAACCGCATGGTTTTGACTGCTTCAGAAATATCCGTAAGAGGGCGTTTGTGGTTTGCTACGCATTCAATGAATTCCCTGTCCTCCTGATAAAAGCCGTAATACTTATAAAAATCGGTACTGCCTGCCAGTTTCATGCCATCAATGTGTATCAGCCTCCTGCTGCCTTCCTGAGGCATGGAAACCAGATGGTCGCCTTCATTGGCCTCAGCAACCTTTTTGCAGGTTAACTCATCATAAAAAAGTATATCCGCCTCACAATCAAAAGTACCAAATCCCATATTGATAAAAGCGCTGACGCCCGGACCGTGGATTTCAAACCTGTGTACCCGTCCACCGGTTTGATAGTTGGCCTTTATTATTCCCGTAACGTTATTATCGAAGCGGACCACAGAGCTCCACATATTCGGTACAACACTGTTTTCCCTGCCTTCTACGGTAGCTGCAGCAACAGGTTCTCCACCAGCTATCCATCTCACAAGATCAATGACATGAATGACATCACATTCGAGGGCACTTGCGCAGCCTCCATAAAACTCTGCCGAGCCGTATTTGTAGAAACACCCTTCCACCTGGGTAATCCTGGTTGACTCTTTCATAATTTTCAATACGTGACGAATAAGCGGTATATACCTTCTGTTGAAGCCTATGTGCAATATCCTGTTAACTTCCTGTGATTTTTTAAGAAGTGCTTCGGCTTGAAACAATGTAATTCCCGGTGGTTTTTCAATAAACACATCCACCCCCGCACTGAGGCAGTCCATAGCACATCTGAAAATCTGATCGGGCGGAACCAACGCAAACACCGCGTCCAGTTCTTCTTTTTCCAACATCTCCCCGTATAACGTATAAACATGCGGGACGGAAAACTTCTTTGCCGTTTCCTCGGCACTTTTTCTGTCTATGCTGCAAATTGCAGCCAGTTCAACATTATCCATATCCCTCAGGCTGGGGAGATGAGCCTGATTTGCTATTCCTCCGGTGCCAATGATACCGATGGAAAGTTTCCGGTCTTTACGCATCTGAAATTCCCCCGTTTGTTTATAAGAATTATATCATTTCATGCCAATTATTTATAGCACTGGAGAATATACCTATACAAGGCAATTCTATATCTTATTTTCAGTTATTTCAATATTGTCAGGGGAATTCATGCAGAAAATTTACGTAAATCCGGTTCATTCCTCATTTTCCTTTTTATGCAACGCTTTGTCGAATATGAATATAAGTACTACGGCTGCAGCCATAACCATTGCCGTAAGAAGCAGGATATATTGCTTGTTTTGCAGGGTTACACCTAATAATTTGAGGTTATTTCCCTCCGTGATCCTGATAAACTCTTTCCCTATGGCAACCGATATCAGGGCGGCCAGGTTATTCATGGTTGAGTAAAACCCGATATAATTGGTCTGGTTTTTTTCAGGAATGTTTACATAGGGTATGCTGGCCATTGAAATGTTTATACCCGGTGCTATTATAAAGCTGAAAACCGCAAAAACAGGGTATAAAAACATAGTGCTTTCATTAACAAAGCATAACCCGATATAGTGTATGAGGTAAACAGCCATGGAGACATACAAGCCCTTAAACCATGATATGCGCTGAAGAAATCTGCTCCATAGCGGTGTTAGAAAAATCAGTACCGGAATGTTAGTCATGGCTATAAGGTTAAGGTATGAATATTTGACATCCAAATCCTTCAGGAGATATACGGTGTAATAAGGTCCGGGCAGATTGGCAGATATGTTCCACAGACATGCTACCGCCACCGTCACAAGGTATCTCCTCTCTTTAAAAGGGCTGACCAATACGCTTAACAGGTTTACAGGCGATTCGCTCCTGGGATTAGGGTATTCCTTTATTCTGAAAAGGAAGAATATATCTATAATGCTAAAAATAACTGCCGCAGCTCTCAGAATAAGCAGCCCACGCATCTCGTGTCCCGATTCTTTCATGGTATCCGCCACCTTGCTGGCAGCAAGGATAAGTACATATATCACCATACCGTTAAGGGCGCTTTGAACCGAAAAGAATTTAGCCCTGGCATTTTGAGGTATGCTTTTAATATGCCATACCGCAAATCCCGGAGCGGTAACTGCATTAATAATATTCACCAACAGGATTATTACCATTATCATCATGAGTTTCAGGGAATTGTCATATCTCAGGAAAGGGATCAAGCCGACAACAACGATATTAAGGAAATGAATGGTAGCCCTGGCAGCAATCAGCAGCCTCTTTCGTTCATTAAATCTTTCCATAAGAAGAGGTGAAAGCACCTGAAGCAGGTTGCCGGCAAATCCGACCATAGTCAGCATGCCCATAAATGCGTCATCCGCATTCAGCAGCAGAAGAAAACCGGTCAGAAAGTTTCCTCCGATGAGATTTCCGCTTATACCGGAAGAAATATTTGAGAGAATAATATTTCTGCGGTTTGTCGCCAGTTCTTCCTTATTGCTTACAGCTTGCTTTATATTATAAACCACTGCCCCGAATATTTTACGCAGCCTGATTGACATAGATGGACCTCACATACATTTAAAATAATCTAAGCACCACTTAAACTTAACCTGAATAGAATCATGATTGCCTACGGCACAGTATGCATTTCATATTTATAATGCTTACCGGAGGTACAGGTATGCAGAATGCAAAAAAGACATGTTTCCTAAAAGCCTATAACTCCAAGATGCTCAAGAAGAATTTTTGCGCCCATGGCTATCAGAATGGCTCCTCCTGTCAATTCAGCCTTGGACTTAAATCTTGCCCCGAAAATGTTTCCTATTCTCACACCCAGAAATGAAAACGTAAATGTGGTAATCCCTATGAAAGTAACAGCAGGAAGAATATTTACCCTAAGAAAGGCAAATGTCACGCCTACAGCCAGAGCATCTATACTGGTAGCAAGAGACAGGACAACAAGGTTTTTCAGGCAAAATAACTGGCATGCCTCTTCTCCCTCCGTACAGGCTTCCCTGATCATGTTAATGCCTATAACAGACAGCAGAACAAATGCTATCCAATGATCGACGGATATTATGTAATCACTGAACTGCTTTCCCAGGGCGTGACCTATAAGAGGCATCATTGCCTGAAAGCCTCCAAAGAAACAAGCTGTAAGCAGTGCCTGCTTATAGATGATTTTCTGCATGGACAGACCCTTGCATATGGCAACGGCAAATGCATCCATTGATAACCCTACTGCAATGATAAATAACTCAATATATCCCACTGCGTCCTCCCAGGCGAAACCTTTTACCAAAATACAACGTAAGACTCACAGGCAGCAAAAAACGCCCATGAGTCCATTTGCATGACAAACCGAACTCAAAAAAACCGATTTGTCATTTGTCACACAGTTAGTATCGAATAAACTGCTTCCTTAAGGAACAAATTATCATAGCTTGGATAATAACATATATCTTATTTTTTTACAACATGAAATTTTTATTTCTCTTGATTGTCTCAAAATTATTTATACATTTGTTTATATATGAGCTTTAAACCGCTTCTATGCCTTATACCCGTTCCAGCTTATGATCTCATCCATACTCTTTCTTCTTTTCTCCGGTGTTGCCTCATCAGCCGGATAGCCTAACGGCAGTAAAGCTACCACTTCCATATGTTCCGGCAGTCCCAGTATTTCATGGCATTTCTTTGCATCGAAAGCACATATCCAGCATGTGCCAAGGCCCATGTCAGCGGCAGCAAGGGTCATATGATCTATCGCAATGGCGACGTCAATGTCGCAGTGGTCCTTGCCGTCTCTTCTTTTCCATGAGCTTGAATGATCCCCGCAAACAACAATCACGACGGGCGCTTTCCTGAACCATTCCCTGGGGTAGGTTTCAGCAATTTTATTTTTCAGCTCCTCATCGGTCACAATGATGAAGTGCCTTGGCTGATAATTGACTGCAGATGGAGAAAGCCTGGCTGCCTCTATTACCTGGAGGATCTTTTCTTTTTCAACCACCGCATCCTTAAAATTTCTGACTGAATATCTTTTCCTGGCCAGATCAATAAATGACATTCACCCCATCTCCCTTTTTACAGTATTTATGTATATTATACCATGTCCCACATTAGAATTAATATTTATACGTACAAGCATCAGCACAAAAAATGACTTCCTGGGGTGGGATACCCCGGAAGCCATTTTTTCCTGACTGAAATCATTTAACTTCTGAAAATATTCAACTTCTGAAATTATTTACTTCTAGGTCTATCCTGCTAAAAATTAACCCTTTATTCCAGCTCAAAATCTATCACGGTTTTCAGCTGGCTTTCATCAATGGGCTCCTGTCCCTCTTCCTGTATTACCAGGATTTCGATTTCAGCTCTGTATTTCCCCGGTCCTGCCTTTTCTCCATCCTTATTTGTCATGTCCCACGCATCCTGCCATTTCAGGGACTCACCGGGATCTATATCCTTAAATATGAGAGCCATGGTGAAGAATTTGCCATCCGAGTACCTGTATACTTCGGTGCCTTTCTCATCGGTTATGGTTATCTCAAACTGCTGCCCGGAACCGAACATAAGCGTTTTCTTTTCATCAGAATTGTTTACCAGTTGAAAATCAAACACTACTTTTCCATCCTCTACTGTATAGCTTCCCCTGGTCTCGAAAATTCCTTCTTCTGCAGCCTTCTCAGCAGTTCTCAGCTCTTTTTCTATTGCCTTATGAGTGTTGTTGATCAAAGCGCCAAGCTCGCCATAAGTAATGTGGGACTTGGGATCAAATATGCCAGAACCTTTCCCCTTGGCTATATCATGCAGATAAGCAATGACTATTCCATGGCTGTACTTTGCGTCTATCTTGTCCATATCTTCATAAACAAGCATTTGGATGGTAACAATGCTTTCAAGGTCCTTGCCCGTTTTTTCCGCCCATAATTCAGTAAGCTTATGGACAACTGCTTCTCTGGTCATTGCATCCGGAACGTCGTCATATTCCTCATCTATAACCTGTCTGACCAGATTTTTAAAATCTTCCAGGGTGGCAGGAGCATTAAGATTTTTGTTTTCGAATACCGATGCTACATTAAATTTCTGTAACAATTGGTCAATATGGGGTTCAGCCCAATGGTTGATCTTATAGCTTATAGGAACAATCTCCAGCTCGGTTTCTGATATTGGTTGAATGTCTGCCGCCTGTGCAAAGGAAGGAATAACCAGTGCAGTACACAATACTCCTGTTATTATTGCATTTCTGAATGTTCTGATTTTCATGTTACTTTCTACCTCCATAAACTTTTGCTGTTTTTTACCTATTAGACGGTAATGAAAGGAAATGCGTTTCAATTCTACAGGAATATTTTGCAACTATTAAGTTTTGCAACTATTAAAAAATACTACAGCTATTAAATTCTACAACTGTTAAGGCAGGCACCGGTGTCAGTATCCCAGGTAAGCCAGGGCCATCTCCCAGGCCTCTGCAACTTTATCCTTCTCTTCCAGGCTGCAGCTGTACTCCAGAAGGAGCAAACTTCTCCCATTCTTTTGAGAGGCACTAAGGTATTTTCTGAAATACTCATGCAATGTTTCATCTTCTCTACGGTTTATGGATCCATAATAAATTTTGCCATTTTTCGCACATGTCCTCAGCACTTCCTCCATATCATGCATTTCGGGATTGCCAAAATTCAAACCGTATGCCAGGGGTTCATTCATCACCATCTCGAAAAGATGCGGATTTTTGCCGCAATAGTGTATGTAACAGCCTCCGAAATGCTCAAGAACCTTATGCGTATAAGGCGCAACAAATTCTTCGATCTGAGCCTTTGAAAGAAGAGTGGATGTGTCCTCGCTTACTTTCAGCCCCCCTTTTGAGCACGGCATTACAAGGCTGTTGTAATGGGCAATCCTGCTTTCAGACTCAGGCATCATCTTTAAGCATTCCTCCATGCCTATAATTATGGCATGAGTGCAGAGATCAAGGAGATGATGAACAAAGGCGGGATCATCATACAAATCATAAAATATTTTATCCCCGTACACCATATGCGCAGTATTGAAAGGGCTCTGCAGATCCATGGGAAATACCAGGCAGCCTGTTCCTTCAAGCCTTTCTGCCATGTATGCCATGTGCTCCAGCCCCATTTTGAATTCATCGCTTAATTTTATATCTTCAGGGTACATTGAAGAAAGCTGTTCCCTGGAGGCATGATCTTTTATCCATGGCATCTTGTCTTCGAATAACCTGGGTTTTACCCCAAGCAGGCTGGGAAAAATACTTGCGCCCATGTTTGCCCTCACCGACGGTACCGCCTCAAATCCTCCGTTAACCACGGTCAAGGTTTGACGAAGTTCATTCAGAAACATCTTTTCAGGGTCGTAATGTATTTCCTTCAGGTTGAAAACCGGTATAGACTCCTGCTGGTTGGTATCCAACGCACACTTCAGCAGCAGGGGCTGCTTTTCGGGTACGTCTCCGTTCCACAGCATCAACTGCTGTCTTGAGGCATAATCGAAAGTATCCTTATTCTGCGCAAGGATTTCAATAATTTCATTCATAATTGCCTGCATTGCTTACCCGCCTCCTTAAAGTTTTCATCACAGTCCTTATTCCTGCACACAACCATCATTTTTACCTGTTGTCTGAAGCTTTTTACTTGTTTTCCAGTGTTCATAAATAAAACAATCCTTCAAAATGATATTATCATATGCATAATTTCATGCACAACTTAATCCCCGCGCCGAACCACCCATAAAACACGCGCCCAACAATCTTTAAAACATTTCCTGAAACAATGCACAAAAAAGCTGCTGCAAAACCGGCTCAAGTGGCCATGCAACAGCTTTCCTGCAATAAATGATGTTTAATTAATATCCAAACAAAATCCAGCTAATTTCTAACTTATACCTCACGTATACCTAACTGATACATAACTAATATTTATAATCAATACAAAACTGATATTTAATAATACCTGACTGATACCATTTCAATATTCCATCTTTTATTTCTTCATCCCGGTGTAAATATGGATCGCATCCCTCAAGAACTTGGCCAATCCCGGCTGCTCCTTGTCGTAATATTCCGTGAACCTTTCATCATCCACATACATCTGGGCCAGCCCTGCATGAGCTTCCCTGGTGTAGCTGTCCCAAAAGAAACTCAGCCATTGACGATGCAGATCTGCCGCCTTCTGGGCAAGTTCACCCGCCGGGTCTCCGGTTTTAAAGGCTTCCTTCAGCGTCTCCATCAGTTCGGAACTCAGCTTTTCAAATCGTGCATAATCCTCAGGCGTCATGTTCAATAGCTTCTCATTGGACCTGTCAACCGCTTGGTCTCCGTATTTTTCCCTTGCTTCCTTTCCGTACTTTCTCTCGTTTTCCTCTATCAATTCACGCTTAAATCCTTCGAACTTTTCTCTGTCTGACATTATAATCCTCCCCTCTTTAGATTGTATGGTCTTATCAATGGTTGCGATAAGCTTATCCAGCCGCTTTCTTTCAGCCAGGAGCTTCTCGCGGTGCTCCCTCAGTGCAGCGATACTGTCAAAATTATCGGAAGACATTATCTTTTTAATGGTCCTGAGTTCAACATCAAGTTCCCCGTAAAAAAGTATCTGCTGCAACTTATCAACTTCAGCCTCTCCATATATGCGATACCCGGATGAGTTGATTCTTGCTGGCTTAAGAACCCCTATCTCATCATAGTACCGCAGGGTTCTTGTGCTGACTCCGGCCAATCTGCTAAGTTCCTGCACCGTATATTCCATGCTGTGGTCACCTCCTGACACATGTAATATACACCTTTACGTAACGTCAATGTCAACAGGGAAAATTTTTTTGTTTTTCTCATAGCAAAAACCGCTAGCCTTACGCTTAGCGGTTAATCCAAAAAAACTCTTATATAATTGATATAAACACTAAAACTCTCACTAATAATCTCTCAAACTCTGATGAGGAATGATATCATTTCTTTCATACTAAGGCTCTAGTTCAAGAAGTTCTCTCCAGTTAGATGGAAAGCCAATATATTTCAACTTAATATCACAAGAATATTCTTCAATGAGTCCTTCAAAAGCTGTTACAATAGTGCTTTTCCAATTATTATGATCCAGATATAAATATTTCATTATATAAACAATGTCAAATAGTCGCTGACTACTTATTTTATATGGTCCTCTTGGTAACTTTGGGGTATTAACAAATCTATGAAAATATAATCTCATATAATGTGCACATCTATTTCGTAAGTCTGTGAGACAAACGAGCCAGCTTTTGAGGTGATCCGGTCCTGTGAAAAAAATATTTTTTGCAATATATTTCCTGTCAATTGATTTCATATTAGCATAAAACTTGGAAATCATCCCTAAAGAAAACAACTCCACAGCTACCCAAATGGGAAAATGACCTTCATATTTATCAATATGATGTTTTACAAAAAGATTATTACGATTCTTCTCAACAGCTTCATTAAATTCTTCTATTAATTTTCTATGCCATTCTTCTTTTTCAAAGTTTTCAGATTTTATATAACCTTCAGGACCATACTTATGTGCATGATAATAAGCTATTTTAGTTCTCAACAATACTTCAATTGGCTCAATTGCTAACAAGAGAATGTTTCTAATTTTTCTATCAAATTCATATAGCCTGAAGATTCTGTTAAAGCTTGTCCCATCTTTATAACATTCACTGGAAGGTTGCTTAAAAGGTAATAAATAAGCAGAAAGGCGGTAATAATTTACTTTGCTTAGAATATCCAACGCAAAATCCTTATCTTCTATAATAAGGTTGCGTTTGCGGAGTAGCTCAACTTGTTCTTTAAAAAGTAGTAGGTGGCTTTAAATAAATTCCTTGATTATCACAGGGATTATCGCACATACATATCCCTTCAGACAGTAAAAAGTCCCACCCTGGTACGCTTTCGTTGAAGAGGCGTGGTGGGCTCGGTTGATACTATTATATGCAGAGTAACTAAAAACGTCAAGACACCATAGCACAGAAAAATGTGGTTATACACAAATATTCACAAATAGAGAATTAATTCTTCATAAATCTCTTTATTACAAGTCTCGACATATAAAAGCCCGAAAGCTACGAACATTCGTAACTTCCAGGCTTTCACTGGTAGCGGGGGAAGGACTTGAACCTTCGACCTTCGGGTTATGAGCCCGACGAGCTACCGAACTGCTCCACCCCGCGATAAATATATAATACTGTGGTGCCGGAGACCGGAATCGAACCGGTACGATCTTTGAGGGATCGCAGGATTTTAAGTCCTGTGCGTCTGCCAATTTCGCCACTCCGGCGATCAAAAATCTTTCTTTCGGCGACTTTTATATTATAATATATATGGTCCATCGTGTCAAGTACCTGTTGGGTGCCAATCAGTGGCAATGCCAAAGAACATGCTCAGGATGTGTAAACATCTGCAACCGTCCTGTTTACACACCCCGCACCACTCAATATACCATCATAACAAAATATCCAATGACAATATATCATTAATTTGAGATTCTTTCAATAATATTGATACTGCGAGGATTTCCTGTAACCACCGCTTCTCCTCTTGTTTTCGAAATTTTTCTTCAGATCGTGCAATCTCTCATCGCTGTCTTTCATAAACTTTGCAAGTCTGTCCTCAAAAGACAGGTTGCTGTCCGAATTTGAACTCCTATTCCAGTCTATTTCTATGGGTCTTGAAGACTTGGCCTTTGGTTTAGGATCCATTGCTCTTTTGATGGATAAACTGATTTTTCCTTTGGGATCGACAGAGATTACTTTGACTTTGACCATTTGATTTTCTTTAAGATGGGCATTGATGTCTTTTACGTATTCTTCAGCCACTTCAGAGATGTGTACAAGCCCAGTCTTTCCATCAGGCAGTTGAATGAAAGCTCCGAAACTCGTAATACCGGAGACCCTTCCATCAACTACCTTACCAACCTCAACTTGCATAAAACAAGAAATCCTCCTTTAAAATACAGTATGTTTGGGCTTTTGAGTAATTTGATTATATAGTATGTACAATCTTTCGTCAAGCCTTTATTTATGAGCCTTCCGGGGATTTTGCACATTTGCTGAAAGGAATCCTGTACATTCTCCAACCTGTTTTGAAAAATTTTACAGTACCTCAATTTACGTATTCAAAACCCAAAGCTACTTGTTTATGTCCACAAATACCTTTTCCCCGCTTTTTACCAGTCCAAACTTCTCCCTGGCTATTCTCTCGATATATTCATCACTATTTATATTCTCCTTCTCCCGAAGGAGTTCCTCATGAAGAACCTTCTCTTCTTCAATTTTTTGCTCTATGTCTTTCATTTCCGCTATCCGTTTGTCCAGTATGGCCTGCTGATCAAAAATAATATAGGTAAAATACAAAAATAAACCTATGAGAATAAAAATCTCCAATCCGGCTTTTCTTTTTCTGGAAGCAGGTTTCATAGCAACACCTTCTCTTTTGCAATGTATATTGCGTTATTTCAACTTATGCCTTTCTTTCCATAAGATACTATTCTATGCTTTTGTAAAAAACCCTTCCTGGTCATATCATTTTTCTGGAATTTCTGAATATCTTTCTTCTTATTTTCATGTCTGCAATACGATTCTTACCGGCCCGTCTGATAATCCTGAACAAAATCATAAGCTTCCTTCCGGTAAATCTTGCGGGAATACTCAAAATTCTGAGAATGATCCTGACAGGGTATGTTGCAACCATCCATATCTTTTTAATAACCATGGATACGGTCCTGATAATGATAAGAGTACACCTGACAACAATTCTGCTGAGCAGCAGAATATACAAAATCACTCCCAATATGGTCCCCAAAATCACATATCCTCTAAGTTCGCCCTCGTTGCTGAGGTAGACCACAAAAAACATGACAAGAGACACTATTATCCAGAAGAAAAAGTCTTCAATATAGATGACAATGTTACTGGTCCTTATAGCTCTCCTTTTTATCCTGAAGAGGTCATAGATAAATGCCATAAACATTCCGCCGATGACAGAGCACAGGAAAACATATGCCTGGGTGCTGACAATGATAGGCAAGTTAAATCACCAACCCTCTACCTGAACATTTTCCCCAAGAATCCCAGGCCTTTTGACTTTGTCCCTGCACTGTCAATATACTCGCAGCTGATTATATCGCCTTCGATATTCAGTTCAGAACTGTCAAGATTCAATTTGCTTATATGCAGGTCTTCACCCCGTATAATAAGAGAGCCTAGATCCGTTTCCACCACTACGCACTCGTCATTGAAACTCTCAACGTCTATTACTCCCGACAGACTCAGTCGTTCCCTGTTCTCAATGATCAGGTTATGAGTTTTCGGCTTGGGTACCTTTTTTTCCTCTATCATCTTAATCCTCCCCACATTATTACTCAATGCAAGATATAAGAACAAGTTATATGCAGAAAAAATTACATACAGTTGTAACTTTAAATGAGCGAAACGATATATCAAATGTCCGGCATATCCGGGAGGAGTCCTCTGCGGCAGGCAGAGACACGAACATATCGCCTCGTCTAATATCTATGCATGTACTACTGAAAAAATGAATAAAAAACACCTTAACATAAAGTTAAGGTGTTTTTTCATCCGATTTATCATTTATTCATCCGGTTTATCATTTGTTCATCCGGTTTTCATACGATAACCGGTTTATCATACGATGACTGCTTTATGATCTGACGACGTACATTTCCTTTGCATTCTCCTTCGCAAAGTGTTCGGCTATCGAGGTCACTTCCACTTTGGTAACGCTGTTTCCGAACTGGATCTCCACTATGTCTCCTACTTTTACCTGGTCGCCGGGTTTGGCAACTTTTCCGTTTATTTTGACCCTTCCCTGTTCACAGGCTTCATTGGCTAACGTGCGCCTTTTTATAAGCCTGGATGTTTTCAGGTACTTATCAATTCTCATTTTGATCCCCCCTAAAATCAGCAGGAGGCTTTTTTGCAGCCTCCTATAAATATATCACTTATTCAGCGCGTCTCTTAATCCTTTTCCTACCCTGAATATAGGTGTCCTGGCAGCCGGAATTATTATTTCGGCATTGGTCTGAGGATTTCTTCCTTTTCTGGCCGCACGGTTTCTTACTTCAAAAGATCCGAAGCCTACAAGCTGTACCTTATCTCCGCGAACCAGCGCCTCTTCAACGCTCTCGATAAATGCATTCAGCGCTTTTTCGGCATCCTTCTTGGACAGTTCGCTTTTTTCGGCCATTTTTGCAATTAACTCCGCTTTGTTCATTTTCCCAACCTCCTATTTATTTTGGCTATCCGTATTTTGTTTCTCCGTTCCGGAAAAGTGCTTCTTTGCAGCATTCCAAAGCTCATCCATTTCCTCAAGCTTCATGTCGGTTAACTTTTTGCCTGCCTTAGCGCTCTCGGTTTCGATATACTCAAACCTCCTGATAAACTTGTTTACGGTATTTGTCAATGCAAGCTCAGGCTGAATATTTAAAAACCTTGAGACATTGACTATTGCAAAGAGCACATCTCCCAGTTCATCAGTTATTCTTGCCACATTTTTACTCTTATATACATCCTTAAACTCATGTATTTCCTCCAAAACCTTATTAAATGCATCATCTATATTGTCCCAGTCAAAACCCACCTGGGCTGCCTTCTGTTGAACCTTGTAACTTCTCATAAGAGCAGGCAGGTTAGAGGGAACTGATTTAAGCACTTCAGTCTGGCTGTTCATCCCCTTCTCCTTTTTCTTGATTGCTTCCCAGTTCTCAACCACCTGGTCAGGGGTTTCCGCCTTATCTTGTCCAAACACGTGGGTATGTCTTGACACCATTTTGCGGCTTATGCCGGTTATTACATCGTTAATATCAAACCTGCCTTCTTCCGCAGCAATCTGCGCGTGGAAGATTATCTGGAGAAGGAGGTCGCCCAGCTCCTCGCAGAGCTTGTCCTTATCATTCATATCAATTGCTTCCAGGACCTCGTATGTCTCCTCTATTAAGTACTTTTTAAGGCTTTCATGAGTCTGCTCCCTGTCCCAGGGACAGCCCTGTTCGCTTCTTAATAGTTTCATTATATCTACCAGATCTGAAAACTCGTACTTCTCCTTAATCATCGTCTTATCTCCTCTGAATTCTTTTCTTACAGCGGTATGGGGACGCTTTTCAAACTACGAAGCACTTCCCCGCCAAAGAGAAACATCCCCGTTCATTATCATATCATGTTGCTTATATTATATGTTTTTTACATGCTTTTGTAAAATTTTTATACTGACAAGCCTGACAGAAAGCCTTCTCCAAAACCGGCATAAAAAAATAACAGGTAATACTTTATTACCTGTTATTCCTGACCGTATTTCAATCATATATGTCTTACTGCTCCATCTGCTTGCCAAGGAAACCTGCAGCTGATTGAGCAAGCTTTGCTTCAACTTCACCCATTTGCGCGTTGGGATCCGTAGATAAAAGTATAACCGCACCGATAGGATCGCCCTCAGCGATTATCGGTGAAATCACCTGGGCTGAATACCTGCGTTCACCAGTTTCATCAGCGGTTATGGCTATTGGCTTGTCCTCAGGAGATTTTACCACAAGGGTTGTCTTCTCTTCAATGATGCGCTCAAGTTCCTGGCTTAAGGATTTCTCCAGGAATTCCTTCTTTGAAGCTCCTGACACGGCAATGATGGTATCCCTGTCTGCAATGCAGGTGATATGGCCGCTGGTCTTATGAAGAGACTCGGCATACTGGGCAGCGAAATCACCTAATTCCCCGATGGGTGAATATTTTTTAAGTATTACCTCGCCCTCTTTGTCGGTAAATATCTCCAGGGGGTCCCCCTCTCTTATTCTCAAGGTCCTTCTGATTTCCTTAGGAATTACTACTCTGCCGAGATCGTCTATGCGCCTGACTATTCCAGTTGCCTTCAATTTTCACTCCTCCTTGGATAGTTTATATTTTGGGGTTCGACTTTATTATTATTTTTTTCTTGGACTTTTATACATAATTGGTGAATGTGATAACTTTATGAAAATGATATAAAAAAACCCGGCTTTAAGACCGGGTTTTTCCTGCTGATCACAAGTTTTGTAAGTCATAGCTTTCGAAATAATAACTTATTAATTTTTTGAGTCATAACCGATTAATTGTTTACAATGAATTCTTTGCAACGGGTTATTATTTTATTGAATCATAAACTTTTTGATTTATTTCAATCTGGTATTGGTTTTTCAACTCGTTAAGCTCATCGTCATAAATGCTGAATTTCACAAAATACGGACCGTATTCTCTGTATTCTTTTGCTATTCTCAGGCTTACCGGCTGATCCTTTGCAATTTTTTCTTCAACCTTTATAATATGATATCCAAACTGGGACTTTACAAGATCGCTTATTTCTCCCGGCTGAAGCGAGAAAGCAGCTTCCTCAAAAGCTTTGTCCATCTTGCCTCTGCCAAATACATAATCCCCACCGTACGGTGCAGAACCGTCTTCTGAAAATTCCTTAACCAGTTCTACAAAATCCTCACCGCTTTTTGCCCTCTTCAGAACCTCTTCTGCTTCTTTTCTTATGGCTTCAACCTTTTCGGCGGGATACTCTTCACCATTTTCATCTATCGTCTTAAACAGTATATGTCTTGCCCATACGGCCTCTTCGGCATCTTCCCTGAATTCGGTATCATTCTTGAATTTGTCCGGATTCTTCTCGTAGTAGGATTGAATATCCTCATCCGTTACGCTTATCTCCTGAAGCCTTACGTTCATATACTTGCTTGCAAGCACAATATCCTTATATATCCTTTCAAGCTCTCCCAGGGTAACCCCGTAAAGGGCCTGAGAAAGCTGGCCTGCTGTGGTCCTGGTGCCTCCGGACTGCTGTATAAACGTATCTATGAAAGCATCAATATTTTCATAATCTGACTTTTCCAGCTTGATTCCTCTTTCTTTCGCTTTTATAAGCTGAATTTTTATTTCCTTTTCAAAATCCAGGGCCTGCCTTTTGGCTATATCAATAGGATATTCATTTCCAATCTTGGTCTGCCAGAATGTTTCCTCTTCCCCGACAGATACACCTTCCTTGTAAAGCATCTCGGCTTTTATCTGGGACAAAAAGAAAATAAATTCTTTCTTGCTGATTTTTTCGTCTCCTATTTTTGCAACATAGCTACCTGAAACATAAGCGTATATTCCAAACCCAATGGCACCTATTATCAGGACAGCTACGGCTATAACACCGATTTTCCAGTATTTAAGAAATGAACTTTTTCCGCTGTTTATCTCATTATTTTTTTCCAAGCATATCTCTCCCTACTATAATCTTAACACCATTATACTTAATAATGTATTACACTGCAAAACTTTTAATATCCTGTAATAGAATTTTAATATTATCCAGCAGTTTTTCACCGTCGGCCTGGTTGGTCTTGTATACCAGATACGGGGAAGCTCCTGCATTGAAAAGTATCTGTCCTTTATATTTGGAGCTTAACCTGCTTATAACCTCCAGGTTTAAACTCTTTTCATTCCTGCACTGAAGGATAACTGAGCCCCCCTTCTGGGAAACGGATGAAAATCCTGCGTCCCTCGCCAGCGCCTTGATATACGCAATGGATATCAGGTTGCTTACCGGCCCAGGTATGTCGCCGTAGCGGTCTATAAGCTCGTCCTGCACATCCAGAACGTCATTTTCATCCCGGATGGATGCTATCCTCTTGTACATCTCGATCTTCTGTTCTTCATCTTCTATATAATCGTCGTCTATATATGCATCAACCTTAATATCAATTGAAATCTCATTATCGTACTCAGAAGTGACTTCGCCCTTAACCTCTTTTATGGCCTCCTCAAGGAGCCTGCAATACATTTCATATCCCACCGAATCCATGTGTCCGTGCTGTTCCGGTCCGAGAAGGTTTCCTGCACCTCTTATCTCCAGATCCCTCATGGCAATTTTAAAACCGGAGCCGAACTCGGTAAATTCCTTAATGGCCTGAAGCCTTTTTTCTGCAGTTTCCTGCAGCACCTTATCCTTCTTGTAGGTTATATATGCATAGGCCTGCCGGTTGGAGCGACCAACCCTCCCCCTCAGCTGATAAAGCTGGGCCAGCCCCAGTCTGTCCGCATCTTCCACGATGATGGTGTTTACATTGGGCATATCAAGCCCTGACTCAATTATGGTGGTGCAGACCAGGATATCATAATCGCCGTTTATAAAATCAAGCATTACGTTTTCAAGCTCGCTCTCCTCCATCTGACCATGGGCTACGGCTATCCTTGCCTCAGGTATCATCTTCTGGATCTGGGACGCCTTCAGATGAATTGATCTCACCCTGTTAAACAGGTAGAATACCTGGCCTTTTCTGCCCAGTTCCCTTATGATGGCATCCCTTATGACATCCGGATTATATTCCATAACGTATGTCTGGACCGGATAGCGTTCCTCGGGGGGATCTTCTATAATGCTTATATCCCTTATTCCCACAAGGGACATATGCAGAGTCCTCGGTATGGGAGTTGCCGTTAAAGTCAGCACATCAACATTGGTCTTCAATGTCTTAAGCCTTTCCTTATGAGCCACACCAAATCGCTGTTCTTCGTCTATTACCAGCAGTCCCAGGTTTTTAAACTCCACGTCCTTCTGAAGCATCCTGTGGGTTCCTATCAACACATCAATTTTTCCCGATTTCAGATCTTTTATTATGCGTTTTTGCTCGCTAGGTGAACGAAAACGGCTTAAAACATCCACTGTTATCGGAAAGTCCTTCATTCTCTCCCTGAAGTTTGTATAATGCTGCTGGGCAAGAATGGTGGTAGGAACCAGGAAAGCAACCTGCTTTCCATCCATCACCGCTTTAAAGACCGCCCTGATAGCCACCTCTGTTTTCCCGTAACCCACATCCCCGCACAACAGCCTGTCCATAACCTTGTCGGATTCCATGTCCCTCTTGATTTCTTCTATGCATTTCAGCTGATCCTCCGTCTCCTCGTACGGGAACATCTCCTCAAACTGCTTTTGCCATACGGTGTCCTTTGAAAAGGCATAGCCTTTGACAGATTGCCTTTGGGCATACAGCTTGACCAGGTCTTCCGCAAGTTTCCTCAGGGATTCTTTGACCTTTTTCTTTGTCCTTGCCCAGTCGGTACCTCCAAGCCTGCTGAGCCTGGGAGTTTTTCCCTCGGTGCCTATATATTTCTGTATGAGGTCCAGCTGATTTGTAGGAATGTACAAAAAATCTCCGTCCTGGTAACGGATTTTCAGGTAATCCTTTTTGACGTTCTCCACCACAAGTTTTTCTATTCCTACATACTGGCCTATTCCATGGGTCTGGTGAACAACATAATCCCCGATTTTAAGATCGGTGAACGTCCTTATTCTGTCACCGTCCTTATGTCTCCTGGGCTTTCTTAATTTTCTGTCCTGCCCGAAGATCTCCTTGTCGCTGACAACCACCAGCCCAATTGAAGGATATTCAAATCCTTTGTTGAGACTGCCCCTTGTTACCATAACCTGACCAGGAATCAGGTCAATATCCGGTTCTTCCGAATAGAAAGCGTGTACCCCGGATGTTTCCAAAGTCTCAAGAAGTCTTTCTCCTTTTCCTCTGGTCCCTGACAGCACAATTATACGGCTTCCTGCCTGTTTCCACTGGAGGATGTCCTTCACCAAAAGGTCCATCTTCCCGTGATATGAGGTGATCTGCTTTGCTGAAAAACTATACCGTTTACACTTTTCATATCCTGATCTTTCGGTAGGAATGGTCTGTAAGTAAACAGTGGTGCATGCATCCAGTTTCTTTTCAATGTCGGCATAATCATAATGCATTTCAAGGACAGACGGAAGGATATTTCCTTTTTCCAGCAGGGTTTTGCAGCTTTCCTGGAATTCCATGAGGACGTTTTCTATTCTCTGCTGCATTCTGGAAGGTTCGTCAACAAATACCAGGGCATCATGGGCATAATCCATGATGTCGCCGGGCTGGTCAATTATATATGGCAATATTCTGTCAATTCCCGGGAAATAATAGCTGCTGTCCAGCTTTTCTATATCGGATTCTATTCGCTCCTTCAGGTGCTTTCTTAATCCGGCATCTTTCTTGCTTAGTCTTTTCAGCTGTTCATCCAGATCCTTTTTAATCTTGCCTATAATCTCCTGCCTTTTTTTCGGGGAATAGGTGACCTCCCTTGCGGGCAGGATACACGTGGACGCAAGCCTGTCTATGGAACGCTGCGTAACTATGTCAAACCTTCTTATGGAATCAATCTCGTCATCAAACAGTTCCATTCTCACTGCATAATCGGAATCCACCGAAAAGACGTCTATGATGCCGCCTCTTATTGAAAACTGCCCTTTCCCTTCTACGGTGCCAACCCTCTCATAGCCCATGGAAATCATCTTTTGGGTAAAGTCTGAAAGATCGATCCTTACACCCTGCTCCAACATCAAAATATTGTTTTGGAACAAATCCCTGGAAATCAGCTTCTGTATAATCGCTTCGACCGAAGTAACCACAATTTTGTATTCCTTGTTTACAATCCTGCTCAGAGCCTTAATTCTCTCAAAAACGTCGTCATAGCTTTTTGCCTCTATGTCATGAAGCATTATCTCCCTGGAGGGGAAAAACACGGCATCCTCTCCAAGGAAGAAGGAAAAGTCTTCATGGGCCTTCCTTGCCTGCATTTCATTGTAAGTTATAAATATTCCCCTGGATTCAAGGTGTCTGCAAACGGAATATACAACATGAACTTTTTGGGAATCAGCCAGCCCGTTTAAATTTATGGGCGTTGAATAACTGCGAAGGGAATTTAACAGGTCATTATATTCACTTAAGCCAAGAAGCGGTTTGCTCAAATTAATCATGGATTTTCCTTTGCCTCTCCGTCTTTTGATACTGCTTTGCCGTTGAATTTGTTCATCGCAGCCTCAACCCCGTCATTGACAATGGTGATGGCTGCTTCTGCCGCCATGGATATGCTGTCGTCAATTATCTTTCTTTCTTCAGTAGTAAACTTTGACAATACATAATCAGCCAGATCCCAATTGTCGGGCGATTTCCCTATGCCTATCCTGACCCTCGGGAACTGGTCCGACTGTATTTGGTATATCACCGATTTCATGCCGTTGTGGGTTCCGGCGCTTCCCTTTCCCCTTACTCTTATCCTTCCGGGTTCAAGGTCCACGTCGTCATATATTAATATAATATTATTAACAGGAATTTTATACCACTCAACAATATCTCTCACGCTTTCCCCGCTGCAATTCATAAAAGTCTGGGGTTTTACCAGCATTACCTTTTTGTTTCCAATAAATCCTTCTCCCAGCAGCGCTTTAAATTTCAGCCTTGATATCCTTATACCCAGTCTGTAAGCCAGTAAATCCACTGTATCAAAACCCACATTATGCCTGGTATTTTCAAACCTTTCACCGGGATTACCCAGTCCCACTATCACAAACAGTTCGTCCAAAACCAACACCTCTGAGAAATATACTTGCAAAAACCAGGAAAGAACAAGTTTTACAGGTTCAAAAATAAAATACGATATACGAAAAATGAAGAATATTCTGAGTATTCTTCATTTTTCAAGGTTTATATTCCCGATTTTCAGAGTTCTTAATGGCCTTTATCA
Source organism: Bacillota bacterium (assembly GCA_023622945.1). Classification (GTDB taxonomy): domain Bacteria; phylum Bacillota; class Clostridia; order Acetivibrionales; family JAMNYG01; genus JAMNYG01. The sequence continues at coordinate 33,702 of JAMNYG010000171.1, read as the reverse complement.
CCAACGTGTTCATCCTGCTGCGTAAACAGGGTGCTTATAGATATGTCTCCGTATATTCGCTCTATAGCTTCCGCAAATATTTCCGCAGTGGAAAGAACCGTGATAAAATCTCTTTCCTTCTCTTTTGGCAGCGGAATAGTATTCAGAATTACAAGCTCCTTTATGCCGGAGTTGCTCAGCCTCTCTATTGCCGGACCCGAAAGCACGGGATGGGTGCAGCAGGCATATATTTCCTTTGCACCTATCTCAAGCAGCGCTTTTGCCGCATTCACTATGGTGCCTGCGGTGTCTATTACATCGTCTACAAGTATTACCCTCTTGTCCTTGACATCCCCTATGATGTTCATGATTTCGCTGACGTTTGCTTTTGGTCTTCTCTTGTCTATGATGGCTATGGGTATGTCCAGCCTCTCGGCAAATTTCCTGGCACGTCCCACTCCTCCGATGTCAGGCGCGACTGCAACCACATCGCTTGCATCTGGGAATTTCTTTTTAAAGTACTCCGCCAATATGGGTACGCCCAGCAGGTGATCCACAGGAATATCAAAAAATCCCTGAAGCTGTGGTGCATGCAAATCCATGGTCAGCACCCTGTCCGCCCCGGCAACTGTAATAAGGTTGGCAACCAGCTTTGCGGAAATGGGATCCCTTGCCTTCGCTTTCCTGTCCTGCCTTGCATATCCAAAATACGGAATGACGGCGGTAATCCTTCCTGCGGAAGCCCTCTTCAGAGCATCAATCATTATCAGAAGCTCTACCAGATTGTCATTTACCGGAGCACATGTAGGCTGGATGATAAAAACATCCGAGCCTCGTACAACTTCACCTATGTTAACTTCGGTTTCGCCGTCACTAAACTTTCCGACCGTGGCTTTACCCACCGGAATGCCTATTTTTTCAGCTATCTCTTCGGCAAGAGCCCTGTGAGCATTACCTGCAAAAACCTTTATATCCTTACCATGAATATTCATGAAAATACCCCTTCTGTGCTTATTTTTTACAGGCGCATTTTTCTGCGCAAGTCAAAAATATGGTTAAATGAAGGTCAAATTCATTCAGACCTGTATTGATATCTGTTTGAACATCAGCAAATAAGCCCTGGTAAAAGCAAAATATGCCTTATCAAAGGTTTTGCAATTTACTTTGATTTAGTCATCCGTTCCAATACCAGTCTTTATTCTCTCACTTTTCACTACATTTTTCAACAGGCATTTTGCCCTCCACACATCAAAAGGACGGTTTTAATGATCCCCCGGTAAGAAGGAAACCAATTAAAACCGTCCCCCTGATTTAAAATCATCTCTTATTCATTTATCTCTATTGAAGAGGATTCATATCTCTCTAAAATAGCCTTTTGTATCTTTTCTCTCGTGCTGGAGTTTATCGGGTGTGCGATATCTCTGAATTCTCCGTCCGGAGTTTTTCTGCTCGGCATTGCAATAAACATGCCGTTTTGGCTTTCTATAACCTTTATATCATGAACTACAAATTCATTGTCAAAGGTTACAGATACAACAGCCTTCATTTTGCCTTCGGTATCAATCTTGCGAATGCGGATATCAGTTATTTCCATGGATGCACCCACCTTCCGTTAGATGTGTAATTAGGTATTTTATATATTCGATATAAATTGCTTTTTTCCTTCTTAAATTTTCAAATATACAAAATTATAAGCATTTTATAACTGTTAATCTGCTGCTTGGTTAATTATGTAATAAGCATGTAATATCGTTAGCACATTTTCCGTGTCAATATGTATCAATAAATCTGAAAAATCATATCGGCAAATCTATAGATCAGGGCTTAGGCCGATATCTATGCGCCCGGTTTCTTCATCCACACCGTTTAACGTCAAAAGGGAGTAGCATCCATCCACCAGCTTCTTGGCAGGCTGGGCGGTTTTTATCAGAACTCCTATGCCCACTACCTCACAGTCAAATTCCTTTGCCAGCTCCGTTATTCCTTTTGCAGTGCCTCCACCTTTCATAAAATCATCTATAAAAAGAAGCCTTGAATTTCTCTTTAATGCCTTGAGGGACAGCACCATGGTCTGGATTTTCCTTGAGGAACCCGAAACATAATTAATATTTACGGATGCTCCGTCGGTGGCTTCGCTGTAGTGTCGCACGATTACCAACGGCACGTTTAAATTTTTTGCGGTAGAAAAGGCAAGAGGGATACCTTTGGTTTCGACGGTTATTACATAATCCACTCCCAGGGGAAAGAACTTACCGGCAAAAATTTTCCCCACCTTATCCATCCTGGCCGGATCATAAATTATATCCAGCATATAAAGATATCCCCCCGGAAGCACCCTGTCTCCCTTTAGTATCTCTTCACGCAGCTCTTCTGCTATATATCTTATTTTATTCTGGCCAAATGAAGGTATAAACCTTACGCCTCCGGCCGCTCCGGGGATGCTTTCAAGTATTCCCAGTTCATACTTTTCAACGATATCCTGTATTATGGCCATATCTTCGCTGAGCGTGGACTTGGCAGATCCGAACATTTCGGTAAATCTCCCCAGGTTAAGAACTGTGCAGGGAGTTTGCATAAGAATGTTCATTATGATGGCAATACGTTCATTTCTATGAAGTTTACTCATTATTTCCCCCTGTCTGGACACCTTTATAGAAGGTTTAAAGTCAATCAGCCTGTTAATTTGCCATTTCAGGCTGCAATCTATCAAATCCAAGCCTAATATTATACTTTTTAGAATATATTATACTACATTGAATCGAATATTTTAAGTTTATTTCACGAAAATATTCGCCTTTTTCCCATATCATGACGTCACCATGAATTGCTTCGGTCATTGTCCGGCTGTACAATCTCAGGATTTTGAAAAAAAGCTTTCATTTTTGGCAATGATATATCATATAATATTAATCTGGTTGGTTAAGAAACGGGTACAGTTTCTTGCTGCGCAGAGGTGGTTCGGGACTTGAGAAATGTTCCATAACGCTGTTTTTTTGCTTTTACTTTCAGTGAAATTGATATATGATTAAAAGGTAAGTGTATAAAGGTGGTTAACCTTTTTTGATACACCTATTGGTATATAAAGAAAAACTGGAACAGAAAACTGGAATGGAAAATTCGAATGGAAAGTTCCAATTAAAAATTAGAATAGAAAATTCGAATAGATAAATTGAATGGAAAGTCAGAATAGATAAATCAGTATAGATAAAAACAAAAAAGGAGTGTTAGTTTTGTCAGCAATGGACATATTTGAGTCGTCCCACATAAGGCATGTACATTTTATCGGTATAGGCGGTTCCAGCATGAGCGGACTTGCTGAAATGCTTATAAAGTTTGGCTACATAGTCTCCGGATCAGATCTGAAATCCTCTCCGGAAATCCAAAGGCTCAGGGAAATGGGCGCAAAAGTCCATGAATTCCATAGCGAGCAAAATATTGACAATCCCGATCTTGTAGTATATACCGTTGCAATAAAAGAGGATAACCCTGAACTGGTTAAAGCCCGCGCCCTTGGAATTCCCGTCATAGACAGGGCTGAACTGCTGGGGAGGATAATGAGAAAATACCCTTATAGCATGGCGGTAGCGGGGACCCACGGCAAAACCACCACTTCATCCATGATTTCCATGATAATGCTTGAATCCGGCAAAAATCCCACAATCAATATCGGCGGCCGGCTGGATGCAATCGGAGGCAATACCTTTGTCGGAGGTAAGGAATATTTCATCGCCGAAGCATGCGAGTATTATGAAAGCTTTTTGAAATTTAATCCCTATATGGCCGTGGTGCTAAACATTGAGCTGGATCATGTCGATTATTACAGGGATATAAATCACATTAAAGAAAGTTTCCTGAAGTTTGTTTCATCCGTGCCTGAAAACGGATATTTGGTTGCGTGCATGGACAACCGGAATGTGGCATCTCTTCTGGATAAGGTATCGTGTAACAAAGTTACATACGGCATTAACTCCGACAAAGCCATGTGGACAGCCGGGGATATAGTTTTTGACAGCAAAGGCTGCGCAACCTACACATTGCTTTATAAAGGAGCAAATCAGGGAGTTATTTCCCTGAAGGTTCCGGGAATGCACAACGTAAGCAATTCCCTTGCTGCAATAGCTGCATGCAGCACCCTCGGATGCGACATTGAATCTATCAGAAAGGGGCTTCTCAATTTTTACGGAACCCACCGTCGTTTTGAACGCAAAGGAGTGACGGACGGTATTGAAGTGGTGGATGACTACGCACATCATCCTACCGAAATTGCAGCAACCCTTGAAACTGCCAAAAAACTCAATAGCGCCAGGATATGGTGTGTATTTCAGCCTCATACATATACCAGGACAAAATACCTTCTCAACGAATTTGCATCGGCATTTGAAAATGCCGACACCATAATAGTTACCGATATATATGCCGCAAGAGAGAAGGACAACGGGGAAATACATTCCAGCAGGCTTGCCGAGATGATATCTCAAAATGGCAAAAAAGCGATCTATATGCCCGATTTTCAATCCATAGTGGAATATCTTAAGGCCAATGCATCTTCAGGTGACATGATTATCACAATGGGCGCAGGCGATATTTACAAGGTAGGAGAAATGTTTTTAAAGGCAAAGCAGGTCATGGCCGCAAGTTAGCGGCAAACTGAACAATTAAGGGACACACCGGCCGTTTTCGGGTTTTCCCGTAAAACGATTATGTGTCCCTTTTATGTTGCCAGGCTTTCACTTTTATACTGTCTGGCTTCTGCTTTTTCTGCCCGGTTTTTTCTGCCCGACTTTTACTTTTTTCCGCCGTTAACATCTATCAGCATGAATTTGATTTCTCCTTCTGCCGCTACCTGTCCTTCCACAGAGGCTGTCACCCTGGCCTTTGAAACTCCCATTTTGGATACCAGGATTTCGGCCTCCAGTCTCAAAGTGTCTCCGGGCACTACCTGTCTTTTAAATTTCATATTATCTATACCTGCAAATACGCCCAGTTTTCCTTTATTCTCCTCAAGCAACGCAACGGCTATGCCTGCTGTCTGGGCAAGAGCTTCTACAATCAATACTCCTGGCATTATAGGATATCCCGGGAAATGTCCCTGGAAAAAATATTCATTGGCGGTAACGTTCTTTATTCCTACAGCCTTTTTCCCGGGCTCCACCTCAATTATTCTGTCTAACAGCAAAAAAGGATACCTGTGAGGAATAATATTTTGTATTTCAATATTCGTCAACATCGCACATCTCCCTTCCGGACACTAGATAGTAGATATTTTACCACATGTGTCACCAGGTGACACAACCCCCGTCCCCCTGTCACCTGTCACCTCTCTGCAACCTGCAGTATGATGCCCCCTGCCAAAGGCCTTTCCTGCCCTTTAAAGGACGGTCGGTTGACAATCCTGCCTCCCGCTATCATCTCTGTGGAAGCCCCCCCGTCAAGCATGGCGGCATTTTTTATGCCCTGGCTGAGCAGAAAGCGTCCCAGTTCCTTACCGGTCATGCCCGTGCTGTATCCCGGCTGCCTTCCGTCAACGGTTATCAGTACAACGGTATTGTCATCCTTTATGCCTGCTGCAGTCCTCGGGTCCCTGTTGGTAAGCACACCCACCCATGCATCCGCATCTCCTATCACAATTTCCCCGTTTCTCACAATCCAGCTGCCGCACTCGTATGCCTGGGCATCCTCTCCCAAAAAAGGGCTATAAACCAGCTCCACCTTATCCCCTATGCCAAACCCGAAACGCTCTTCCGATGCATCTTTCCCATATATCGTCGCCAGCATTCCGCCCCCGGGTATTTCAACCGCTCCTTTAAACCGCCCGATGTCCCTGACAACGCCTTCTTCGATAATCGCAGTAACGTTTTCATCCTTTGCCCTGTTGTCCAGTCCGTATGCAGGCGTATAGACGATCAGGTCCCCCGGCGAACCCATTTTGTTTATTCCGTCCGCCCTTACACTTGCTTTGCCGCTTTCCAGCCTGATTTCAGTGTTAATCTCCTTAAGTTCCGCCTTTCCGTTACTCACTACCAGGACGGGATACTTTCCGCTGGACGCGGTTATCAGCTCACCGTCAATGACAACCATTCCGCTGGGATAACCGTATTCGTAAAAAAAGCCCCCGTTAACGGCTGCATAGGCACCATGCCGCCTGGCCATCTCACTTAGGAATTCATAGCCGTAAATCCTGTCAAAGGAAAGAACCGGCTTGAGTTTTACCCTTTCATCCCCGGCGTTGAACTCAAGCATGTGTATTTTCTGAATATGCCCGTCAATTTCGGTGTCAATATGCCTGTATACTACAGCGGGCATCTCTTCAACCTCAGAACAATTACCGGGGCTTCCGGTTTCTTCAGGAATCTGCCCGGATGATTCATTCCGGGAAGGTTCATCTGAAGACCGATCAAACAAAAAATGCCCTGCATAAAAAATTATGAAGAGCATTATAAACATCGCCGGTATTAACAGCACACGTCCCTTTTCGCCGTATCCCAAACCCTTGTCTCCTCCACCGTCCATATTAACCGTCTATATTATAAGCAGACTTAAGCTGCTTATACAACATTTCTGCAAGGCCAAAACCGCCTTTTTCAGAGACTTCCTTTACCAGCTGTTCATCCAGCATGGATTCTATAATGTCCCTGCCTGCGCTTTCGGGTATTAAATTGGATTTTGGGATGGTAGCCTTCATTGATTTGTACATCATATAAAGGATGGTGCTTTCAAATTCCTTACAAGCTTTCTTCAGTTCTTTATCATCCTTGTTTTTGATGGCATTGTTAAGCATCTTGTCAAAACTGTCATCTTCAGCCTTATTTTTTACGGTGTCTATTGCGCTGAAACCCGGTAAGCTGCCTATACTATTTATCTCCATGGCTTATCCCCTATCTTCTGAGGTTGTTTGCCATCCCCAGCATTTCATCCGCTGACTGTATGGCCTTTGAACTGATTTCATACGCTCTCTGAGCCACAATGAGTTTTACCATTTCTTCCACTACCTGGACATTGGAAGATTCAAGATGCCTTTGCTTTACTATGCTCATCGTACCCATCTCGGCATCGGGAACAGGTTCCCCGGAAGCTGACGTCCAGGCATACAGGTTGTTTCCTATGCTTTCCAGGCCGTGCTTGTTGGGAAACTTCACTATCCCCAGCCTCTGTCCCGTAGGTACAACGGTTCCGTCCACATCGACATAGCTCAATGTACCGTCATCTCCGACCACCAGATCGGAAGGATTGGCATCCAGCAATATGATGTCCCACATATCGTCAAGAACCGGATATCCTTCTGAAGTGGTAAGCATATTGCCTTCTTCAGTGACGCTTATCTTAAAACTTCCGTCTCTTGTATAAACCACTTCGCCGGTAGGTGCAAGAACCATAAAGAAACCTTCTCCGACTATGGCAAAATCAAGAGGGTTATCCGTTCTTTCGATGTTGCCGCTGTCAAAATTCCTTACGGTTGCGGCCACCGTCACTCCGTGACCTACCTGTAAGTTTACGGGTCTTCCTACTCCATCCAGCATATAGGCCCTGTTCATGGTGGCATACAATAAGTCCTTGAATTCAGCCCTTTCCTTCTTATATGCGGTGGTATTCACATTTGCAAGATTGTTTGAAATCACGTCCACGTTAAACTGCTGTGCAATCATACCTGAACCCGCTGTCCACAGCGCTCTCATCATATGCATGTCCCTCCTATCTTACTGTTCCGACTTCATTTACTGCTCTATCCAAAGTGCTGTCCTGTATTTGAAGTATCTTCTGGTTTGCTTCGTAGCTTCGCATAACGTTTATCATATCAACCATTTCTTTAACTATGTTCACATTTGACTGCTCAATAAAGCCTTGTCGCACCGTCCCGGTAAATTCCTGCAATACTGTTTCTTCAGTTGCCTGTACCAGGTTTGAACCCAGCTTTCTTAAAGTACCGGTATCTTCAAACTGCCTTATCAGCAGCCTGTCAACCACCTGTCCGTTTTGTACTATGGTACCGTCATTTTCAATGACAAAATCATCGCTTTCAAGGAAAATGGGACCGTTTTCTCCCAGCACCTCATATCCTTCCTTTGTAACCAGCATTCCGGCCCCGTTCAGCACAAACGAACCGTCACGGGTATAAATTTCTCTCATCTGTCCGTTCTCATCATATAAAGCTACGGTAAAGAAGGCGGTATCCGCGCCGGAGATTGCCATGTCAAGGGTGCTGTCGGTTTTCATGAGGGAGCCTTGGGTATAGTATGTGAAAACTTCGCCCACATCTCTTCCTAGATGCATTGTTCCCACCAGCCCTGTAGGATTGATTCTGCTTCGGGTGTCATATAACCTTCTGGTCAACATTTCAGGAAAACTTTCAAGGACAACCGTGTCTTTTTTGAATGCGTTGGTGCTTGCATTGGCCAGATTGTTTGCTATGACATCCATTCTCTTGCTGTCCACCAGCATGCTCCACGCTGAAATGTATAGACCCCTGATCATAAAGCTCCTCCTTGATCACCTTTCTTCTCTATATATCGGTATGGGTTTGCGTTTTATTAACACTTTTTTTAGCAGAAAAGCCAGGACAATGGGTCCTGGCTTTATTTAACTTCTTTGGTCATCTTTTTATCCGTTCTGTGCCGTATTTTTATGGATCTTCCGACATATCTTTTACCGGCTTTGCTTCATTGCCATTTTCTGCTGTACTTTTGCTCGGCTATGGCACTTTCTTCAATTATTTCCAGGTTGTCAAGGGCCTTTCCTGTTCCCAGGGCAACACAGGAGATGGCATCATCTGCAATTATGACATTGATACCGGTTTTCTCCTGCAAAAGCTTGTCCAGTCCGTAAATAAGGCTTCCTCCTCCGGTCATTACAATTCCCCTGTCACTGATATCCGCTGCAAGTTCAGGAGGAGTCCTTTCCAGTACCGAATGAACGGCTTCAACCACGCTGGTAATAGGTTCTTCAAGAGCTTCCATTATTTCAGTTGAAGTTACGTTTATGGTCTTGGGAAGTCCTGAGATCAGGTTCCTCCCCCTTATTTCCATGGATACTTCCTGGACCCTTGGGTATACCGTTCCGATGTTTATTTTCAGCTCTTCAGCCGTACGTTCACCTATCATAATGTTATGCTTTTTGCGCATGTACCTTACTATAGCTTCATCAAACTTGTCTCCGGCAACTTTGATGGAAGTGCTTACAACAGTACCACCAAGGGATATAACCGCTATGTCGGTAGTTCCTCCGCCCACATCAACCACCATGCTGCCGCATGCTTTTGATATGTCAATACCTGCTCCTATAGCCGCAGCGATGGGCTCTTCTATAAGATACACCTTTCTTGCCCCGGCCTGCATCGCAGCATCTATTACCGCCCTTCTTTCCACCTCTGTAACGCTGCTGGGAACACAGACCATTATACGGGGTTTGAAAAGTCTAAGCACCCTGTTGCCGCAAACCTTGTTGATAAAATACTTAAGCATTCTCTCGGTTACGTCATAATCGGATATCACGCCGTCTCTCAAGGGCCTTATGGCCACAATGTTTCCGGGGGTCCTGCCAAGCATTTGCCTGGCTTCTTCACCAACGGCAAGAAGCTTGTTGGTGTTCTTGTCTATGGCAACAACAGACGGTTCCCTTAAAACTATACCTTTACCTTTTATATACACAAGAACCGATGCCGTACCGAGATCTATTCCAATATCCTGCCCAAAACCCAAATACATGCACTCCCTTATTGCTTTACTCAAAACCGACTCAATATTAATATTAGCATATTATAGCAAATATGCAATAAAAATAATAAAAGCCGGATAACCGGCTTTTATTTTTGCTGCTTGTATTTCGCTCTGGTAGCCTGACCTCCCCTTATATGCCTTTCAGCTTTATTTTCCTCAAGGACCAACCTAACCTCTTCAGCCAGGGTAGGATTTATCTCAACAAGTCTTTCGGTAACATCCTTATGTACCGTACTTTTGCTGATTCCGAATTTTTTTGCTGCCGCTCTTACAGTAGCTTTGTTTTCCTTAATGTAATTGCCCAGCTCAACCGCCCGTTCTTCTATATACCCCTTCAATGAATTAGTCCCCCCTCACAAGACATTCTGGAATTCGGGCTCCCAAAGCACATCGGTGAACAACTTTCTATTGCTCTGTTACAGAATAAAAATGTCATATCTTACGTGGTATGCCGCCCATATGGTTTACTACAGTATATATATGCCTAGGAGGGGTTCCTTATGATTGGGAATTGTTCAAATAAATGGAGGTTTGGGGTTTTTGAGTGCATGCAATTAAAAACATCAGCCGGGCAAAGAACTTAAAACGTTAGTCATTAAAATATTATTAAAACATTAGCCAGGTAAACACTTGAAAAATCATTTTACGGATAAAAATATCGGCATGGCATAAAGCATTATCCTTGCAAAATATCAGCATCATGAAAAAGCATTCAGCTGCCGGAGAACAAAAAGCAAAAATAAAAAACAGGACGCAAAAAAGCGATTCCTTTTTGCGCCCTGTTTTCCTTGCTGGATTTACTGCATTGTTTTGCGGGATTTATTGCAATATCCTGATATTTGCCATTTTGCTGTTACTCTTCTGATCTCTTTATCATCAGTGTGCTTTTTCTATTCTGATTATTTTGATTTTGATTATACTGTTTTCAGAATTTTAGGTTCAAGTAGCTAATTTTTGTTATACCCTGATATGTCAGGCAGATATTCCATTGGATCTACAAGTACTCCGTCCTTGAACACCTGGAAATGCAGGTGAGGTTGCTCCGCAGCCTCAAATAAAGCCGTATTGCCTACACTGCCGATAATCTCTCCCTGGACCACTTTCTGATTGGGGCTCACCACATCACCGCTGGCAAGGTTTGCATATACGGTTTTCAGCCCGTTTTGGTGATCGATAACCACGGTAAATCCATATCTTGGGTCATTCTTCACTTCGGTTACTATACCGTCGGCAACCGCCACTACATTAGTGCCCCTTTCTGCAGATAAATCCACACCGTTATGTGTCCGCCAGTCATCAAGGGTCTTTGAATACACCAGCTTGTCCTGGGCAAAAACAAACGTCACTTCAGGAGCCGGAACAGGCATTATGAAGCTTTGCGGCTCGGTCTGTGCAAATACCGTGCTGGTGCTTGATGTTTTGTCGGGTGCTTTTTCAGGAGCAGGGCTCTTCTGCTCATTTGCTGAAGCCTTGGGAGCACTGCCGCCGGTACTTTCCTTAGGAGTAGTGGTTGTATCCGCTTTGGGGGCCGAAGTCACGGCAGGGCTCGGCATGGGCTCGGGAGAACTTTTTGCCTCGGTGATTTCATCCTTCTCGCCCGTTGTGACACTGGACGCCGGATTTGCCGGCAAATCCGGTTCGGCTTCATCAGCAATATCGTCAAGACCGGCAATGTCACCGATATCTGCTTCATCAGGAATATATTCCTGGGCTTCATACTGTGCATCAGGAGATTTCAGATTATTTGTAGTGACAAAAACTGCTGTTACTCCAACGATTGCAATGCACAATATCAAAATGATGTAGAATCCCTTTTTATCAAGAAATTCCAGAAAACCTCTTTTTGACTCCTTCTTATCCGGAAACAGCTTTTTAATGTTCACATTTTCCACCTCCGTATATTATTGTTTCCCCATATGGCAACAATATACATTGGTGGTCCAAAACTTTTGCACTTTAGGGCCTATTCTTCCCTAATAAGGCTCAGATTTTCAAACTCTATTCCCGTGTAATAATGCATAAGAATTTCATTGTAATTCCAGCCGATCTTTGCAAGGTAATTTGCTCCCCATTGGCTCATTCCCACTCCATGTCCATACCCTGTTGTCCTTATAGCCAACATCCCGTCATCAGACATCTCAATACTGAAATTTGCTGATTTTAACCCAAAAAGTGCCCTGAACTCGGTACCTTTCATAGTTATATTTCCGATTTGAATGTTTTTAACCCTGCCCCCCTCGGTATATTCCAGCACCGTAATATTGCTCATGATATCGCCGTTTTCCAGCTCAAATTCAGGATACTTGCTTTTCAATATTTCGGTAAATTCATCCGTCGTCAGGGTTACAACATCTCTGTAAGCCGGGGAGTATTCCTCGCCTATGCTCTCGACACTCCTTAAATACGGTACACTTGCCCCTTCCCATACGTCTTCGTTGTTTTCGGTCCTTCCCCCGCTGTTGGAGTGGAACAGGGCGTTTATAACCTTATTTTCGTATGTAAGTATTATTCCTTCGGTTTCAACAACCGCCCTGCTGATTTTATCCCAGTTTCTGCCGGCCGTAAAAATACTCCAGCTTTTCACAGCATTGGCCTTGGATTTCCATGCAAGGCAGTGAGCCGGGTTAGTGCATATATCAGCCCCTTTATGGGAATCATCCCTGGGGCCGTAGAGCTTTATAACCCTGCCATATACATATGTCCTGGCTGCCACAGCCTGTGCTTTAAGGGCTTCAAGCTCAAACTCCACCGGCATCTCTGCTGCAAGAACGCCTTTTATGAATTCCTCCAGGTCCATGCTTACAATTTTATCTTCCTGGTGCAAAAGCACTTTTATGATTATTCCGTCCCGGTCAGGCTGAGGAATGGTTTCCTCTTTTTCTTCACGGCTGCAGCCCCTTACTATTACAAACGGAAGCAGTATTACAATCATTAGCATCAGGGCCATGTAGTTTATTATTCTTTTCATCTTGCACTTCCCATGACAATTGGTAATGTAAGGCAAAAAGACCGCCATACATTATGCATATTCGGAAGTGCCGTCATTATGCATTATTTTATTTTTATTCTTCCTCCACCCTTTCTATCTTGGCTCCCAGCGCTCTCAGCTTTTCATCTATTCTTACATATCCTCTGTCTATATGTTCTATATCCGATATCTCGGTTTTCCCTTCTGCACATAGCCCTGCCAGAATCAATGCAGCTCCCGCCCGGAGATCGGTAGCTTTGACCAGGGCTCCTGTAAGTTTTTCCCTGCCTTCCACAATGGCACTGCGTCCTTCTATCTTAATATTTGCGCCCATTCTTTTCAGCTCTCCGACATGCATAAAACGGTTCTCGAATATGGTTTCGGTTACAATACTCGTTCCCCGTGCCCTGCTCAAAAGGGCGGTAACCTGCGCCTGCATGTCGGTAGGAAACCCCGGATACGGAAGGGTTTTTACATCCACAGCATTCAGTTTCCCCGAGGATCTGACGTGAATGGATGTAAGCTCTTCAGAAACTTCCACTCCTATTTCTCTCAGCTTTGCGCTTACAGGTTTCAGGTGGTCAGGCACAACATTTTCCAGCACCACATCACCCTGTGTTATGGCAGCCGCTATCATATATGTTCCCGCTTCTATCCTGTCAGGTATTATTGAGTGACTGGACCCTTTGAGGGAAGAAACACCGCAGATTCTGATGGTATCGGTACCCGCTCCCTTGATATCCGCTCCCATGCTTGTAAGATAGGTGGCAAGATCCACTATTTCAGGCTCTATGGCTGCATTTTCAATGGTTGTAACTCCATCGGCCAAAACAGCTGCCATGAGTATATTTTCAGTGGCTCCGACGCTTGGAAAATCCAGGTAAATCTTTGCCCCCTTCAGCCTGCCCCTGACCCTGGCCTCTATCAGACCATGCTCCTGTTTTATTTCGGCGCCCATTGCCAGAAAGCCTTTTAAATGCAGGTCCACCGGCCTTGAGCCTATGGCACAGCCTCCGGGAAGCGGCACCCTTGCAATTCCGGTCTTTGTCAGAAGTGGCCCCATAATAAGGAAAGACGCTCTCATTTTGTTGACAAGCTCGTATGGAGCTGTACTGCAGGATACACTACCGGGAATTATACGCAGTTTGCTTCTGTTATCAAGGAATTCCACTCCGGCACCAATGTATGAAAGAAGGTCACACATAATCCTTACATCGTTCAGGTAAGGAATTTCCTCTATGGTGCTTTCACCTTCTGCCAGCAGCGATGCTGCAATAATGGGCAGAACTGAATTTTTGGCACCGCTTATTCTTACTTTTCCTTTTAAAGGAGCTGCTTCCGTTATAATTAACCTGGACACTTTATTTTCTCCCTTTCGTGTTTTATGCTGTATTCCTCTTTGGTCTATCTAATATTCAATTGTAATTACAGGTGTTCCAAGCCATATGTAAGTTTTATCTTCAAAAGCGTTGTAACGTATTGCCAAATTCAAATTTATGCTTCGGTTTCCCGACTTAACCCCATCACCCATTGCAGGTGAATAAGCCGATACACTGATAAGGTGTTCTTCCGCTAAGCCTTCTACTTTCCTGGCCCCTGCAGCTTTTAACACTCTGTCCCTTATTTCGTCAATTTCTTTATCGCCAAGCTTTCCTTCAAACGTACCTGTAATGCACGAATTAACCCTTGCATCCAGGTTATGTTCTGCAAATACTTCCATTACGGTATTTTTTATCTCTTCCAGCCCTTCGTCAAGCATATCATGCATTACGCTCACCGATATGAAACATTCACCCGTGTCGCCGGCTTCCTTCTCCTGCTGTATGCTTATGTTTATCAGCCTTCCTTCAGCATCCGTTCCGCTTATTTCAACTGTCTGTATATGCTGGTTTTCTCTTATGCTTCTTGTGAGCATATCATCCTTCAGCTTCAATGCACCGGAAAAGGCTCCGGCCAAATCTTCCAATTCATCCATGCCATGCAGGATATCTTCCAGGTCAGACCAAAAATAGATTTCACTGCTTACCGCATCGGCGCCGGTACTCTTAAAAACTTCAACCAGAGTAGTTTCGGTCCGGCTGAAATTTATGTTATGTATGGTGGTATAAAAAAACACAAAACATATAATAATAAACAGCAAAATAAAAAAAGCCCGGAAAAACTTTTTCATGTATATCCCCCTTATTTTCCTGCTCCCACCTGAACTCCGCACGGTTTTCTGGGTGGTTCGGTTAATAGAATTATTGCCCTATTAAAATGGGGATATACATGAAATGTTTTAAAACAAACTCCTATAACTGGCTTTGTACCTGGGTTTATCTGCTTATGGATGGATCTGTAAATGTTCGTTTGTCCATGTTCAGGCCTTCAAATTTCACATAAGCCAATTACATAATTTCGAAAAACAATTTAAAAATTTTAAGGTATCAGAAATAATTTGCCGCATTTAGTTTAAAATTTTCTGCATTCAAACCGAAACATGCATCATATTTCTCCTGTCTCCACAAGCATGTTGTAAATCTCAACGATAAACTCTCCACGGGTAACGGGTCCGGATCCTTCTGATGCAGAATTTCTCTCCGGTCCGCTGCTTCCTGTCTTAAGTCGGTACAACTTCTTCAGCATATCAGATACTTCATTTCGTGACAATACCCTTCGAGGGTTTTCCATTCCCTGCAAATCTATAAATCCGGCTTTGAGAGCCTTTTCCAGGTAATCCTGACCATATTGATAGCCCAGCACGTCCATCAGCAGTTTGCATCCGAACTCTGCAGTCACATACTCATTAGGTCTGAAGAAAATGCCCGGAACCGACTTAAGCTCATACTTCTGCAAAATCCCCTCTATTGCCTGGCGCTGCCTCGGACTGGTAATATCGCTGTATCTTCCCCCCGTCCCCGTCGCGGTCAGAATGGCTGCTCTTCCCGGCTCAAGGACCCTGATGGTTGCATAGCCCTTCCCTAATAAGTCGTCAAATTTCTTTACGCTGTCCTGCCTGCTCCATGTCCTTTCCTGCTCAGTGTAATAATAAACCTCCCTCAGGCCGTTTGTGAAAACTCCACTGTCGCTGTAGGAAAGGGAAACCTCCAGCGGCTGGTTAAACTTTCTTACAGGTATTCCGAAAGAACCATCCAGGAACCTGATAGACATGCCCGAGGCTTTAGTGTAATATGTGAGCCCTTCTCCCGCAGTAGCTCCTCTTTGTCCGTGATCGGTCAAAACCAGCTCTACATCGAAATCATTTCCGGATGAAACAAGCCTTTTCTCATCTTCAGTCTCAAACACAAAAGGTTTCAGGGTATACGTTACATATCCGTTGTCCAGTATGATGTATTCCTTCATGCGTGAAAAAGCCCTCAGCACCCTGTTGGATATTATCAGGACTTTCCTGGTGGTTCCTGAAGGTGATTTGGTCAAATCTATAACATAATCAAGTATCCCGTCGTTTAACGCCATTTCAATAAACCTGTCGGCATTTACGCCGGTAATCTTTAACGTCCATACCCCGTTTGAATATTCAGTTTGGATTATCTCTCCCACTATTACATCCTCGGGGTATTCTCCCGAATCATATTCATCATCGCTTTTCAGGGTCCTCACCGCTATGCTGTTTGTAGGAAGTGAATACAGCTTCTTTTCAGGGTCATAGGCAAACAGCCTCATGTAATACCTGAAATTTGAACGAAGCCCTTCAACTTTATACTCGCCCACTTTACCGGCCTTATACTCAACAAACTTACTGAAGGAGCTGTCTTCCGACACCTGGATCAGATACTCAAGGCCTTCAGCCTGTATCCATTCAACTATTACGTAATCCTTTCCAATGGCATCCTCGGAGTTTTTGACGCCGAATCCCTTTGGAGTGTCAGGAGGCGAATAGGGCAATGTTTTGACCATGTAGGAATCGCTGAAATATGAAAGCCCCTCTTCTATTCTCTGACCCGTAGAGTCGGCCTGAATCCAGAAATAATACACGGTGTTCGGATTGAGGCCCTCTATCCTTATCTGCCCTTTCAGTTTCAGAAGATCCGTGGGAGTTACAGTGATCTCCTTTGCCGACGCCAGGCCATCCTCCCTTTCCGAGTATCTTATGTAATATGTATACTCTGGCTTGTAGTTCCACTTAAGTTCTACATATGTATCTCCCGCCATGCTGTACGTGAATGCAGGCACGGCAGGCTTTACTATGAAGCTTCCGGGTTCAGGCAATGTCACAACAATAACCGGGTCTGAGGGCTCTGATTCCAGGAAGCTGCCCGGCTGCCTGTAGTCTGGCCTTAAGGCCTTAATCCACATAATGTATGCGGTATTGGGCTTAAGCCCTTCGATGTTGTAATACTGCCTTACATTTTTCATGTCGTTTTTGATGCCGGTAATCTGCATGGGCAAATCTCTTATGCTTTCATAGTCCATTCCCTCTTCAAAAACGGCATAACCTATGCTGAAAGTTACTTCCTCATCATATGTCACATACCTGTAAATGGAATCGCCTGTGTCCTCGTCTTCTTCAACCATCTTCCAGCCTGTACCTGTCCAGATTTCCTTCCAGCTGTTTCTCCATTCCACCCATGCGTTGTAAATTCCCACATCCGGCCTTTCCTTCCCGGAAGGATCGGTCACCATTTTAACCCTGAAAGGAGGTTTCGCGGGCGCTACCGGCTGGTCTATAGGCCCCTTGGGAGGAGTGACTATCATTTTCACGGCCGGATCCGACTCGAAAAACTTAACCACCAGCTGGCCGTTCTCCTCCACGGTAAAACTCTTCTTGGCTATTATCTTCAGGTAATACGGCCTGTTGGGATCAAGCCCGCTGAACACATAACTGAACGCAACAACCTGGCTTTCGATGCTTATATAATCCGGGCCGGGAACCGAATATTCCCTCCTGACAGGTTGAATGGAAGTATCACTTCCCAAAACCGAAGGATCGGGGGAAAGCCATATGTCATACACAACCTGGCGGTCTATGGTTCCGTCAGCCAGCCTGGGAGCCTTCCATGCCACCGTTGCAGATGTGGGCGTCAGCCAGGGCTCCGTGTCATGCCTGTAAATGATTTCGCCCTGCGGATTATCAATAGGCTTTCTTATCTCTTCAAACAGTTCGGGGACAGGGGGTTTAACCGGTACGTCCGGAGAAACCGGTGTCTTTCTCTCTGAAGACAGTGTCCTGACAATACCGTACTGATCTCTTATGTCCGCTTCAACCACGTAAAAGTATTCTTGATCTCCCACCTCTATGTAGTAACTGGTATCAGTGGTTTCACCTATGGTAACCAGCACCGGATTTTCCCACTGTGAAATATTTCCTCGCTTTATCCTGTAATTAATCTTCTCACCCGCACCCAAAGAGGGATCTACAACAGGATTCCACCATAGCTTCCACCATGTATCCGACATCTTGGTCATGGTTGCAAGTATGTAGGTTGCTCCCACCACTATGGCGGTCTCCTTGTTGTGGATAACTGGAGCACCGCCCACCAGGGCATCAATTCTGGGCCTTAACTTAACATAATATATGGTTCCGGGGGCCAGTCCAAAGTCGCTGCCGCTGGCCACAAAAGACAGCTGCTCCCTTCCCTCTTCATTTATAACCGGCTTTACCGGATTAAGAGGACCTATGTTTTCCTGTCTGATATTATAGACAAAGGTATTGTCCGGCCGGAAATCCTTGCTCCTGGAAATGAGGATATCATAATCTATCCTTTTGCCGTTTACCTTTACATCGTCCCACCTTATCTCCAGAGCATCAATACCTGCCGTCAGCACCTGTACATTTATGTCGGTCAAAAAGGTAACCACATCTGAATAAGACAGAGGTGACTCATCTGTGGTTTCCCTCTGTGTAACCGGGTCCCGGTGGGTGTGATAAGCCGTTATTCTCGCCGAGTAAACGGTACCTGACTTTAACGGCGTATCACCGTACCTTGTAACCTCCCATGAAGTATGGGTGCTTCCTATACGATCCATCAAGAGCCTTGGCTGAGATGCTCCCTCGGAAATGTAAATCCTGTATCCCGTATCTATAATATCCGAACCTACGGGAAAGATTGCAGGATCCCATGTCAATCTTACATGAGGCCTTCCGTCCACCGTCCAGATATCGGGATTGTCACCGGTCATTGCCACAGAAATATTCCTGGGAATTGAACTTTGCTCATGTGCATATCCCGTCCATGTCATCATGGCTTGTATTAAAATAACGGCTGCCACAAAAGCTGACAGAAACTTACCAAATCTCCTCATACGGATCAGTCCCCTATATTCTGTATCTTTTTCCTCTGTTCGTATTGTTGACCTGTGCTTAAATTCTTTTCTTATATCCGCATTATCTTCTCATACCTGAATAATTCCGGTATTGTATTCTGCTGGTATTATATCCTGCTGGTATTATATTTTGCATTTCAATCCTTCTGTCATTGCCTTGCTGAATCCTTCTGCCGGCGTATCATCTTTGTGCATATTATCTCTTTCTATATGGTATCTCTGCATATTTTATCTTTGTACTTAAATCTTTGTTGTATATGTTAGCTTTGCAGTAAATCTTTCTCCCTTGTCAAGGATGAGGATCATAGCCTGCCTAACAGCCTGAGCATCCTTGACAGCGATGAAATCAGGTCTGCCTGTGAACTTGCATCCTTTGGCCTGAATTCATTTTTCTCATCCAGATCCATAAGCTTAAGTTGTACACATATTTCCACCTGTTGCCTGCAGTCCCCGGAGATGCCTGATTCATCACCGATATAAACCATATTGCCCGGCCTTAGCGTATCGGTTTTAACACCCGTCATCAACTCATATGCCCTTACCAGGAGACATGCCAGCTCCTCCCTGGAAAGGTTCCTCTTGGGAGCGTTCAGCCTGATGGCACCTGACAGTCCGGCTTCCCGGGCTATTTCCGTCGCACTTGCTTCCGGCTTATAACCACCCAGTACCTTTCCAAAGACCTGTATGCTTTCAGCAACGGTCACGGGGCTGTTAATCCCGTTTCTTGATGATTGGGTAAATATATCCCTTATATCATACCTTGCAACAAAAGCCGTTATATCTTTTTCAGCCCAATGGCCCCGCGGTACTCTCAGCCCGCTTTTCCCGTCTTCTCCCAAAACGGCCAGTTTACCGGGGAAAATGATGTCAAAGGTCACTGTGTTATATACATAAGAATAAGTTGACGGTCTTGTCTCCCACTTGTTGTTCCGGTTAAAATATGCGGTTTTCAGCCGGTCTTCATACAGATTTCTTAAAGGCATTGTTGCAGACAGGGGCGCCCCGAAAGCATCAATGGTTTCCCTTGTCCTGATGACACCGTAGGTCCCTTCAATGTGAAGCCTCATGTATGACTGAAAACTCTTGTGTATGTTTTCCACAATATTTTCAATTACTTTGTCAAGTTTATCAAGGGTGTTCTTATTTCCTTGTGGAGTACCTATAAGCATGGTCAGTCCTGTTCTGATATAGTAGTCAAGGATGTTACCGGCCCTCTGGTCAATTTCATCGCTGGTATCCCTCGTCCCGACAACCTCCACATTCAGCCTGCTGACGTCTGAAACGGCCACGGAACCTGCGGGAAGACCCCTTTCTGAGCCGCTCAGGCTCTTAATTTCGATGTATATGTAGGCATCCCTTACATATACATTGGAAAAAACCTTTTCAATATCGGTTGAATTTCCTTTGCTTATGGAATCCGGCCTGAATATGAATTCAACACCGGGGCTCTTTATGACAAGGTTTTTCCTGGCGTGTTCCAGGGTCTCAACAACCGACAGGGGTATATATACCCCCCTTGCGGGAGCATTGCCGTAGGATGATGCCGACAGGTTCACGGTATAGCTGTCGTCCGGGCTATACTTTATAAAGTTTTCCACTTTGCTTTTTCTCAGCATTATCTTGTATACGCTTGAAGAATCCTCCAGTATCCAGTAATGAATCTGGTTGAAAAATTTCACTTTGTCGGCATACCTGTCACGCTGCTTTTTATCTTCTTCTTCCTTATCATAATCCTCCTGGCTGAATTCTGTCCGGTAGCTTATCTGCGGGGTGTACTTTGAGTAATCATGGCTGTTTGTTATGGAGTTGTACACAAAACTTCTCACCCTGATATAGTACCTGGTGTTGGAATCTAAGTAGAGTATCCTTGCATAGTATACCGAATAGTCGGTACCTGCCAGCTCGGCAGGTTTTTCTATCCGAAGATACCTGAAGCCCGAGTATTCGCTCAGGGTGGTAAAACTGCTTTCATTCTCGCTTCTTATGGCAATCTCGTACCTGTAACCGTCTTTTCCTATCCAGCGCACGGCGATCTCATGCTTGTCGTCTATTTCAAAGCCTTCGGTCACTATTTCAAGATCCGTCGGCTCCTCTATAAGGGCAGTGGTTACAGGAATGGTGGCCCAAGGGGAAACAATTACCTTCTCGTCGGGCTGTCCCGGATTAATAATTCTCTCAGCCCTCACGCTGAAGAAGTAGACGGTATTCGGGTACAAATCCCTTGCTTTGAAGGTGAATTCTTTCTTTTCACCGTTATATGCAAAATCTCCGTTTACTGCAGGCTTTTGGGCAGACATAAGGTATGCCTTGTACTGGTTTTCAGGATTCTGGCTTATCTCCTCAATGGTTGCATTACCTGCTATTCTTAAGGAAGTGCGGATAAGCGTATACCTTACATCCGACTCCAGTTCGGGCCATCTGAGGACGACAGAATTGCTGTCCACCATTCTGTTTCCTGACTGGTCAAGGGCTATGGAAAAGCGGTTGTTGTTCTCAGGGTCATCGGGCACCCGCGGCCTTTTCTCTTCCTCTCCCGGCGGCACAATGTCCCCTTTCAGGGTGGTTACGGCCAGTATCCCGGTACTTTTGGAAATCCTGGTTTCAGTGCCGATTATCACCCTGGTATATACTTTGAAATAATATGTGGCGTTGGGTTTCAGACCGTCGCCGAACTTATTTACCGCATCCGGTTCGGACAGGCGCCCGATGGTTGCATTTATGATGTTGCTGGCATCGCTTAAACCTCCAAAAACCACATCTCCGTCCGGGTTTTCCGTAGTGCCTATCCTTACGAACTCATCGGGGTCATCCATGGTGTTGCTCATGTACAGGTCATAGTATACTGAATACGGGACGGAAAGATCCAGGGTATATTCACTGAGATTAAAGCTTATCTTCTGCCATTCAAGGGTTACTGAGTTTATTCCTTCCGGCTTTGTGATTTCATTTCTTATCACCGTAAATCCTGTGGGTGCCGGAGGATTCTTTTTTGCATCCAGGGGCGTTGTAAAACTTGAGGGGATGGAATCTGAAGACACCTTCTGCCCCTTGGAAGAAAACATCTTGATATAATAACTCTTATTGGGAAGCAGGTATGTGGGATAACTGTCGGTATTCATCTCCGGTGACGGTATGACAACAAGATTATCATATGGTTCATGCAAATCCAGGGGAAGGCTGGGATCCGTTTTCCCCTCTATTGTCTGGAAAAGCTTCAATCCGTCTATGACAAATACCAGGTAGTCCCCTTCCACATCACAGGCCGCAAGATTTACCTTAAGAACCTGCCTGTACCTGATTTCATAAGTTTTTGACTTGGAAACATCTCCGAATATATAATCTATTCTCTCGGTCTTTCCGGGCATGTCCACCTGGGAAGAACTGATAAGGATATTGAAATAAAGAGGATCCGTATCATTGATTGCCATCAGTTCGTCATAATTGGCAGGTTTCTTCCACTTGATTTTTATATTTCCCGATTTCACCTCGAAGCTGCCCTGGGGAGGATCACCATAAAATGTATCATCAACCATGCCCGATACCGGAACAACCGCCTCAACCTGCAAATCCTGGGGCAGAGGAGGCAGAGAAGTGTCCATGGAGGCAGCATAGTCTATTACCCCCGAATAAAGGGTCTGTCCTGCAACAGGCGCCGTGGCGATAACCCTGTAATACATGGTGTGGTCTCCGCTGGTATTCACGATGTAAATGGTCAGGGTATTCCCGGGAGTGAATTCATCCCTCTGTCTTGCGCTAATTATTGGGTTTGTAAAATCAGGGTTAACGCTGTACTGCACCTGATATGAGAAGGAAACGCGATCTTCGTCGGATCTTCCGTCCTGGTTTATCTTGTATATGGTTGCCACAATATTGTTGGAAGTATCTTTTTCCAGCCTGAACCTTACGGAAGTGTAGGTATACCCTTCCAAAATAGGAGAGGTTACATAAGCTACATTGCTTGTGCCGTCGGGATTCAGCTCATCATTGAACACGGGCTCAATACTCATCCTTAATACCGTTCCGGGAGTCAGGTCCGGATTGCGGTATATCTCTTTTAAGCTTACTGAGCCTGCCGGAAGCGTATCAAGATCCTTTACGTTATCGGCGTCAAAGCCTGTTTCAGCCCCGTCATAGGCAGGATTCTCTGCAACAGGGGTTGTCACAAGGGGATTTAACGGGGAAGGATCGTCCACTCCTTCTGAAACAAATTCCACATAGCCATCAGGGGTAATGTCCACCGATTGGGCTATGGTTTTAATGTTACGCCCTTCTTCGGTCCTGGTAGCCAGGTATTCACCTGAAGCACCCACCGTTTCGCTGAACCTGACCTTTATGGGATTGCGGTTGGTACCTTTCGTGTCAGTTCCGATGAATATGTTGAAATCAATGGCCCTCCTGTCATATTCAACTATTCCCAGGCTCTCGTCATACGTCCTGGGCATTTTCCAGCGGAATTTCATTTTGGGAATGGCCCCTATCTCTTTTCCGCCTCCCGGAAGGCTGACAGGAGTCTGGGGCAGGTTTACGGCTTCAAAGGTTATGCCTGTAATCACCTTGAGGGAATCTGTTAGCACGGTTCCCCCGATATCCGCCGTTACGGTGAAATTATACACAAAATCCTTGCTTAAGTTTTCGACCTTATATGAATACCTGTTTCTTGATGCATCAAGGTTAAACCCGCTGTTTACGGTTACGGCAACTCCGGCGCTTGTGTAATACTTCAATTCATATGAAGCCCCCGGAACGGCATCCCATTCCAGGACAACATCTGTAGGATTAATCAGCCTGGTTCCTGTCTCCGGGTCCGATGCCGCCACAAGGCGCAGGGGCCCTCCCATAACTGCCCGGGCTTTGGCCGTAAAGACATCATTCAGTCCGGGGAAACAAGATACCAGTATAGATAGGGATATATAGACAGCAATAAACTTTCTGAAAAACCTCATAGGTAAACCTCCGGAAATAAGCTGTAAGGTGCTCTTTTATTCCTGTGCATGAAATTCATGTGTATAAAATTCCTGTGTATAGAGTTCTTTCGTATAGGATTCTTGTGTGTAAAATTCCTGTGTATGAAGGAATCTTATGTATAAAGCAGTTTTTGGAACATTCTCTTTTATTTATCGGCATGGAGGATAAAAAAATTTATACGGTGAAATGAAAGAATGATATGCTGTGAGTATATTCTTCAGCATATCATTCCCTGTCATTTTGTTATAACGGCGCAAGACCGTATCATTCTGTCACAATGGCTCAAGACCGTAAAAAATGGGCAGATGCATATCTGCCCCGATTATATCCCTTATCCTCAATCATATCGACTTTTATATCGCAGGAATATGGCAGGGACGGTTACTGTCCTTTACCATCAATATCTTTTACACCCTGAATTCCTCAGGCTTCCGGGTACTTATTCCGAACTCATAAAGCAGGGCCTGTACAATTCTTTGGGAAGCTTTGCCGTCCCCGTAAGGATTAACCGCTTTGGCCATTCTGTTGTACTCATTCCTGTCTTCAATGAGGGTGGAAGCCATGGACACTATGTTGTCCTCATTTGTACCTGCAAGTTTCACGGTACCTGCCTCAACCGCTTCCGGCCTTTCGGTATCATTTCTTAACACAAGCACAGGTTTGCCGAGGGCAGGAGCTTCTTCCTGTATCCCTCCCGAGTCGGTCATAACCATATAGCATTTGTTTATCAGGTTATATGTTTCCCGCACGTCTATGGGGTCAATAAGGTGTACCCTTTCCTGCCCCAGGAGTATCTCCCTTGCGGTTTCCTGCACTGCAGGATTCAGATGAACTGCATATACTACTTCAACGTCTTCATATTTCTCCACGATTCGTTTAAGCGCCCTGCAGATATTTCTCAGGGGTTCTCCCAGGTTCTCCCTGCGGTGGGCGGTAACAAAGATAACCTTCCTTGAATCATAATCTATGTTTTTGAGCAGCTCATTTCTGAACACATAGTTGTTGTCAATGGTTGACATCAAGGCATCAATAACGGTGTTCCCGGTTACATAAATTTTATCCTCTTTTACTCCCTCGTTAAGCAAATTGGCTTTATTGGCGGAAGTAGGAGCAAAGTGGAATTCAGCCAGCACGCCGGCAAGCCTGCGGTTCATTTCTTCAGGGAAGGGAGAATACTTGTCGAAAGTCCTTAACCCTGCCTCAACATGGCCAACGGGAATTTTCTTATAAAACGCAGCAAGACTTGCCACAAAGCAAGTGGCAGTATCGCCGTGGACCAATACTACGTCTGGCTTAACCTGTTCAAATACATTGCTTAACCCTTCCAGGGCCTTTACGGTGATCTGCTCAAGAGTTTGCCTCTCCTGCATTATGTTAAGGTCAAAATCGGGCTTGATTCCAAATATTTCAAGTACCTGGTCCAGCATCTGCCTGTGCTGGGCAGTCACACAGGTGTAAGATTCAATCTCCTGATGTTTTTTCAGTTCCCTGACAAGAGGCGCCATTTTAACAGCGTCCGGTCTTGTCCCGAAAACGGTCATAACTTTTAATTTCCGCATTTTTGCATCTCCGTTCGTTATTATGTTGGGCATGGCTTCCTTATGCTGCCGTTCCTTTAAAGCGGCCATGCCGTTGCCGCCGTTGCTGTTCAGTTCGCTCATGTACCTGGCACCTGCGATTATAAAAACCGAAACGGATAAAACCAGAATAATGGCGCTGAAAACTCCCTTTTCAGCAAGGACTATCGCACACAGGCCCAGCGCAGCGCTTGTAGCATACATTACCGCCACCGATTGTTTCTGGCTCAATCCCATATCTATCAGCCTGTGGTGAAGATGTCCCCTGTCTGCTTCCATTATCGGTTTTCTGTTAAAAAGCCTTCGGATTATTGCAAAAACTGTATCAAACAGGGGAAGTCCCAAAGCCAGCAAAGGAACCGTGATGGATATTGCGGTATAAGCCTTCAAAGTCCCCTGTATTGAAATAACTCCCAGGGTAAATCCAAGGAAAGTGGCTCCGGTATCCCCCATGAAGATTTTCGCGGGATTGAAGTTATACGGCAGAAAACCCAGGGTGGAACCGGCAAGGGCTGCTGTAATCACTGCGGCATATATATCGGGCTCCATATCCACTCTGATTACCGAAACGAAAAACAGTGACAGGGAAGCTATTGAGGAAACTCCCGCCGCAAGCCCGTCAAGACCGTCTATAAGGTTTATGGCATTGGTAATTCCCACAATCCACATTATTGTCAAAAAATAAGACATGGGAAGGCTAAGTATCGTGTATCCCGTTTCTGAAAACGGGTTTGTAACGATACCTATCCTCGTGCCGGTCAGCACCACAACCAAGGCTGCCAAAAGCTGAAATACAAGTTTGATTTTGGCTCTAAGCTGCTTTACGTCATCAATGATACCTACGGCTGCAATAATTGCTATACCTGCCATCAGGCCTGCCAGCTTCAGGTCAGGCACAAAAACCCCGCTGATGTCAAACAGAGAAAGGATGACATTAAAGAGGATGGTAACGGCAAAGCCCGTAATTATGGCCAGGCCTCCCAAACGTGGTATTGGCCTTTTGTGCATACGTCTTCCGTCCCTGGGAACGTCTATGGCGCCAATTCTGAATGCTATGCTTTTTGCAACAGGAGTAAAGGCAAAGGCTATAATGAATGACAGTGCGAAGGAAATGAAATACTCATATATGTATATCAAGATAACACCTTCCCTGGCATGGTACTCCTGTACCCGTTAAAGCTTGACAACTTCGATTCCGGCTTCTTTTAACAGCTCCATAGACAGCTTGTCCGGATAGTCGCCCCGGAAAACGATTTTCTTTATTCCTGCATTTATTGCCATCTTGGCGCATAACACGCAGGGCTGATGAGTGACGTAAAGGGTTCCGCCCTTTACGCTGATGCCTGAATACGCGGCCTGTATTATGGCATTCTGTTCGGCATGTATGGCTCTGCACAATTCGTGCCTCTCACCGGAAGGAATGTTCAGCTGTTCCCTGAGACAGCCTACCTCCGCACAATGTCTGCATCCCATTGGAGCACCGTTGTACCCGGTAGCCAGTATGCGCTTATCCTTGACTATAAGCGCTCCTACCTGCCTCCTCAAACAGGTTGACCTGCTTTTTACAAGATCAACTATTTGCATGAAATACTCGTCCCACGACGGCCTCATAACATTGTCCCCCTAAAGCTTGGTCAAACAAAGCCCAAACAGCCTCTACTTTGTGCCGAACAGCCTGTCTCCTGCATCTCCCAGTCCAGGTACGATATATGCGTGGCTGTTCAGTTCCTTGTCCACCGCCGCGCAATATATCTCAACGTCAGGATGATCCCTGGTCACCCTTTCAATGCCGGCTTCTGCGGCAATCAGGCACATCAGCTTGATGCTTTTTACTCCTCTTTCCTTGATGAACTTAATTGCTGCTGAAGCTGAACCACCGGTTGCCAGCATGGGATCCAGGACAACAATCTCCCTTTCTTCTGCATCAACCGGAAGCTTGCAATAATATTCCACGGGTTCCAAAGTCACAGGATCCCTGTAAAGTCCTATATGCCCCACCTTTGCCATGGGCAGAAGCTTGAGCATGCCGTCAACCATTCCAAGGCCTGCCCTCAGTATAGGCACTATACCCAGTTTTTTACCTGCTATAACCTTGCATTTTGCTATGCCTACGGGTGTCTCCACCTCTATTTCCTTTAAGGGCATGTTTCTTGTCACTTCATAACCCATAAGCATGGAAACTTCGCTTACAAGTTCCCTGAATTCCTTGGTATCGGTATTCTTGTCCCGCAAAAGTGAAATCTTGTGCTGAATAAGCGGATGATCAAAAACAAAAACGTTTTTATTCATCAGTTAATCCCCCGTCCACTTTCATATATTTTTTTTCAATCTGGTGTATTTTTTCAATTCTTGCTTTGTGCCTTCCGCCCAGGAACTGGGATTTAAGCCAGGTTTCAACAATATCAAGGGCAAGACCGGGTCCCACTACCCGTCCTCCTATAGCAAGGATGTTAGCATCATTGTGCTCCCTGCTCAGCCTCGCCATGTAAGTGTCCGTACACAGCGCCGCCCTTATTCCGGGTACCTTGTTTGCAGATATGGATATGCCTATACCGGTTCCGCAGATGATGATACCTTTCTCACATTCTCCTCTGCTGACCGCCTCTGCAACAGCCTGTCCGAAATCAGGGTAATCCACCGAGCAGGCATCACATGTGCCAAAATCCTTGACTTCGTAGTTGTTTCTCTTTAAATACTGGATTACGATATTTTTCAGGTGATAACCTGCATGATCGCTTCCAACCGCAATCAACCTCTATTCACCTTCAATCATAAAAAGCTGGCAGCGCAAGAGACTGCCTCTTTATTATCACATTAATTTTATAGTATTGGCTATCCTGTGTCAAAATTTTTTTACCCTAATTCTTCTTTTTTGAGCTTTTCTATGAGAATATCGACAGCATTCTTTATCTCCCTGGCACATTCCCTGTATACATTGAGAGGCATGCCATAAGGATCCAAAATGTCCAGTGAATCGGCAAAACGGCCGGAACCTGCGTTTTTACCCAAATCCATAACATATTCCTTCAGGGTGAATATTTTGTCAGCAGCTTCCGGATAAGCCTCAGCAAGAGCCTTTCTGTGCCCCTGGGTCATTGTCAGTATCAGGTCCGATCCGGTTATGTCTTCCCTGCTTATTTTTCTCGCCCTGTGGGAGCTTATGTCTATGCCCCACTCATCTGACAAGACCTGTACGGCAAAACTGCTTGCCGTATCACCCTCAAAAGCCGCAAGCCCTGCAGAACTGCCTGAAAACTTTCCTGCTAACATATTATCTGCAGATACAGCAGAATTAAACAAGCCTTCGGCCATGCAACTTCTGCATGTGTTACCGGTACAAACAAACAGAATTTTTTTCATAGCATCCCCCTAAACCTTAATTATATTGCCTCCGGCCGCCTTGCTCATCCTGTTCATGACGGCAAGGCCTATTTCCTCATTTTTTACGGCTTCTGCTAGTATAATATCCACATGCCTTCTGTCAAATTCCCGAAGAGCCGTAAACAGGTTAGACGCCAGTGTTTCCGGCTTGTCCCTGTCACCCAGGGAAATTATTTCTCCCGAATCATACATGTCCCTGGTTTGTTCCGTGGCCAAAATACCTACAGACAAGCCCCTTTTCCCATATTCGTCCGTCATTTCCCTGATTTTGGCAACCACTCCGGCAAGCTCTCCGTCTATTATGAACATTTGGGCTTTTGGAGAATAATGCCTGTACTTCATACCCGGAGATTTAGGTACAGAGTTTTCGGCATTCCGGGCATTAAGGGCAGGATCATATAAAACCGTGCCCAGAACGCTTTTTATCTGTGAGGGCGTAATTCCACCCGGCCTTAATATCATCGGAACATCGCCGGTTATATCCAGCACCGTGGATTCTACACCTACAGTAGCTGGACCTCCGTCAAGGATCATATCCACCTTGTCCCACAAGTCATCCATTACATGCTTTGCGGTAGTGGGGCTGGGTCTTCCCGACGTGTTTGCGCTGGGTGCAGCAACAGGAAGCCCTGCTTCCTTTATCAAGGCCAGCGCTATAGGATGGGACGGCATCCTGACAGCGACTGTATCAAGACCTGCAGTGATTATATTCGGAATGATACGGGATTTTTTCATCACCAGGGTAAGAGGACCCGGCCAAAACCTGTCCATGAGCTTTTCCGCAGTTTCAGGCATTCCTTCAACAAGCATCCTCACGCTTTCTTTATCAGCAACATGCACAATCAGAGGATTGTCGGAAGGTCTTCCCTTTGCAATAAATATGCCTTTGGTAGCAGTCTCATCCAGGGCATTTGCACCCAGGCCGTATACCGTTTCGGTAGGAAATGCAACCAATCCGCCTCGCCTTATGACTTCAGCGGCGGTTCTTATCTTTTCAGCATCTATGTTATCCTTGTCAACTTTCAATAAAAGTGTATTCACGTTAATCCCTCTTTTGTAGCTTGGCCTGTATGGAAGCAAGTGTTACAAAAATTGCACTTTGTATTAGCTTATAGGAAATGATATGCAGGAATAACAGTCTCAAGGCTTGCTCCAATGTTATTCCATAGCATATCATTTCTACACTCTATGAAAGATTTAAACTTAAGCTACATTAAGCAGCATCAATTATATGTAGATATAATTATACCACAAATTATCCCCAGCACATTGCCTAAAGACGGAAGCCTGCCAAGATACAGTTTCTTCGATTCGGGCACAAGTTCTCCGCAAACCACGTACAGCATGGCGCCGGCTGCAAAGCCCAGGCATACGGCAATGAACAGCGGTGAAACCTCTCCCAGCACGGCTCCGAAAAAAGCACCTATGCCCATGGGTATCCCCGATGCAAGGGTAAGCATAAAGGCTTTAAGCCCTGAAAACCCTCCTATTCTCATGGGAACCGCCATTGCAATGCCTTCAGGAATATCGTGTATTATTATTACAGCAGTAACCGTTATCCCAAGGTTGAAGGAGGCTTCAAAACCGGATCCTACCGCAAAACCCTCAGGCAGATTGTGAAGGGCTATCCCGGTGGCTACAAGTATGCCGGCCCTCAACAGTCCGGTATTCCAGTATTTTTTCTGCAAGTACGTGCTCCTTCGGATTATTTCTTCAAGGATAATAATAACCACAATGCCTGCAACAGCGCCTGCAATGGTCAGCGGCACCCCTCCAAGTTCAAATGCCTCAGGAATAAGCTCAAAGCACACCACCGCAGTCATAAGCCCCGCTGAAAACTCAAGTATCAGCCCCAGAAAGCGGTTGCTTATGTCTTTTATGATGAACGCAAGCATTCCGCCAATGCCTGTTCCCAGCATGCCCGAAACAAGTCCGATAAAAGTTATGTTCATTATTTTACCCACAAAATATCCCCCTAACTAACTGCTTGTTACTAATCTTATTCATCAGGGGGATATAAAATTATACAATATTATTCATCTTCCTTGTTTCCGCTGCCCAGCTTTTCAGCCTGGTCTGCTGTCGCCAGGGCATCTATTATTTCATCCAGGTCTCCGTCCAGAATTTCATCCAGCTTGTAAAGGGTCAGCCCGATCCTGTGATCGGTAACCCTGCCCTGGGGGTAATTGTAAGTCCTTATTCTTTCGCTTCTGTCGCCGGTTCCCACCTGGCTTTTTCTTTCCTGGGCAACCTCCGAGTTCTTCTGCTGCTGTGCCATTTCATACAGCTTTGACCTTAAAACCTTCATTGCCTTTTCCCTGTTTTTGTGCTGGGAACGCTCGTCCTGGCAGGTGACCACTATACCTGTGGGCAAGTGGGTTATCCTTATGGCCGATTCGGTCTTGTTTACATGCTGGCCTCCCGCTCCTCCTGCGCGGAATGTGTCTATCTGGAGGTCTGCAGGGTTGATTTCTATTTCCACGTCATCTATTTCAGGCAATACTGCCACCGTAATGGTGGAAGTATGTATCCTTCCGCTGGCTTCGGTGATTGGAACTCTCTGTACCCTGTGAACACCGCTTTCATACTTAAGCCTGCTGTAGGCTCCCTTGCCTTCTATGGAAAACACAACCTCCTTAAATCCTCCCAGCTCAGTGGGATTGGAGTCCAATATCTCCATTTTCCAGTGTTTTCTTTCGGCATAACGGGAATAAGCCCTGAACAGGACACCTGCAAACAGCGCAGCCTCTTCTCCGCCTGCGCCTCCTCTTATTTCAACGATGACGTTTTTCTCATCGTTTGGGTCCTTAGGCAGAAGCAGTATCTTAAGCTGCTGTTCTATCTGGCCAAGCTTCTCAACGCATTCATCAAGCTCCGCTTCAGCCATTTCCTTAAGGTCCTTGTCCAGTTTTTCGTTGAGCATTTCCCTTAAATCCGATATTTCACTTTTTACCTTCTTGTATTCACGATATTTCTGAACGATTTCCTCAAGCTCGGAATGCTCTTTAGTGAGCTTTCTGTATAAATCCTGGTCAGCGATTACACCGGGATCGCTCAGCCTGAGTGTTATTTCCTCGTATCTGCTTTCGGCAGCATCCAATCTGTCGAACATTGTCCACCTCTTAGCCGTTATTTTGATACTGTTGCAATTTTACTGAAAATATTATAATTTACCGCTAAATATTATACAAGGAATATTTCAGAAAAGACATACAGGCAGCAGCCAAGAGGGTTCAGCCTCCTGAAACTGCTGCCAGTATATTGGGACAATTTACTGCCTGCGCATAAGCCACCGGCATTATATCTGAACAAGGTACTGCCTGTACATAAGCTGCTGCCTGTAAATCTGGGCAAGTTGGTGCCTGTAAAAAAAAGTTATTTTACAATCTCTATATATCCGTTTTCGGTTTCGGCAGTTATATTTACTCTGCCGGGGAAACTTTCATATCCTTTGGACTCAGCCTCAACAAAGCTGCCTGTCGGACCGCGCTTGTTTATATTGTGGTAGGTTATCTCCGGAATCAGCAGGTTGATTCCTCCGTTGCGGGTCTGTGCCTTTATCTTGTAACCCCTGTTGTCCATGTCATTCATATTGACCTTTATCCCGCCGTTGGTTGTCTTGAGTTTCACGTTAATTTCTGCAGCACCTTCAAAATTCTGTATGTTTTCAGCCTGTATCCTGCCATTGGTTGTTGCAATGTTCATATTCTCGGTCTTAATATGTTTTATATCCACTATGGAATTGACGGCACTGATGTCTATGTTCCTGCCCAATACATAGCTTACCTGGGTTTTGGCATTCTTGGTTTCGACATTAATCCTGTCGCTGTTTACACCCATAAGCTCAACGTTCCCGTTCTTGGTAAATGCCTCAAAGCATTTGGCCAGAGTATCTTCAACATAAATTTTGGCGTTGGAGGTTACAAACCTCACATTTCCGTATTTTACCGCCGGCAGAAACACTTCATGGGTTACGCTTATGTTACCCGTATTGTTCAGCTTCAATAATATGGCATTGGCGCTTTCCGAAAAGACCAGAACGTTATCTGCGTTTTTCTGGGGGCTCTTTACCTTCGTCCTGATAACAATATTGTTTTCAAGGTGTTTTTTCACAAAAACCGGCCCGTTTATTCCCTCAATATACAGGTCCATGCCCTCTTGGGCCGGAGCTTCAAAGGTCCTTTCCTCCACGGGATAATTTCCGAATATGTTAAATGCATTTGTATCAACAAAACTGCCTATAAAATCTATTACCTTGTCAACAATTCCAAAAGTTGTATTGGCTAAGTTTTTCCCCAGAGCTTCAGCCTTGCTGCTGAACTCATCAACTAAACGGTCAAAATCCTTCTGGTTGTAGTTGTTCCGTATATCTTTCCTCCACTCATTGAGTTTTTCCCTGGCCTTGCGCATTTCTTCCTGAAAGGCAGCCTGGTAATTTGTGCGTTTCTCCTGTCTCTGGGTACCCTGGCCCTGTGCCTGTTTCTGTCCGCTCTCAAGAGCCTCCAGGAGCCTTGCCGCCTCTTCGCTGGTTATTTTCCCTTCTTCCAGCATCTTAAGAATCAGCATTCTTTCCTCATCATACGGCATTACGAAAATCCCTCCATTCTTACAGCAGGTCCTGCCCTGCTGATATTACCCTCTATTACTCCTTCATCATGCTTATAGCTTCTTCCACAGTGATTTCTCCGTTGTTCAGCTTATTGAGTATATCTTTCTTGCTGCTGTATGTGCCATGAGCAGGTTCGGTTTTGTAGCCCAGGGCACTGGCAACATCCTCAAGCCTGTTCTTAACGGTGGGGTAAGATATCCCCAGCTCCTTTTCCACTTCTTTTATGTTTCCCCTGCATTTTATAAACAC
>JAMNYG010000020.1 GCA_023622945.1 Bacillota bacterium | reverse complement strand
AAAATCATTAAAGAAAAAATCAATGCCACTTTGGACCTGAACTTTATAGATTGGGGCTCCTATGACGAAAAGATGAGGATAATGCTTGCCTCCAATGATCAAATGGACATGTGCTTTACATCAAACTTTACCAATGATTACATCTCCAATGTATCAAAAGGTGCTTTCCAGGAAATCAGCATGGAAAAGCTTAAAGAACTTGCTCCAAACATGATGAAGGAAGTCCCCGAGATAGTCTGGGAAGCTGCAAAGATTAATGGCAAGCTGTATGGCATGATGATATTAAGACCTCTTCCCAGCACCCCGGGTATCCTGCTCCAGAAGAAGTATGTTGAAAAGTATAATTTTGATATTTCATCAGCAAAAAAACTGGAAGACTTTACCGAATTCTATCAGCAGATAGTTGATAATGAGCCCGGAATTTATCCCATAGACATTACAGGTGCATCAGGTTTTTATGCATTCTCTCTTGTTTCGGTAGGGCTTGAAATTGTTTCGGCTACAAACCCCGGCGGGGTGGTAATCGGAG
Organism: Bacillota bacterium; assembly: GCA_023622945.1. Lineage (GTDB taxonomy): Bacteria > Bacillota > Clostridia > Acetivibrionales > JAMNYG01 > JAMNYG01. Next base: position 4,183 of record JAMNYG010000020.1, on the reverse strand, counting down.
AAAAGGACCCTAAGTTTGTCAACTTGTTTGAGACACAGCAAATGAAAGATGTTCTGCATCTGTTCAGAGACTGGTATAAGAGAGGCATAATCAGAGCAGACGCTGCAACGGTTACTGATACCACAGCAGAAAAAGCAGCCCAGAAATTTGCATCAATTCTGTGCACTTCAAATCCTGACACCCTTGCAAACCAGGCAAATGCATTTAACCTTAAGCCGGATGACCTGGTTATTGTCGAACTGGCAAGACCATATTTATCTACGGGCTCCGTGCAAGGCGGATTTACTGCTATATGCCGTACCAGCAAGAACCCGGATAAGTGCATCCAGCTTTATGACCTGCTGTTTGACAGAAATGATACAAGATTGATGAACCTTATTAATTATGGTATTGAAAATAAGCACTATAAGAAGATCAATGAAAATACAATTGAGCGCATTGACCAGAGCGGATATTATGTAGGAGCAGGCTGGCAGTTTGGTAATCTGTTCAACTGCTATAAGGAGAACCCGTTACAGCCTGACTGGTATCCGGCAGGACCCGACAAAAACGCTTCAGCTCAGATCTCAGAAATATTCGGATTCAGCTTCAACCCGGAACCTGTCAAGAGCGAACTGGCACAGTGCCAGTCGGTATTTGAAGAATATATGCCTGCATTGTTTACAGGAAGCGTTGATGTAGACGAATACCTGAATGCGTTCCTTGAAAAGCTTGAAAAAGCAGGCAGCAAGAAAATCATAGGTGAAATGAACGCTCAGCTTGAACAATGGAGAGCAAGCAAATAAGGCAAATAATACTATAACCGAAGATTCATAGCACACTTTACCTCACATCCGCGGAAACTTCCGTGATATGAAACCGGGAGTTTCCGTTGGATGGCTCTTTTTAATTGAAACATAACTTGCTGAAACAGTAACTTGATAGGAAGGATGTCAATATGAAAAAAATCACTGCCGTTCTGATTGGAGCCGGAATGAGGGGCAGAGAAGCATATGCACCCTATACCCTGGACAGCCATTCAGAAATGAAAATCATTGCAGTTGCAGAACCAATTGAAGAAAGGCGAAAGATCTTTTGTGAACTATACGGAATACCTGACAGCATGAGCTTTAAAACATGGGAGGATCTGCTCGCACAACCCAAACTTGCTGATGTGGCCATGATCTGTAATCAGGACAAGGATCATTTTGCGCCGACAATGCTGGCTTTGGAGAAAGGGTACCATGTACTGCTGGAAAAACCTATGTCCAATAAGCCGGATGAATGCGTTCAAATGGTCCGGCAGGCAGAAAAGTACGGCAGGATCCTGACCATTTGCCATGTTTTAAGGTATACGCCCTTTTTCACAAACATTAAAAAGCTCTTGGAAGACGGCGTAATAGGCGACATAGTGACCATTGAACACAGTGAAAATGTCGCATACTGGCACCAGGCACACAGCTATGTCAGAGGGAACTGGAGGAATACCGCTCAATCAAGTCCCATGATACTTGCCAAGTCATGCCATGACCTGGATATAATCTGCTGGCTTGTGGATAAAAAATGCAGGAAGGTTTCGTCATTTGGATCACTGAAGCATTTCAGGAAGGAAAATGCTCCCGAAGGCGCTCCGGAAAGATGCCTTGACGGTTGCCCTCATAAAAATACGTGCCCCTATTATGCTCCCAAAATATATGTTGACTGGAACGGAAACTGGCAGGCTGACATACTTAAGAAAGTGGTCAGCCAGGATACCAGCCGTGAGGCTTTAATAAAGGCATTAAGGGAAGGCCCTTACGGAAGGTGTGTTTATCACTGCGACAATGATGTGGTTGACCATCAGGTAGTAATAATGGAATTTGAAAATGACATAACCGCTTCCTTTACCATGTGCGCCTTTACGTATGAGAATACCAGGAAAATACGCGTACTTGGCACAAAGGGAGAGCTTTGGGGCGATATGGATAAGAACTACATTGAATATGTTGATTTTTTGAAGGGCGACAGGATAACCATCAAACTGAATCAGTCGGAGCAGGGCCATGGCGGGGGAGACTATGGCATTATCAGGGACTTTATACAGTGCATAAAGGAAAACACTGATTCAAGGACATCGGCAAAGAAGTCCCTCCAAAGCCATCTTATGGCATTTGCAGCAGAAGAATCACGCCTTAACAATAAGGTAGTGGACATGGATTTGTATTTAGAAGCATTCGGTAAATGACCTGGATCATTCAGTAAAGAATTGAAATCAATCAATAAGTAATTGGAATCATTGGACAAACAATTTTGATTGTTCCATAAATGAAAAGGACTTTAACTTTCCCGGCAGGCAACTTGAGTTTTGCCTGCCGGTGGTTTTATAAGGTTGCGTATGCATTCGCGGTTATTATTTTCTTCGGATATGCGGCGTACAGGTGGACGATATTGAGATCTTCCGGCATATCCAGGCCATGGGAACCGAGATTGTCGTCTATCTCGTGACAGCCGTGATCCATGGCAAAGCCAACAAGAGTGTTGTGATGCTTCCAGTGGAAAGAAATCAGTACGGAAAACATTGCGAATGCCTCAGAGTTTGCTTTCAGCGCGGCAAGAGAAATAGGCGCTTCCGGACCGTTTTTATGCATGGTATAGTCGTAGTTGCCGTTATACACGGCGATAAAATCGTGTTTATCTGCCATGATCAGCTCAACCGCCCTGGCGTTGATCTCCGCGATGCTGTCGAAGATATAATAATCCATATTTCGCTCCAGGAAAATCTTTGCCATGCTGCAGTTGGTACTTGCCACTATTGCCGGTTTTTTCCCGGCCCGGATCAGTGCGTCAAAAAGGGTGTCTATGGTGATTACCGGCTTTTCGTATTTCTGGATGCCGTGGACGGAAGGCTGGGCACCCGTGTACAGGGTCCCGAAGCACACCGGCGTCACCGATGGCATAACGGCGCGGAGAGGAAGCTCAAGCTCCGTACGGGTTATGGCCTCGTATAAATAGTCCCGGTATTTGCGGAATATTGCGGAATATCCATTCTCCTATGGCATCGGGATTGTAGAGAAATATCCTGTCCGCTTTCTCACCGCCAAAGCTTTTATCGACATAATCAGTCAGCTTCTTTGACGGAGCTGCCACTTCCCGGGGCGCGGGGATACCCATGGCATATGCAAGGGCCGCGCATATCGAGTCCAGGGACAGAGAGTTCAGTTTTCCTTCGGTTTGTTCCATAATTTCTCCTTTCCACGTGACAAGGGGACGGGGGTGCTGTCACGTTACGGCGTTTTTTCCACACTTATTTCTCATTATTTCAACCTACGCTCCCAGGTAGGGAGCAATAATTAGAAGTGTTGGTCAGCTTGTGACATTTATATTTTAATCCTCGCTCCCGGCCAGGAAGCGAGAGCAAAAGTTAATAAAAAACATATAATCATTTTGGTTGGTTTTAAAATAAATGCTTACTGTTTCCCGCATCTAAATCTTCTTGCCCACTGTGGCAACGTAAATCACAAATTCATCAACGCCGTCTATTCCTATGACTTCATTGATAAAATCGTCATCAAAGGCAGCGATGGCGCAAGCGCCGCAGCCTATGCTCTCTGCAGCAAGATAAAGGTTCTGGCATACATGCCCCGCATCAAGGTGCAAATACCTGTAGCCTCTCTCACCATACCGCCATGCCATTCTGGCGACATCTGCAACCCAGATGAAAGTTGCGGCACTTGAAGCGACGAAGGTCTGTCTCATACAGCCTGCCACAATTTTGTCGGCGATATCCTGTTCCGTGTTTAGTTCCAGCAGCTTGTGCCGGAGGGCCAGGTACCTGTAAAGGCCTGGGATTACCCCTTCAACCTTGTTGATGAGCACATATGTTTCAAATGCATGCCTTGCGCCGGCCGAAGGAACAGTCCTGAATGTTACTTTGTCGGCCACCTTTTTGACTCCCTGGGTGCACCACAAGAGATATGACAATTCTTCGAGGGATAAAGGCGTGTCTGAATATTTGCGTATGCTTCTCCTGTTATTTATTACTTCTATCAGCGGAACATTACCGAGTTTTAATTTGTCAGGCTGGGGCAGATTAATCGGCGGTTTTGAAGTATCAAATTCCTTCTCGAGAGGGGGTTGCGGTAGGCCTCTGGCTTGAGATGACTTTCCAAGGAATTGGTATTTTGTCATCTCCATAAACTTTTTTCCTATACCGTCCATTATCCTC
>JAMNYG010000132.1 GCA_023622945.1 Bacillota bacterium | reverse complement strand
ACATATACATGACGCGGGGCCATAAGCGCAATCAGCATATGCTGGTCCACAGGCATTTCATGTTCCCTCCCGGCATATTTCTTGTAGTTGCCGCAGAACCAGTGAGGAAAGCCTTCATTGATATCCTTGACGGTCTCGCCTGCTTTTCCGCGGGCAATTGCCGCTCCCGTGCTTCCGGAATTGTTGCTTATTACAAGGGCAAAGCGTTCATCCTGTGCTCCGCACCACAGAGCTGTCTTTCCTCCCCTTGAGTGTCCTATTACTGCTACACGCTTTGAGTCAATATCAGAATCGGTCTCAAAATAATCCATCACACGGCTTGCGCCCCATGCCCAGGCCGAGATGGTGCCCCATGCATTGCCGGGACGGCTGTCCGAGTAATCATCAAAAATTCCATGCACCCCGTTTTTGAATCCGTCATGGAAATCGGGATCTACGTCGGAAACATGAAAAGCAGCGGCTGCATATCCCCTGGAAATGATCTCCTCAGCAGGCCACCACTGGCTTTTTATATTTCTGTCCGGGTCAATATGCTTTTTCTCCCCTATGCCTGTCAAAAGAAATACGGGCACCGGCTTTGGGATATTATTCGGTACAAACAATATCAGTTTTATCATGCCTTTACCTTTTGGCCCTTCGAAACATATGCCTATTTGCTTTCGGAGTGCTGCTCCGTCCATCATGTTTTGCCTGATATCCAGGACCTCAAACCACATTTTCTCGGGGCGCACTACAGGTGCTTTTCCGTATACGTGTTCCCTGAAAAGCTCCAGTATTTCAGGGCGGCGCTTTTTTTGCCAGAGTTCAGCAGAATCAATCTTTTCACCGTCAAGGGCGGTCAAAAGGTCGGGCAGTTTACGCCTTTTATATTCCTCTGCAAAATTCATCGCATATCCTCCCGGCAAATGCTGTTATAATGGGAATAATTATAAATGGATATATATAATTTGAACAATTACAAATAGGGATAATCGCAATCAAAACACGGTTTAGTCCACCATATCTGGTCCTTCATCCCCGATGGCAGCCATGGCGTACGGGAGTCCTGCCATTGCAAAGCCTATCATGGATATAGTTTTGGGTCCCACCTTTGCTTTTTCTCCTATCCAATGTTCGGGATTTTTCGGGACAAAGCGTCTGTCTCCCAGGTTAAGTTTTATATTTTTCAGTATTTGCTCTTTGAAATCTTCTCTCTTTGTAAGCATATATCCCGCTGCATATATCTGGTTGTACAGATAATATCTAAACCAGCGTTCAGCCCGGGCAGTCTTGTCGAACTCAAGGGTAGTCTCGGCAAGCCTGATCAACCCTTTTGCCAGGTCAGGATCCTTTGTAAGGAAATAATACTCCAGCAGGAAGTTGGTCATACCAAAAGCGTGCCAGAACATGCTGTGGTGATTGCCTTTAAAACTTATCACTTTCCCTTTTTCAAAATCAAATGTGGCATTATATGGAAAGACGCCGTTGTTTTTCTGCTGATATTCAAGACAAGCCTTTATATAGCTGTCAAGCATCTTACCGTATTTCTCTTCGCCTGTCATCTCCCACCTGGCAAAAATGCTGTAAAGAGATGTGGCTATTGAATCGGATACCCAGTCAGGCTCCATTCTGTTTACTGAGCATTCATAAACCTCATCCATTACGTCCCGGGTGCGCCCGTCACCTGTCATATAATATTGCAGGCGCTGGGCTATGGGTATTGATACACGTGTACCAAAATATCCGTCGCCCCAGTGCTGTACATTATGTCTCTTGCCCTTGCCCCGTACATCCTCCATGCAGCCATCAGGAATATTATAGTATTCCTTGGTATGAGCCGTATCCACGTCCCTTACATGGCATGCGCAAGCATTTGCTGCCTCAAAAACGGCATAATCTCCTGTTCTGAAAAACTGTATGAACAGCCAGAAAGTGATCAGTCCTTCATCGTTTACCCATCCCCATCTCCCCCAGTCATTCATCCACCTGAGGTTGTCGGTAAGATTGGGGTAGTTTTTGGCCAAATGGACTTCATTTTCCACAGGAGCGAAGTAGCGGTATATAGACTGAAAATCTCCGTAGTCAAAAAAGCCGAACCAGCGGTAAGTGTTCCTGTGAACCAGCATAAAGTTGGTTGAATCGGCGATCAGTTTATCAAGTACAGGGAATTTGCCTGTATCTGCAACAGCAAACTCACCCACCACATTGGTGGACACATACCATTCGGGATCTACAAACAACACTGTTTTCCCGCTCAATCCAACGGCTTTTGCCTCAATATCGTCCATAACAGCCTTATCCAAAGGAGAGCCTTCGTTAAAGAATATGAATATCTCATGGGTCCTGCTTACTCCCGTTGCCTGTCCGGGGCCGTAGCTTTCAGACTCGCCCGTACCGAAAATGGGTGCATAACGGCGAAGATCCAAAGGAGGCAGGCTTTCAGGATAAAAATATGCCGTCAGATAACCTTCTTCATTGCTGGCATACAATTCTTTCGGATATATTTTCCACATATCCGGCATGACTATTGCAGCACCTGTTTCCTGATCGCTTATATGTATCCAGCCCGGCGCCTTCTGTCCCCTGTCCATCACTAAGCGGGCATGCTTTCTATCCCAGCATTTCCAGATGAGATAGCTCCCGTCAGTATCCTGAAGGAGCCCTCCCTGTTTCCAGAAAGGATAGTCTCCTCCGGGATTTGGTATTTCAGGAGGATCATAACCGAAAAGAGGATTGGCATATATCCATGCTTCACGGCGGGTTTCTCCTCCTACAGTGGTCACTCGCCTTTTTTTGTCGGGATGTAATCCAAGGGGAAGCGTAAGTCCGATTCCTCCTATAAAATCGGTATAGGGTTCACCTTCATAAACAAAGGTATGCTGAGCATATATCGTCGCTTCACCGGCAAAAAACCTTATCCTTAATGTAAAGGCCTTCATACCAGCCGCGTATCAGCACCGTAGCGGTTACAGGACCCTGTTCTTCTACCGTCAAAGTGTCAATTATAAGGTTTGAAGGACTGACTTGGCCTTTTCTCGGATACGAACCTGAAGGATAGTCATCGGTTGAATTTACGCGGAAATAATCCATAAAGGAACGTCGCATGCTTCCTTTTTCATAAACAGGGACTATCTCCTTCTCACCGCCTGCAGTCTTCAGCCAGGCACCGTCAATAAATCCTGAGCCGTCCTTCTTAAACATCACCCTTACAGCGCCGGTGTCAATATGAATTTCTTCCTCGCTTTGCTTAATTTTAACAGGCGTTTCGGTTTCAGGGGGCTTTATGCCCGTCACCAGCTCGTATTTTTTTCCCTCTTGAGCCTTAAAGTCCAGCAGCAGCCACTTAACGGACTTGTCAGGCCAAAAAGCCATGGGACGCGTCTGCACAGGTATCGGCACGCCGTCCTCATAAACTGTACACGGAGTGTTTTCATTTAACACTCCTCTTGGAATGGGTATGCCTCCCCTAACATATTTCGGTACCTTACCCATGTTCCCAAGAATGCTTATGGGTATGCGTATATTGACGTAT
>JAMNYG010000084.1 GCA_023622945.1 Bacillota bacterium | reverse complement strand
GGCATGGAACCTGAAGAAGCTTCTGAAATCATGCTGGCCATAGGAAACCATGATGAGAATTCGGGCACTGCCGTAAGCCATATTTCCGCAGCTCTCATTTTGTCGGACAAGTCCGATGTACACAGAAGCAGGGTCAGGAATACCGATTTTGCCACTTTTGACATTCATGACAGGGTAAACTACGCAGTTGAAAGTTCGGATTTATATATCGATACGGATCAAAAAGCTGCGGTACTGGACCTTAAAATAGATACCAGAATATGCCCGGTAATGGATTATTTTGAAATATTTCTTGACAGAATGAAAATGAACAGAAAAGCTGCGGAATTTCTGGGTTTAAAATTTCAACTCATAATAAATGACTACAGGCTTTTGTAAAAATTGGCATCAGGCTGACGAAAAAGATGTACCGGGGAATTATAATAATTTAATGTAGCAGTTTTTTGCAGGATAACGTCTATTGACCTGAAACACGTGCAAGAGATATAATAACCACATGTGGACAAGTTTAAAAGGGGGAATTTTACAGATGGACTTAAAAAACGGGCTGAAATTTCTGGTGTGTATACTCATAATCGCAATTTTTTCCTATATAACATGGTTTGGACAATTGTTCGGGATAGATATACCGGGGGTCAGAGATATAAGGCTTGGTATAGACATCAATGGAGGTATCGATACTACGCTGTTCGCTGTCAAGGATGACGGCAGTAAGCCTACCAGGAATGAGCTTGAAGTAGCTGAAACCATAATAAACAGAAGGCTTGACAACCTTAACATCCTCGACAGGGATGTTACCATTGACCCTGACAACGGCAGCATAATTGTCAGGATACCCTGGAAGCCGGATGAAAAGGACTTTAACCCCCAGAAGGCAATAAATGAGCTAGGAAAAATGGCATTGCTGACATTCCAGGAAGTGGACGAAAGCAAGCTTGATGAAAACGGGAACCCCCTGCCCACCGGCAAGATCATCATTCAGGGTACCGATGTTGTGGATGCAAAGCCTCAGCCCAGCCCCAGAGGAGGGATGGAGGTACAGCTTGAGCTTACAGCCGAGGCAAAGAAAAAGTTTGCCGATGCTACTGCAAGATTGATAAATCAGAGAATTGCAATATTCATGGATGATATTTTTATCTCTGCGCCTGTAGTTCAAACCCACATACCTGACGGAAATGCCGTCATAACTCTTGGAAACCGTGATATGAAAACAGCCACCCAAGAGGCCAAGGAACTTGCAGACACCATAAAGTCCGGAGCTCTGCCTTTCAGGCTGGAACCCAAGCAGATAAATTCCATAAGTCCCATGATGGGTAAAGGTGCGCTGACCATAATGATCCAGGCAGGTATTATTGCATTCCTGCTGGTGTGCCTGTTTATGGTGGTTTTCTATAGACTTCCCGGAGTTGTTGCATGTTTTACGTTGCTTGGACAGACTGTGGGTCAGCTTCTTGCGATTGCCTGGCCCGGTATCACGCTTACACTTCCCGGAATAGCAGGTATAGTGCTTTCCATAGGAATGGGTGTTGACGCCAACATCATCGTAAATGAAAGAATCAAGGAAGAGTTAAGGAGCGGCAAGACACTGCATGCTTCAATAGAAGCAGGTTTTGACAGGGCTTTTTCGGCTGTGTTCGACGGAAACCTGACTGTGCTCATTGCTGCAATTATACTGTATGTATTCGGAACGGGTCAGATCCTGTCTTTTGCCTATTCACTGGGAACAGGAGTTATACTGAACTTTGTAACAGGTATATACCTGCCCAAAATCATGGTCAAATCAATTTCAAAAACCGGTATAGCCCAGAAACGCTGGCTGTACGGAGCATAGGAGGTGCCTGAATGTTTGATTTTATAGGAAAGAAGAAATATTTCTTTGCTTTATCCATATTACTGTTTGTGGCCAGCTTTGTGGCATACCTGTTTAACGGTATAAAGCTGGATATACAGTTCCAGGGCGGTACGATAGTTCAGATACAGATGGCTGATGAAAACTTTGAGACTGCACGTGCAGAAGCGATTGTTGAGGAGACCATAGGCAAGAAGACCAGTGCACAGAAATCTTCCACAATCAGCGGAACCAGCGGAGAGAAAATCCATTTGCTTGTCCTGAATGTGGCAAATAAAGAGGATACCTTAAGCGGTGAAGAGCTTGACAAAGTTGTGGAAGCAATAAGGAAGGAATACAATGTCAAAGAGGGAGCCGATATCAGTGTAAACAGCGTTGAACCGTTTATCGGGCGTGCAACGCTGATAAGAGGAGCTTATGCCATACTGTGGACATCCCTTTTGATGATTGTATATATCTGGTTCAGGTTCAGGGCCATCTCAGGTCTTTCGGCAGGAGTTATGGCTGTTGTAGCCCTTTTCCATGACATAGGAATTGTTCTTGCCACCCATATAGTTTTCAGAATTCCATTGAATGACTCATTTATAGCTACGGTTCTTACGATACTCGGTTACTCGCTGAACGATACCATCGTCATTTATGACAGGATCAGGGAAAACAACCGCCTGATGAGAAAGGAATCAATAGGAGAGATTGTGAACAAGAGCATAAATCAGTCTCTTTCCCGTTCCATCAATACAAGCGTATGCGTATTCATAAGCGTGCTTGTGCTGTTCATATTCGCTCAGGTAAACAACATACAGTCGGTAAGGGATTTCACCCTGCCGCTTCTTTTGGGTGTTGTCAGCGGGTGTTACTCATCCGTATTCATAGCAGGTCCTCTTTGGGTTGTGTGGAAAGAGTACAGCTTGAAGAAAAAAGCTGCAGGCAAGCCTGCGAAAGCATAGTAGATAGAGGCAAGGAGGACACTTCTCTTGCTTCGTCTTCGGGGACTTTTCTCAAGCACGGTGGAATAAGAGCACTTCTCTTCGGGGACATTTCTCAAGCTTCGGAGCAATTCTTCGAAGTAGAGAAGTGTCCCCGTACCTTAACCTTGAGAAGTGTCCCTGCACTGCTTGCCGAGAATTGTCCCCTATCCGCTTACCGGGACAATTCGTGTCCCCTTTTTTGCACAATAAAAAGCTTGTTAAATACAAGCTTTCTCAGACGTTTTTTTATTCTGATGAACAAAACTAAGTATTCAGAGTCTATA
>JAMNYG010000092.1 GCA_023622945.1 Bacillota bacterium | reverse complement strand
ATAGGTGTATTTGCTGAGGAAGATTCAATTGTGCACAGAATTTCAGATAACGGAATCCCGGATGTTTTTATTCCTGTTCAGGTGTTAACTGAACTGTATCCCCAGGCAGAAATAACCTACATGGAAGCGGTAACCGAGGACACAACAACCGTGGGAGAAAACCAGGAAAGGCTTATGGAGGCTATTGCAGCAACAGGTAAAAATCCATATGAATATAAAATAATCGATTACAACATCAAGAGGGAGCTGATGGAGCAAAAGCCCTCAATTATTATTTTCCTGATGGGAGTAGTGATCATCCTGGCTTTTGCCAGGTATGGCCTTAAGAATATCAGGGATGCCGTTATTATTATAAGAAGGGGCTTAAGGGATGATTACTTTGTCAACATTCTGAAAAAAAGCTGGTATGAACTGCTTAAATTATTGCTTGGCCTCATGCTTTCCTTGCTGGTAATTGTTTTTATTTGGCTTCTGGTCAGATTTGACATGTTCATCCCGAAGAGATACATTCCTGAAGAGCTTATTGATCTGGGGTATTATGTCAATCTTGCAAGGGAGGATATCCGGAGCAGCATAAGCAATATTGGATACATTCCTTCACCACTGGAGCTTATGATTGACAGAGGCAATATGATTCTTACCTGGAGCATGTGCCTTGGAATTATTGCAGGATTTTTCCTGTTTTATGCGGGAATTGCCCAGCTTAGGCTGAGCTTTAAGGGAACCTTTGAGGAAGCATTGACAAACGCGGGGATCCTGGTTCTTTTATGCCTTGTTTTTGCCAGAATTATTTTCCTGGCTGCAGGACTGCCCTTTATGCTAAGGCTTGAAGACGGCATTGTATGGTGCGTGTTTATATTCACCAATGTTATAGTAGCCGAGAAAAGAAGGCTTGGAGGCGCGCGATAAAAATGAAAAAGGAAAGCCATACGAGATATAGGAATAGAAGCCCCGGGTATATACCAGGGGCTTTCTGAGTTGACGGAATAATCCTCAGAAACCGGAGATAAGGATGCGCCGATGTTTTTGTGGTGTAATATAATAAGCAATATCATTATTTTTGACATTGAACAATTTGAGGACAGGCTAAAACATGCCAAAACTCTTCTCATCATCGGTGACAACGCAGGGGAGACAGTATTTGACCGGGTATTGGCAGAGGATTTTTCGCATCTTGATATAACATACGCGGTAAGAAGTGAACCTGTCATAAATGATGCTACCGTTGAAGATGCCCGTGCATCAGGGCTTGACCGGTGTGCCGGGATTATTTCCACAGGCTGTAATATACCGGGTTTGATCCTTGAAGAGTGCAGCGAAGAATTCCTAAACATATTCAATAACGCGGATATAGTTATCAGCAAGGGGCAGGGGAATTTTGAAACCCTTTCAGCCCAAAAAAGGGAGATGTTCTTCCTTCTGAAGGCAAAATGCCCTGTGGTTTCGAAAGACCTTGGTGTTGATATCAATGATTATGTTTTCAAATGGAAGAGTCCCAATAATGGATGCGGGGAACTGTCCTTATAAGGCGTTTCCTTTAGCGTCTGTTTGTTTCAACCGTAAGGTTAGTCTGGCTATTCCAGGCGGTTATTGTTTCTCATACAATATGTTTTTAAAATGTAATCAGAAACAGCGCTGTTTACTATTTATGTGGGGGATGTTCTTATGAACAGTTTAAACATTGGAAAGAACATAAAGAAGCTGCGCGATGAGAGAAATATAACGCAGCAGCAGCTTGCTGACGCCATAGGTGTATCGTTTCAGGCGGTAAGCAAATGGGAGTGCGGCACTACTTTGCCTGACATCGCAATGCTGCCGGCAATAGCGAGTTTTTTCGATGTAACTATAGATGAGCTTTTTAAACCTGACATGATGGCTTACAGGAACAAGGCAGAGCGTCTTATGTCAATATATGAGAGAGATATAGAAAATTCAGATGCTTTTGAAGCTGTATTTCAGCTTTTCGTCCTCGCATTTGAGGACTTGTTTTTTTCCCTTACGGATAGTACCAAAAGCAGCAGGGGAATAATGATCTGAAAGAGCATGGAATAATAGGGCCATACATTTGTGGCCCAGGTAAACAGATCAATCATGTTTTCATGTACCCATATTGAAAGTACGATGCAAAATGTGGTGACAGCACGGGTCAGTTTTCTGTAGTCATCTATTCCTGCTACCTGGCTCAAAGCTCTTGTGGCTGCGTAAATGCAAACCGAAATTTTAGTCCCGCCGCCGATCAACAGGTTTATGTCTATCAGAGGCTCTACATTTATACCAGGTATAAGAAGGGATGCTGAATGAGGAGCAAAGGTAGAGCGGCTCATCAAATCACTTCCCAGAACAAATATATCCCTAAAAAATGTTGTAATTATTATTACGGTTGAAAAAGCTGCCGATATAAACACCACTTTTTTAAGATTTTCCTTTTTGTTTAAATGGGGAAACAGCATAAGGAATGCAACGGTTTCTCCAAAGGGAAAGGCTATGAAAGTAAAGGCCGCTTTTAGCACAGGCGTTATGCCATTTTCCAATATAGGGAAAAAAGCTGTGTAATCAAAAACAGTGATGAGGGACAGGCTGATAATAAGAACTACTATGGGTATAACAGGCACCAGCAGCTCGCCTAACCTTCCCATTACTTCTATTCCACTGTTGACCGCATATACCAAAACAACTGCAAAAAGACCTATTACAACAACCATAGGTGTTTCCGGAAAAGTCACGGTGGAAATAAACTCGCCAAAATCCCTGAACACCAGGGAAGCCAGGTGGATGAAATACCATACATACAGAAGGGCAAGAATACTACCGATAACTTTACCCGTCTTTTCCTTTAAAATGTCCACCAGGGTTTTTGATGGGTTTAAGGTCGCTATGGCAACATAAACCCCCATAAGCAAAGTTCCGCCTAATCCTCCGATGAGCATGGCCAGCCATGCATCGTTTTTTGCTTCCCCTGCAGGACCCAATATCACAGTGCTTCCAAAAAGAAAGCCTGATAAAAGCAGAAACAGCTGAATACTTGAAATCCGTGCTTTCTCCATTACTTTGAAACCCCTGTATCTTTTTTGCTTAAAAACTCCTGAAATCTTTTATTGCAAACCTCTATAATCTTTTATTTCAAAACTTCTGTAATCTTTTTATCTTAAAACTTTTATAATTTTTAATACGGCTTCTATCCAGCGGGAGGGGCTGGACAGTCGCCTGCCGGTTGCCAGAATCAGACTGACAGCCAGGCTTATTGCCATAATGAAAATGTATATTGCAAATACCTTTGCAGGTTCTTTTTTTCGTATAAATTGTGTAAGGTCATAAAAGATCAGGATACCAAAAATCGCCAGTACAAATATCATTGTTTTAGTCACCGCTTGCTACAGGGTTTATGATAATGCCTGTTCTTTCTATTTTCGCATCTACTTGAATTTGCGCCGGAAGGTTGCTGAAAATGGAATCCCATTCTTTCTCTGCATTTTTCCAGTACTGTGGGTGAAACTTCCGAACGTACGTGCCAAAACCGAATATGTCGCTGGAATACTCTTTTTGGGTCTTCTCCAGTGCCATTATGATTTCTTTTTTAATTTCCTCTTTCAGCTTTTCCTCCAGCATATACAGGTTATCCGGAGAATCCAATCGGCCCGTCCCTTCGTAACCTCCTACATTAGCTTCAACACTCACCTTTATGCTGAGCATGGATGGCTGGTTATTTTCAAATTCCACTTTGGTTTTCCCTTTCGCCTTCATAATTTCCATGGCTACTTTGCCCTTATCTGCAGGAACACTGACAATAGCGCTCCTAAGTTCACCTATGGCAAACAGGTACCCTCTTGTTTCGTAGGGATCCAGCCAGCCTGCCAGCTTTCCGTCCTTAATAACGGCAGTACCTTCGGTTCTGACCTTTTCTTCTCCTTCTTTTGATATCTGTCCGATGGCAGGCTGCTTTCCCCTGTCTTCTATATCTTTGATCAGGTCAATCAACATTGTTTTTTTGACCGTTCCCCGCGCAACGGTATTGTCTACGGTTTCTTTTATGTATACAGCGGGTATGGGATCAATATCATTTTTTATTTCAAGAATTTCTCTGGGTGTAACATCCTTTGCCGCAAGTATGCGCATCTGATAATCCATTTCATGGTCTCTTTGGAAAAAGTCCAGCACTTCTTCAATGCCATCCTGTAAAAGCCTTTCACCAAGGATCAGAACCTGGGCTGCGCTAAAGAACACCTTTTTATCAACAATGGATAGCATTCCCCTTACAGCCTCAAAAACCGTTTCGCCTTCAAAGCACTGGGTAAATACCGGTTCCGGCTGCGCACCTCCGCCTTTTCCCTTTCCTGAGGCTGTGGACTGGATTGCGGCAGGCTCCACTATCTGGATGGTCAACAGGAGTTTGCCCTCTTCCGTTCGATCCAGTCCAATACCTGTTGCAATATTTATATCAACCAGGTCCCTGTTGTTCCAGCAACCGGTCAGCAGCAGGGGAAACATAAGTAAAAGCAGGATTTGTACCGCGAAAATTCCTTTCTTAACTTTTCCGAGAATCACGGCTTGTTTTTACCTCCATGCGTTTTGAATTTTTGAAGCCTCCGGTGTTTTCCTGTCGCAGCATCCTCGGCCTTGTCACCATGGCCCATATGGGCACCACAATAAGTGAATCCTTGAGGTCAGAAGAAGTAAGAGGTGAAAAGGGTGCCATATAGGGAATTCCAAAGGAACGCAAACTGCATAAGTGTGTTAGGACAACCACGGCAACGAGGGCAATTCCGAAAAAACCCATGAAATTGGCTGCTGCCAGGAACACAAAACGTAAAAGCATGGTTGCTCTGATAAGCGGTGGGACCATAAAGCTACAGGTTGCCGTAATAGCTACGATGATCACCATAAGGTTGCTGGAAACTCCTGCAGATACAGAAGCCTCGCCTAACACGATTGCGCCCACGATGCTCAAAGCCTGGCCGATAGGCCTTGGCATGCGGACTCCCGCCTCGCGTAAGAACTCAAAAGCTATAATCATCAAAATTGCTTCAACAAAAGGAGAAAAAGGAATTCCCTGCCGTGAAGCCGCAAGAGTAATCATCAGCTTGAAGGGAATAACCGTGTGATGAAAACATACAAGCGCCACATACATACCAGGCAGCAGGTTAGATATCATTAAAGCCAACAGGCGGATAATACGCATAAAAGTTGCAAAAAATGCATTATCATAGTAATCATCGGTAGTTTGTATTGACTCAATAAAAAGATAAGGAACCGTAAGGATATAGGGTGTACCGTCGCAGATTATGGCTACACGTCCTTCCAGCAGCTTTCCGGCAAGCTTGTCGCATTTTTCACTGTTTCCTACCAGGGGAAAAAGCGATAATCTGTTGTCGGTAATGTACTGTTCAATAATACCGGTATCAAGTATGGCATCGGTGTTGATCTTTTTGAGTCTCCTACGTACTTCATCTACGATTTCCTCGTTGGCGATCCCCTTGATATAGCAGATGCATATATCGGTTTTTGTCTGTTTCCCCAGGGTCATCATCTCCATTTTCAGGTTGGGATTTTTGATCCTTTTTCGGATGAGAATGATATTGATAAGCAGGTTCTCGACAAAACCTTCTCTGGAGCCTCTGATGGATGTTTCGGTATCAGGTTCATCAACATGCCGGCCCTGGGGAGCCTTTACCCCTATTACCAGGGCTTTCTCTTCTCCGTCAATAAAAAGCAGAGCCTCTCCGGATATGATGCCATCCACAGCCTGTCCCATGTCATCGACTTCTTTTATTTCACTGTTGACGACTATACAATCTTTAAGCCTCATGTAAACAGGGCTTACTTCATCTGTTTCATTGTTTGAAAAAAAGTCAAGGATTGGGCTGATGACATCCTGGTTTAATATCATCTTGTCGACAAAGCCGTTGAAATATGCCAGGAGCATTCTGGTTTTGCCGTTTTTTCCGCATAAAATTTCCCTTTGGATAAAATCGCTGCATTGGGAAAAAATTTCGCCAAGCTTCTCCTTAACCGCTTCTGTTGTTTTCGGTATTGGCCCGTATAAATCAGTATGGGTGCTTCTGTTGTTACTGTTTTGATTTTCTTCTTTTCCTCTTTTTCTTGTTTTTTCCGCCATTAAATTATCACCTGTTTTACATTATAACCATTATTTAGCTGTAAAATACGCAAAGAGAGCTTAATGAAAAAAGCTTCATCTTTCCTGTTGTACCGAAAAATTTTATAAACCATCTTGACAAAGAAAATAGTGGAATATAAAATATTGTTAGCACTCAAGAATAATGAGTGCTAATAAAGTTTTAATTTGTTTATTGAATACCGAAGTGATAATCTATGGTGAAAATCCATTAGTTGAATATTTAAGAGAAAATCAGGAGCTCCCTTTGGTACAGACCTTGCGATTCCAAGTTCCAGGACATAAGTACCGGTAAATGCGCTATCTATAAAGCATTATGCTTTATCAATAAACATTCATAAATATAATCAAACGAAGGGAGTTGATTAATTTATGAAAATTAAACCGCTAGGTTCAAGAGTGCTCCTGAAAGAACTTGAAAGTGAAGAAAAAACAAAAAGCGGAATTGTTCTTCCGTCCAGCGCAAAGGAAAAGCCGTTTATAGGTGAGGTGCTTGAGGTCGGTCCGGGTGAAGTGAAAGACGGAAAAGAAATCAAGATGGTTGTTAAAAAAGGCGACCGGGTTCTTTACAGCAAATATTCCGGAACCACCTTCAAGCTGGATGATGAAGAATATCTTATCATAAAGCAGGATGACATCCTGGCAATATTAGAATAAGGAGGGTTATTAACTATGGCTGCAAAGATTATAGCATTTGATGAAAAGGCGAGAAGGGCAATTGAGACAGGGGTCAACAAATTGGCAGATACCGTAAAGGTTACCTTGGGACCCCAGGGAAGGAATGTAGTGCTGGAGAAGAAATTCGGTTCACCTACCATAACCAATGACGGAGTAACTATTGCCAAGGAAATCGAACTTGAAGACCCTTATGAAAACATGGGAGCACAGCTTGTAAAGGAAGTTGCCAGCAAAACCAACGATGAAGCCGGTGACGGTACAACTACAGCCATACTGCTTGCACAGGCTATTGTAAGAGAAGGACTTAAAAACATTGCCGCCGGTGCCAATCCCATGATTTTGAAAAAGGGTATGGAAAAAGCGGTTGAAAAGGCTGTTGAAAGCCTGAAGAAGAACAGCCAGAAGATAAAGGGCAAGGACGATATGGCATTTGTAGCCACCATTTCCTCCAAGGACGAAGAAATAGGAAAACTTGTTGCAGACGCAATGGAAAAGGTAACTGCAGAAGGTGTCATCACCGTTGAAGAAAACAAGACCCTGGACACCGTCATAGAGATAGTTGAAGGAATGCAGTTCGACAGAGGTTACATATCCTCCTATATGGTAACCGATACCGAAAAGATGGAAGCCGTGCTGGAAGATCCCTATATCCTCATTACCGACAAAAAGATAAGCAATGTACAGGACCTGTTGCCTGCCCTTGAGCTGATAGTCAAGAACGGAGGAAAGCTGCTTCTGATTGCAGAGGACGTGGAAGGAGACGCCCTTGCTACTCTCGTAGTCAACAAGCTGCGTGGCACCCTCAGCTGCGTTGCCGTGAAAGCTCCGGGCTTTGGTGACAGAAGAAAGGAAATGCTCAGGGATATAGCAATCCTTACAGGTGGACAAGTCGTTTCGGATGAAGTTGGACTGAGCCTGCAGGACATTAAGCTTGAATGGCTCGGCAGGGCAAAGACCGTAAGGGTACAGAAGGAAAACACCATCATAGTGGGTGGTGCCGGAAATCCCAAGGCCATCAAGGACAGGATTGAGGCCATCAGGAAAGAAATTGAGAGAACCACGTCAGACTATGATAAGGAAAAGCTTAATGAAAGACTTGCCAAGCTTGCCGGCGGTGTGGCTGTTATAAAGGTTGGAGCGGCTACCGAAACCGAGATGAAGGAAAAGAAATACAGGGTGGAGGATGCCCTGAACGCTACAAGGGCTGCCGTAGAAGAGGGTATTGTACCCGGAGGAGGCACAGCTTTTATCAATGCCATTCCTGATGTTGCCGAGCTGGTCAACTCACTTGAAGGAGATGAAAAGACGGGAGCAGCCATCATACTCCGTGCCCTTGAAGAGCCTATTCGCCAGATTTGCGCCAATGCAGGAATTGACGGCTCAATAGTTGTGGAAAAGGTAAAGAGCAGCAAGAAAGGAATAGGTTTTGATGCAGCAAAAGAAGAGTACGCTGATATGTTCGAGAGGGGTATCGTAGATCCTGTCAAGGTTACAAGGTGTGCCCTCCAGAATGCGGCTTCAGTGGCTTCCATGATTTTGACCACCGAAAGCACGGTGGCTGAAAAGCCCGAGAAAAAGAAAACACCTTCTGTACCCGGGGACGCTGACATGGATTATTAAGAATACTGAGAAAACAGGAAGTGTAATAAGAAAGGAGATGCTGATTCATAAAAATCGGCATCTCCTTTTTTGCAGGTTTTACATGTAAGTTCTCTGAGTATTGCAAGCAGTTTTTCTGCACCTGAAACTTTAAAACAAGTTTGTGTAACTTTGTGTAATTTTACAAATGGGGGCAATTATTGCAGTGCGGACAGCTGCTGCAGGCATTGCCTGCTTTTTTGTCCCTGATTATTTTCACTATTGCAAGAACGGCTATTCCAACTAAAATTGCTCCCACAATAATATTGGCAAGATTATCGGCTATGAATGAAAGCATTATATGCACCTCCTATTGAACGATTGGATCAGCCTTGAGGGAACGTTTTATATCGGCAGGTCTGAACAGGAGATATAAGAATGTCACCACCAGCACGATGGAAACTACGGTGCCAGCACCGAAAGCTCCACCGCTGAACAGGCTTCCCAACTGGTATATGCACAGGGAAACAACATATGCAAGAGTAGTCTGATATCCCAATGCAAGCAATGTCCACCTGGTGTTACTCATTTCCCTGCGAATTGCACCAACTGCGGCAAAGCAAGGGGCACACAGGAGGTTGAATACCAGGAAGGAATAAGCCGCAAGAGGCGTGAAACTGGATGCTACTGCACTCCATATTTCAGCACCGTCTTCGCTTACTTCTGCAATTCCGTACAGTATTCCCAACGTACCTACTATATTTTCCTTGGCCACAAGACCGGTTAAAGTTGCCACGGTTGCCTGCCAGCTACCCCAGCCAAGAGGAGTGAACAGCCATGCCAATCCATTGCCTATCCTGGCAAGGAAACCGTCACTTAAATCTTCTACCATGCCAAACTTACCATCTGAAATTCCGAAATTGGATGCAAACCACACTGCAATGGTGGACAGGAGTATGATGGTTGAGGCTTTCTTGATGAATGACCATCCTCGTTCCCACATGCTTCGGAGCACGTTGGAGGGAGAAGGCCAGCGGTATGCGGGAAGTTCCATGACAAAGGGAGCTGGATCTCCTGAAAACAGCCTGGTCTTTTTCAGAATGATGCCGGATGAGATTATTGCTGCAATTCCTACAAAATATGCGCTGGGTGCAACCCACCATGCTCCGCCGAAAAGGGCGCCTGATATGAGTGCAATAATTGGCAGTTTTGCGCTGCAGGGAATGAAGGTAGTGGTCATGATCGTCATCCTGCGGTCGCGATCGTTTTCAATGGTGCGGGAAGCCATGACTCCCGGGACACCGCAGCCCGATCCTATAAGCAGGGGGATGAAGGACTTGCCTGAAAGGCCGAACTTGCGGAATATGCGGTCCATTATGAAAGCTATGCGGGCCATGTATCCGCAGTATTCCAGGAATGCAAGGAAGAAAAACAGCACCAGCATCTGCGGTACAAATCCCAACACCGCGCCGACACCTGCGACTATCCCGTCTACTATCAAGCTGACAAGCCAGTCCGAACATCCTATGTTTATCAGAAAGTTTTCAACAGCAGGAGGAATTATCTCGCCGAACAGCACATCGTTTGTCCAGTCGGTAACCCAGCTTCCCACGGTGGTGATTGAAACAAAATATACTATGAACATGACCGCTGCAAATATTGGCAAAGCCAGCCAGCGATTGGTGACAATAAGGTCAATCTTGTCAGAGGTGGTAAGATCTCCCGGCTTTCTGTTCTTTTTGACGCAGGATTTCATTATCCGGTTTATGCATGAATACCGCTCATTGGTAATAATGCTCTCGGAATCGTCATCCAGCTCATTTTCACATCCAGCTATGACCTCTTCTATTTTCTCAAGAACTTCAGAACTTAAATTAAGCTGACCGAGCATATCTTTATCCCGCTCAAATGCCTTTATGGCAAACCAGCGAAGCTGATCGGGACTAACCAAATCACGAATGAGATCCTCAATTTGAGAGATGGCGTGTTCCACCGTATCGCTGAATTTATTTCCGGGTCTTGCCGCCTTCTTTTCTTTTGCAAGCTTTGCCGCAAGGTCTGCTGCTTCTTTGATTCCTTCACCTTTGACGGCAGATGTTTCAACTACTTCACAACCAAGATGCTCCTTGAGCTTCCTAATGTCAATGACATCACCGGTCTTTCGGACAACGTCTATCATATTCAGGGCCACCACCACGGGCAGACCCAGTTCCATCAGCTGTGTGGTGAGATAGAGGTTACGCTCCAGGTTTGAAGCATCCACAATGTTTAATATGGCATCAGGTTTTTCGTTTATAAGATAGTTTCTCGCCACTACTTCTTCGAGGGTGTAGGGGGAGAGGGAGTAAATTCCCGGAAGGTCCTGAATGATTATATCCTTTGAGCCCTTAAGCCTTCCCTCTTTTTTTTCAACCGTAACGCCGGGCCAGTTGCCTACGTACTGGTTTGATCCTGTGAGACCGTTAAATACAGTAGTCTTGCCTGAATTGGGGTTGCCGGCAAGGGCTATTCTGATTTCCATAGCGCCTGCTCCTTTCATTTGATTTAGTTAGTCTAGCCTAACCGCACCGGATTTTTTTAGCAGCCTTTGCGCTGCTTTATATTGCTGTACTTTCAGCATACCTCAGTATATTGCTGTGCTTGTATGTTACTGTACCTCTATCATTTCACAGTCCTCTTTCCGGAGAGATAACTCATAGTTTCTGACGTTAACTTCCACAGGATCGCCCAGAGGTGCAACTTTCCGTACATATATGGAAACGCCTTTTGTAATGCCCATATCCATTATGCGCCTCTTTACAGGACCTGTACCGTGTAGCTTGACTACCGTAACGGTTTCTCCGACTTTCGCATCCCTTAGAGTCTTCAATGTTATCCCTCCTATACGATTATCCTGTTCAGCATGTTTTTATCAAGGGCTATACGCGTACCCTTCACATCTATTATCATATTGCCGCCGAGATTGCTTACGACCGTGACGCATTCGCCAACCACGAAACCAAGGTCTGCAAGATGCTGACGGATTTGGTCCTTTCCGGTAATTCTCTTGATATAGTTAACTTCTCCGTTTTTGGCCATTGACAAAGGCATCATAGTTATACCCCCGTTTCGTTTTCAAAGATTTCAGATTTTACACAATTTATTTTTACACAATCTATATTTGCATAAGCTATATTTATATAATCTATATTTATATAAGCTATGTTTACATAATCCATATTTGCATAATCCATGTTTACATCATTTACATTCTCATAATCGTTTATATTCTCATAATCATCTATATTCTCATATCCTGTATTCTCAATCCATGGCCTTATATATTTTAACTATCCATATTTCTGTAATCCATATAATCAATAAGCATACAATGATCATGTACTAATCATATACTAGTCATGGTCTATGCATGATGCTTAATATAAATGGTTAGTATTACCTAACTAATATTAAGTTAGCATTAACTAACTCAATTGTCAATAGGATGATTTAATTTTTTTTCTGGCTGCGTTCATTTGCTGATATTGCTGATTTGTGTTAATATGAAAAAAGGGGAGTACCAGAGTGATCAAAAGGAGGATAGCCCATGAAGATTTACGAGTCGGGCGAAAACTATCTTGAGACAATTTTAATCTTGACCAAGAGAAAAGGGCAGGTTCGTGCCATTGATATTGTCAATGAGATGGGCTATTCTAAGCCTTCTGTAAGCGTGGCCTTGAAGCAGTTCAGGGAAAACGGGTATATAGAAACCGACAGCAACGGTTTTATAACCCTTACCGATGCAGGGCTTGAGATTGCCAAAAAAATGTACGAACGGCACCAGGTAATTGCCGAAATCCTGATGTGGCTTGGTGTGGACGAGGAAACTGCCTATGCTGATGCATGCAAGATTGAACATGATATCAGCGAAAAAAGCTTTAATTGCATGAAGGAATATTATCTTAAGAACAAAAATAAAAGCAAAAACTGATTCAGCAAGCGGCGTTATCAATCAAAGCTTTTATTTCTCCGATGGCTTTGTCAAAAGCAACTTTCATTGAAATCTTCCTGTCCCTTGTCGTTATTTCAAGGCAGTTATCTTTCATGTTGCGGGGACTTATGATGACCCTGATAGGTACGCCCAATAAGTCCGCATCCGAAAACATAACTCCTGCGCTTACGTTCCTGTCGTCATATATTACTTCTATACCCTGTTTTTGCAATTCCTCATAAAGTTTATCGGCTGCTTCCTTTATTTCAGGATTGTCCGGACGGAGGCAGCATATGTGAACCTCCCATGGCGCTATTGACAAGGGCCAGATGGGGCCATG
Source organism: Bacillota bacterium (assembly GCA_023622945.1). Classification (GTDB taxonomy): domain Bacteria; phylum Bacillota; class Clostridia; order Acetivibrionales; family JAMNYG01; genus JAMNYG01. Next base: position 6,653 of record JAMNYG010000092.1, on the reverse strand, counting down.
CTCATCGTGATGAGCCTCACAGACTGCTGCCGCCAGCCGTTCTATGCCTATTCTGCAGCAGTCCATGAATGGATAACTTGAGCTTCCGTCTTTATCCAAATACTGCATATTCAATGCCCCGGTATACTTTGTGCCCAATTGGAGTATTTCGCCTAACTCTATTCCGCCGGATATGGTTACTGAAGCATTGCCGCAAACGGGACAGATGCATCCGTCGGCTGTTTTGCTGAAATCATGGTATTCAACCTTTCCCAGGTCCCGTTCAATATCAAGGCCGGTATAATGGTATTCATAAATATTGGCACCGCAGGAAAGGTTGTTGGCACCCTTAAGGGACCTGTCAAAAAGAACCGTAAATTCGCTTCCCAGGTTGTATGGTCCTATATATCCAGCCTTAAGCCCGCAATCATCGGTGATGACGGCAGGGCGGATATCTTCGCCGAGAAAATTTCTTATTTTTGTTTCACTGACCTCCAGATCTCCGCGAACAAACACCACAACATACCGGTCGTCGGTATTTTTCTGATACACAACCGCCTTACAGGTTTTTTCCGCAGGTATGCCCAGGAAATTGCATAAATCCTCAATGGTATGAACACCGGGAGTATGAACCGGCTTTAACTCTTCCGAAATATGGTCCCGTTCATTTTTCACAATGCATTCTGCGACATCCACACCGGCGCTGTAACCGCAATGGGAGCATACAGCAGCCAAATCTTCACCTGCAGGGGTAAGAAGCATAAACTTAACGGCGGCATTTCCTTCCATAAGTCCCGGATCAGATATGACAGTTATGACTTGCGGAAGGCCTGCCCTGGCAAATATTCTTTTATAAGCCTCAAGGCACTTTTCATAATGCTGCTCAAGGTCCTCCTCTGAAGTATGGAATGAGTAGGCTTCCATTATTGTAAATTCCCGTGCATATATGAGTCCTCCTCGGGGGCGGGCTTCTTCTTTGAACTTTGTCTGTATCTGAAAGATCATGAAAGGATACCTGGTATAACTTTGACCGTACTCCCGCACCAGTTGAACTGCCGCTTCTTCATCAGTCATACCGGGGACCGGACCTGATAATTTTTCTGACTCTTCCCGAAGAGATGCAGGCACAACAAGGGGAAGCAATACTTCCTGTCCGCCTACAGCTTCCATTTCCTCGCGTATAATCCGTTCAATTTTTCTTGTGATTCGACGAAGGGGAGTGTACCAGGAAAAAATACCTCCTGAAACCTGCTTTATATATCCTCCCCTGAGCATTAAAGCATGGCTTTCGGTTTTGTAGTCGGAGGGTTTTTCCTTGAATCTCTCGCCTACAAGTTTTTCAACCTTCATGTAACCTCTTCCTCCAGGTTTATTGCCATACTATGTTTATTATAATGCCATGTTCATTGCCATACCATGTTTTTGCTGTTTATTGCCGTACGATTTTTCATATTTCGGCAAGCGTCATGCGGAAATCTTTTTTGATTTCCGGTCGGTTTACTTTTCTATGGCTGCCTTTCTTGAATTTATCCGCCTTATGATTTCGGGATCGAATTTAGGCTTGCGATCATATGTGTACAGCCCGTTAACTTCCTGCTCCACATCGGTCAGCTGTGTATAGCAGAAGGCACAGATGCCGGGATTATCCAAAAGCGCGGTTGTAAGTTTTTCGTATCTTTCAAGAAACTCTTCCTTACTTTTAGGCCTTTCTCCGTAGCCCCAACCTATGTCGTCCTTCTGACCGGGATTCCACCATATACCTCCGTACTCGCTTACGAAATAGGGCTGGCCCTGGTATTTTTCCCTTCCTTTTCTGTTGACGAAAACCTCTCCACCTGTAACAAGGGGCTGGTATCTTGCCTTAAACGTCTCCGGATTTTGGTCATAATCATGTACGTCATAAATGTCCGTAACCACATGCACATATCCGCTTGTATCGATTACAGGCCGTGTCCTGTCAAGGGCTTTGGTGACGTTATATACAATTCTCAGCACTTCATCGTCCTGGTCCGGGTAAGTTTCGTTAAACGGACACCATCCTATTATACCATGTAGCCCAGCTTATCAGCCCAATACAGGTACCTTGGTTCAAAAACCTTCTGATGGAGGCGGGCTCCGTTAAACCCCATGGCCATGGATATTTCTATATCTCTGCGAAGGTCATCGTCGGAAGGTGCAGTGTATATGCCATCCGGATAAAAGCCCTGGTCGAGTATCAGTCTCTGGAATACAGTCTTCCCGTTGATTAATATGGCTTTGTCTCCAATGGAAACGGTCCGGAGGCCGAAGTAGCTTTTAACCTTGTCTATGACAGCTTCATCCGCAGCAAGGGAATCTTCTCCGGCGCCGCAGTCCTTTGACACGGAGCAGCAATCCTTTGATGCGTCACCGCTGTCTTTTGACAGTACAAGCTCAAGGTCGTAAAGTTCAGGTTTTCCTGGTTCCCACAGATGGATTTCAGAAAGCTTCAGGGTAATGTATGCATTATGGCCGGTAACAAGGGATGAAGCTTCACCTGCCGGTTTTCCTTTATAAAAAGCTTTTGCGCTTAAGCGGCAATTTTCTGCACAACCCTTTATTGATGCGCTGATATGTATGCATCCGTTTTCAGGGTCGGGGTTAAAACGAAAATTTGCCACATATGTCCTGGGCACGCACTCCAACCATACAGTCTGCCATATGCCTGTAGTCCTGGTATAATGACAGCCGTTGGAATAGTAGCCCCAATACTGCTGTTTTCCTACCGGCTGCTTACGGGAACGGGTATCATCCTTTGCGTTTACGATAATGACGTTGTTGCCAGGCTTAAGAAGTTCAGTTATTTCAAAGGAGAAGGAAGAGTAACCGCCCATGTGGTTACCGGCATATTCTCCGTTGACCCAAACATCAGTGTTGTAGTCCACTGCGCCGAAATGCAGAAGTACGCGTTTGGAAAGCCATTCCCGGGGAATTTCCACCTGACGCCTGTACCAAACTGCAGCTATAAAATCTTTGTATTCAATACCTGACAGTCTGCTTTCAGGGCAAAAAGGAACGATTATTTTTCCGGTAAGTTTATCGGCTTTATAAAGCCCTCTGTCTTTACCGCTGTTGCCGTGGTCAAATTCAAATTCCCATTCGCCGTTTAGATTGATCCACTCATCTCGGACCATTTGAGGCCTTGGATATTCCGGCCTGGGTATATCCTGGTTTGTAAACATAGGAACACCTCCATGACTAACTGTAAAGTTCACTCATCAAAGCTTTTATTTCTGTGATCGCTTTGTCGAAGGTTGCTTTCATTGAAATCTTCTTATCTCTTGTTGTTATTTCAAGGCAGTTATCCTTCATGTTTCGGGGGCTGATAATGACCCGAATGGGTACGCCCAGCAAGTCTGCATCCGAAAACATAACTCCTGCGCTTACATTCCTGTCGTCATATATTACTTCGATGCTCTGTTTTTGCAATTCCTCATACAATTTATCAGCTGCCTCTTTCACTTCAGCATTGTCGGGACGGAGACAGCACAGATGAATTTCCCACGGTGCTATTGACAAAGGCCAAATGGGGCCATGCTCATCGTGATGAGCCTCACAGACCGCTGCTGCCAGTCGTTCTATACCTATACCATAGCAGCCCATGACAGGATAGTTAGGGTTTCCGTCTTTATCCAAATACTGCATGTTCATTGCTTTAGTATATTTTGTGCCCAATTGGAATATGTTACCCAATTCTATTCCACGGGATATGGTTATTGATGGAGTGCCGCATTTGGGACAGATACCTCCGTCAGCTATTTTGCTGAAATCGTGGTATTCCATTTTTCCTATGTCCCGTTCAATATCCAAGCCGGTATAATGGTATTCATGGATATTTGCACCGCAGGAAAGGTTGTTTGCACCTTCAAGGGATCTATCGAAAAGAACCGCAAAATCGCCTTCCAGGTCATACGGTCCTATATATCCCGCCTTAAGCCCGCAATCATCCGTGATAACGGCCGGGCGGATATCTTCACCAAGATGATTTCTTAACTTTGCTTCATTGACATCCAAATCTCCCCGAATAAACAAAACAACATACCGGTTATCAGTGTTTTTCTGATACACAACCGCTTTACAGGTTTTTTCCATGGGTATGCCCAAAAAATTGCATAAATCCTCAATTGTGCGAATACCGGGAGTGTGAACCAGTGTTAATTCATCTGAAGTTTGGCTCCTCTCATTTTTTACAATGCATTCCGCTGCTTCCACATTAGCTCCGTATCCACAATGGGAGCAGACAGCAACAGAATCTTCCCCTGCAGGGGTAAGGAGCATAAACTCATGGGAAACATTTCCTCCCATCAGTCCTGAATCCGATGCAACTGTTATCACTTGGGGAAGACCTGCTCTGGCAAATATTTTTTTATAAGCCTGCAGGCACTTTTCATAATACTGTTCCAGGTCCTCCTGTGAAGTATGGAATGAATAAGCGTCCTTCATTATAAACTCGCGTACTCGTATAAGCCCACCGCGAGGTCGGGCTTCATCCCTGAATTTTGTTTGAATCTGATAAATCATGAAAGGATACTTGGCATAACTTTGCCCATACTCCCGTACCAGCTGGACTGCTGCTTCCTCATGTGTCATGCCGAGGACAAGCGGGCTGTTGCTTCTGTCTTCGAAACGCAATAATTCATTTCCCACGCTTGAATATCTTCCTGATTCTTCCCAGAGAGATGCCGGCATAACAACAGGAAGCAACACTTCCTGCCCGCCTATTGCTTCCATTTCCTCACGGATAATCTGTTCAATTTTTCTTGTAATACGACGAAGAGGGGTATATGAAGAAAAAATACCGTTACAAACCTGCTTCATATATCCTCCTCTAAGCATTAAAGCGTGACTGTCAATTTTGCAATCGGAGGGTCTTTCTTTAAATCTGTCACCTACAAGCTTTTCGACTTTCATTTAAAACCTCCGTTTAGCCATTCTTCTATAACCTTTTCATCTTCATCATTCCAGGGTATTATTTCATCTTCCTTTAAGTTATCCCAGCCGCTGAAAATCCTTGACATATTGGACTGATAAGTTCCCAGTTCTTTCTGTTGGCGCCTCCACTCCCGGAAGCTTTCCTTATCATAGGCTTTGACCTTCGCATCTACGGCTTCATAATCAACAATGCTTCTTAAAAGGGAATCCATTTGAGCTGTTTTATCTGGCAGCAAAGAAGCAAGGTTACGTATTTCCCATGGATCCTGGCTTAAATTGAACAATTGGGGCTCATATCCAGCATAGGCGATATATTTCCAGTCGCCTCTTCTTACCATGAAACAGCCGGTATTACAGCTGGTATCGTGATATTCTGAAAATACCCAATCAGGACGGTTGCTTGTATAACCTGTCAGTTCAGGCATCAATGAAATCCCGTCAAGCCCTTCAGGGATTTTAACTTTGGCCATATCCATCAAAGTCGGATATAAATCCACAAGCGAGACCAGATCTTCGACTTTCCTGCCTTTAATGATACCTGGGCCGGAAATAATCAGAGGAACTCTTACAGAAGGCTCATACATATTCATCTTATAATATTGCCTGTGCTCCATAGCCATTTCCCCATGATCGCTGGTAAACACTACAAATGTGGAGTCTGCAATACCGAGATCATCCAATGCTTTCAGCAGTTCGCCCAGCATTGCATCAACCTCAGCGATCATTGCGAAATAGATCCTTCTTGTTAACCTGACCATATCGTCAGAGAAGCCATGGGTCCAGTTTTTATTGATTCTCTGGTACCGCATTACAGGATGATCCTGTTCATCCTTTGGAGGGATTTCTATTGCTGATTCATCAATAATATTGAGATAATATTTTGAAGTTATGAAGGGAGGGTGGGGAGCTTCAAGACCGAGATATAGCATAAAAGAAGATCCAGTGGCTGATGCTTGCCTCATCCACTGGATGGCCCTGTCAACATTATCCCAGTCTTTTTTTTGAATCCTTTTTTCCATTGAGTCGAGGACTTTAGGAGCATCCATGTTATAATTAGGCTTCATAATGTTAGCAGAACGGGTCCAGGGAGAAACCCTGGCACGGATGGTGTGGTACCCGGATAAATAATCGGTTTTTCCAAAACATTGAGTATTATAGCCGGCTTGCTCCAGTTGTGTCATAAATGTAGGCGTTCCCGGTTCTAACCCCTTAAAATTATTCCAGCCTTCGCAGTGGTGGGTATAAAGACCGCTCCACATACTGGCTCTTGAAGGACAGCAGATAGGATTATTGCTGTAAGTGTTGCTGAAAAGCACTCCACGCTGTGCCAGCCGGTCCATATTGGGTGAGGCTTTTTTGGCAGCCCTGTGGCCCATACAGCCCATTACTCTGCCGTCCATACTGTCACACTGAATAAAGAGTATATTTGCTCTTTTATCCATCCAAACTTCATCTCCTTTTAACGAAGAAGGAAACCTGTTTTATGCCGGCTTTTTTACTTGGACTTGTAGCCATGTGCCTGTTCAAGCATCATGTCCTTGACCTTCATAAGCCTGGTCAGATTTCCTCTCTCGTTTTCATCAAGCTTCATGGTGATATATTTTATCGTTTCGGTAAGCTGGGGAATAAGCACATGTTCCAGGGCATTTACCCTTCGCCTGGTCTTCTCGATTTCCTGGGCCAAAAGCTGAGCTGCCTTTTCGGTCTGGGCAAGTTCAAGCATG
>JAMNYG010000131.1 GCA_023622945.1 Bacillota bacterium | reverse complement strand
TTTCCCGGTTGTCCATACCATTAATCAAATTCTGCCTATTCAATGCCATTTGTTAAAGCCTTGCTTATTCAATTGCTAATGTTAACCGGTATTTGCCGGTTGCCCCGTCACCTGCTAACGTCTTGCTTATTCAATGTTTCTGCGCACCAGCCTTTTTGCCATCCAGATATCAGGTTTTCCAAGCCCGTTTGCATCGGGAATGACTCCAACAATCCTGTATCCGATTTTTTGATAAAACTCATACGGATGGTTTCCTATATTTTTTATGTTCTGTATCTTTTCAAAAAGGTTATCAAATAAGTCAGTCCCGGACAGCGTGGTTTGTCCAAACTCATCATCGGTACCAAGATACATTACAATACCGCCACGTGCCACAACCTCTTCTTCAAGTTTAAAGACAAGCTTTGTACCAATACCTTTATTGCGATAGGCTTCATTTACAACAAGAGGATGAAGCTCCCACCCCGTTACTCCATACTGCGGAATGGCTCCGGCAAAGCCTATCAGATGTCCGTTTTCTACAGCCATAACTGCAATCCGCTCATCATCCAGTATCCTGTCAATTTCCTCAAAAGCACAGTCGCTGTATGCATGGGGAAAGCAGGACGCCAGCAGGTTTGCCGCCTCTATTATATATTGCTCATTTGACTTGTCAAAGAGTTGAATTAACATATCCGGTACCTCTTTCTGTGTTCTTTATTTATCTATGTGTTCTTTACTTATATATGTATTCTTTACACATCTATAATCTTTTTCTGTTTTTTTCTATAGCCCTTCCTGTTTTCTCTTATCTGCGACTCCTTTTATTTCTCTGAAGAAAGCTTTAATCATTGGAAGGTCACTTTTTAGCCACTATTATTGTTGTGTTTTCCATTCGCCAGACCATTTCAACAGATAAAAATCCTGCCTTCTTCAGCATCTTTATCTGGTTATCAATGGTACAGGGGGTATCAAAGTGATAAAGCTCTCCATCAGGGATGTTCAGTTCACGCCGGAGCCTTGCGTTTTCCGCAAAAAGCTCGTCCTCCACGGATTGTTCAGTTACCATATAGTCGCATTCTATATACATTCCCTTTGATTTAAGCGCTTTATGGATTTTTGCGTATAGCCCGACTTTTTCAGCATGTGAGAAATGGTGCATTGTCTGAAATGATATCGCCACATCAAATGCATTTTCCCCAAGGTCAACATCAAAATAATTCCCGCAGATCAGCCTGATATTTTTATCAGAATGTTTTTTCATGAGTTTGTCCAGCATTGCCTGTGTCAGGTCTATTCCCACAACCGATACATCGGGCAGCCGCTTGAATATTTCATCAAGCTCAAGTCCTGTGCCGCAGCCCAGATCGAGGATTGTTTCGGTGCTGTCAGGAATAAGTTCCGCCATCTTTATATAACTCTCTTTACAGCCTGCGACATCATTCAGCATATGCTCATCGTAGCCATCTACACGTGCGGTAAAAAAATCGCTCATTTTTTCAAGGGTTGGTTTTTTAAAGGTCTGATCACTCACTTCATACACCTGCTTTCCAGTACCTGCCGAATAAAGTCACCCAGGTTATTCTCGGTTACATCCACTGCTTCTATAGCATTTATGATTTCGCTTGTCAATAAGAATCCACTGTCATAATTCCATTTGCCATACCGGGCTTTTTTGAATATTCTATGACATTATCCTTGAAGCCGGTATTCCTGATATCACTAACCAGGCTCATTATTTCCGGATCATTTTTATCTGTCAATTCATAACCCGAAGCTTACCAATCCCGCATAGGACATAAACAAATACTCATTAACTTTTATTGATATCGGCATGTTACCACTCCTTTTTCCACATTTCACGGTGGCAGATTGTTTCAAAGCCGACGGCTGTATAAAATTCCGGCAAAGCAGGCATAATCGCCATTCGGAGCCTTTATTACAGTAGTCAGGTCCTTTCTGAAATTGGGCCCGCTTTGCATTTGAATCCGGCAGTCAATATCGTCGTCGGGATTATCTCCATGATCAAACCCTTTCCATAGGCATTCATGAATTTTTCTGTAGTCATTTTCATCTTCCAAAGATACAATTGTATAACCGTCTGGCAATTTGTCATCAGGAAATGGCTTGTGGTATGAGAATATGCGGACTGGTTCGGTATGTACTCTTGTATAGCCGTTTCGAGATAATAAGTCAATTTTATCAGTTTCCTTATCGGTCATCCATACAGTAAGGGCGTGCTTGCCGTTATCCTCCCAAATTCCAAAGCGATGCGTAAGCTTGTGGTTAAAAAACGGATGGGTATGTGCATATTCAAAAAACTGCGGCAAAAGGTAACTGTTCAGGGTGTCACGAGAATAAATATCTGTAAGTAAGCTGTGAACAACGTTAAAATCAGCAAGAAGTCTATATCTTCTTTTATGAATGCCATGTCCCATGGAAATCCTCCTATCATAATGAATCCAGGTAAGCCTTTATATCGTATGCAATGTCATCCTTGTAGTCTTTTTTAACCTTTTCAATAGGCAACTCAATTTCTCGAATCGCATTCATACATGGTTCCTCCCCAAAATAAAAACCCCATTTAACGGCTATTTCATCGCCGAAAATGGAGTTGCCAAAAAGCACTATTTCCGCAAAATCTTGTCCATCGGCTTTCCCTTTGCCAACTCATCGATAAGCTTGTCCAAATAGCGGATTTCTCTCATAAGCGGCTCCTCAATTTCTTCCACCCTGACGCCGCAGACCACGCCTTTTATCAAAGTTCTCAAAGGATTCAACCGTGGAGCTTCAGAAAAAAATGTCTCAAAGTCAACCTGTTTTTCCAGTTGCGCTTCAAACTCCTCCTGGCTGTATCCTGTCAGCCAGCGGATGATCTCATCCACTTCCTCTTTTGTACTCCCTTTTTTCTCCGCCTTCGCGACATAATGGTGATATACGCTTGCGAAGCTCATTTTATAGATATGCTGCCTTGCCACGATACATCCTTCCTTATTTGTTTTCCTTATTGTATCACGAAAGCAATCATGTTGACCGGCAAAGTTTATTTTTTACTTAAAAAATCCCACAAAGTCACCAATAAGTGACTTTGTGGAGTCTTATTATACCATGCCTAAACTATGAAACAATTGCCGTTATGCTCCCCGCCCCTGTTTATTATAAAATACCTGCATTCGATGTTGCCTTTCAAGTTTCCGCCTGCAGCAACAATAACTCCTTCATGAGCGTAGATATCTGCATCTGCCCTTCCGTAGATATATACGTTGCTTGCATAAATCTTGCCTTTGAAAATGGCGTTTTTTCTTACAATAACGGTCTTTTTGGCAGTTGCTTCACCGTCAAACTTGCCAAATATATCTATTGAGCCATCGGATTCTATTTTGCCGCGGGCAACAGACTTCTCGTCAAGAACTATATTCAGTTTTGAACTTTTTTTTAACATAAAGCTCATACCTCAATAAATTTTTTTGCTTGAAGCTTAATTCTAGTATGAATTGATAAACCTTATACCGAATTTTTCAGGACTTTTTTCTTTCACAGCGGTCTTATCATCACGTTTGCTCATGGTTGTTTCTTCAATATAGTCATTCTCCAAATTGCTATCCTCCAAAAATCTATCCTTCAATGAGCTATTCTCCAAAAGGCTATTCCCCGAAGAGTTGTTCTCTAAAGCGTTGTTCTCAAGTATCTTATCCTCAAAAGAGTTATTCTCCGTTACTTTATAAGAATTATAAAATTCCGGTGCAATTTGCATTTCCAGGTCATTTTCCACGCCTTGCTCCTCAGGAAATTCATTATTTTCGCCGGATGTGCAAAAATCAGTTTCTCCATTATGAGTTTTTTCTGAACATTCATCTGAATTTATTCCCGGATCTTGATCCATAAGGAACAGGCTGTTCTTCTCCATCAGTTGTGCTATATACAGCTTGGTAACTATCTGCTCTCCGCTTTGACCTTCTATAACGCTTTCAATTGAAGAACATACTCCCCCATCCTGTATGCCGATTGATTGATATTGAATGTTCCTGTAATAAAACTGGCCCGTTCTTTTTACTATCAATTTGTCACTGTAAACATCACCTATTATAATCCCTGCAGTTTTGAGTACTTCCGTTTTAACAATTCCAAGAAAAGTTGCGTTGCGGTTAATGACCACTTTTCCTTTTCCGCAGATATAGCCATTCATCTCCCCATTTATCCTGACACGAGGGCCGAAATGCCAAATAGACAGATTCTTCATAAACACTTCAAAAAGCCTCCGTACTGATCCGTACAAATCAAATTCCGCTAATCTTTTTCTGTTGACCATTTGAAGTTGGCCCAATTCAGATACCCTCTGCTGTTGGCAGTAAATGGGTCGGCAACCTGAACGCTGTGATCAAAGTATGGTAATAAAAACTTGCTGAGAGCATAGCTTCCGCCACCGGTAAATACCAATTTGTCGAAATCTTCAACCACCCACGTTGAATTAATTTCAATGACTAAATTTTGGGACAGTTTTTCAAAGCATTCATCCAGCAAACCAGAAACATCATATGTTTTACCGGCTATTTTTACTTCTCGCTTTATAATGACCTCATCAAGGGAATATCCCTCTCTGTTAATTCCATACATGGCTGATAACTTATTGCTGATTTCTTTATAAACATTACTCATTCCAATGGAGATTGTCCTGCTTTTCTCAGGAATATACTCCTGTTCCTGTACCACGGCAAGATCAGTTGTTCTAAAGCCAATATCTATAATGCCAACCCTGCCTACGGAATCTTTTTCTCCGTGTTCAAGAGTTTCAGCAAATTCTGACCAGTAGGTTCCCAGAGGCTGAGGAACAACTTCCACTTCCAAAACATTAACTTTAATTTTTTTTGGTTCGCCTTCATGGAAGATTGTCAGAGTTCGTTCACCTTTTACCTTATCAACAAGTTTATCTGCAAGATGCATCCTTTCAGGCGGAAGACCGGTAACAACCTTCATGTAATTTCCGAATTCACCGTGAAACAGGCTTAATGCCCCAAAGAACAGGATTTCAAAGTCATTTCCATAGTCACGGGTCAGCGATAAGTCTCTGTAGAGAAAATTGGAGTGTCTTATTGATGATTTGCCAAACCAATAACTTTTGCCTTCAAATTCCATTCTCAGACTATCCAATATGTTCTGTTGTTTTTTGAAGCTCAGGGAAAACGCGCTGGAATTGCTGTCTCCTATAACGCTTGGAAATGAATAACCTAAATTCCCGTCTGTAACCTTAACAAATCCATAACCAACATCCAGTCCAATTAATTTCATAAAACTCCCCCACCCCTTCATTTAACTCATAACTCATAACTTACGTTTCTGTCTATGTATCTCTGCTTACTATTATTTAATGTATATATCTGTTGGACAATCTTAATTTTACAATAACCAACATAAAAAATGATCACCCGAAAGTGGGGTTAACCGAATTTTTGTTAAAATTTTTCAGAATAATGTAAATCATGAATTATTTTGTAAAATAATGAATACATATCGGTTCTAAAATCATTTCAGAATATTAAGGGTTCTTGCTTTGGATACGGCCTTCAATCTGCTGTTTACTCCCAGTTTTCCGTATATATTCTTTAAATAGCTCTTAACCGTATTTAAAGTTATTGCCAACCTGCCGGCTATTTCCTTGTTGGACATACCCTTAGCAACAAGATAAAGTACCTCTTTTTCCTTATCGGTAAGAGATTCTATAAGATTAAAGTATGCTTGCCCATCGCTCTTTATTGAGCCTTCTCCCAGAAGCAACTGCAGTTTCTTGATAAAAACCATCTGGGTGGATAAAAGTTTCAGCATCTTAATCTGGCCTGATGTAAATTCCCCCGGCATAAGGCTGTTCTCAAGATAAAGAACTCCTATTGCCTTTCCCTGGAACATTAAAGGCAGACACACTATTGATCTTGAATCGGATTCCGAAATATAAGGGTCACCATAAAAAATTTCGTGTTTCTCCCCTTTGTTTAAAACTACCGTTTCAAGTGTTCGGGCAACATACCGTATTACAGCCTTTGGAATGTTATTGCATTTCTCAAGGGAAACGGATTTTCCCAGATCCATGTTGCATCCGGTATCTTTTGCAATTTCAACATACAACTCTCCGTTTTTCTCCAGTATTAAATACCCTTTATTTGCACCAATACTTTGAATCGCTATGTTTAGGAAATTATCAAGAAGCCTGTTCAGGTTGCCCTCTTTGGTGATATTTTCCACTATCTCACCTATGATATTCATATCCGGACTGCCCTCTGTTTCACCTGCGCTTGAGATGTAACCGGTATCGAGCATTGCTTTGAAATTGTTACCTGACTCTTCAAAACTTATTCCGTCCAGAAGATCAGGATACCTGTCCTGCAGCTCTATGATTTTTGCAAAAGCTCCCCATCTTTTGTATCCACGGCAGGCATCAATCATATACATTCTGGCTATTTTCTCTCTGCCTTCGTACAGATAGAACCTTGCTGCAAGTTCGTTGGCCAGTGCTTCATTTTGTACATAACCGTTTTTCCGTGCTGCCTGAATAGCCTTATCGTACAGTGACATAGCTTCCTCTTTTCTGTTCTTCAGTCGTGCTGTTTCAGCTTCTATCAGCAGGTATCTGTGCAGGAAGTTTTCCTTGCAGGACTCTGACCATTCTTTCATCTGTCGCCGGTTCATCCTTAATTTTTTCCGGTAGATCCTTTTTTCCGTCGCAGACAGTCCATCATAAACAGCAGTTATTGTAAGAGAGTGGTAAAAAATAGATTCTGCGCTGGTCATAAAGCCAAGAATAGAATCGGCAAAATGCTGCATGTTTTGTGCGGCAGACAGGGCATTCCAGTAATCACCTGCAAGATAGCACAACTGCATTTTGTATAAATAAAAGGTTGCCCAGGAAGCCTTATCGTCTTGCGGCAAATGTGCTTTTGCTTCCTGAAATTCCTCGGCTCCGGATGCCAGAGAGTTTGCCTTTTGTCCACGTAAGGCTGATACAAGCCTCGAATAAATTTCTGCGTTGAGAATAAGATTGTCATGCTTCAATCTTTCGCCCAATTCGTGTTTTTCCAGGGCTTCCTCTGCTATTCTCTCCAGCGATACTCCTAAAATATAGTTAAGCTCAAGAATAAGACAGTGGGCAAAACCAATGATCAGCACATCCCCGGCTTCCATTCCGCTTATAATCGCCTTTTTGAGATATTCCATGCCGCAGGACGCATGCCGTGTCCAATGGGTGATAAAGGCTCCTATGACAAAATAAATAATGCACTTTGAAGAACTCCGTCCGTATCTTTCCGCCAGTTCAATGCACACTTTCCCGAACCTGCTGCCTGCTTCATAATCCCCCAAAATGTTCCCGACGGTAAAGCTATAACCAAAATATCCGGTTGAAGCCATTTCCGTGTTTCCATACCGCAAGGCATGATTTCCTGTTTTCAGAACAATATATCCGTACAAATCCGGATTGCTTAAACTTGCCACAGAGCACAGCCGGGTTAAAAGCTCTGCAATTTTTCTTTGCACAGGGTCCTTCATTTCCGGCAGGTTGATCAGCTCTTCAATTTCTTTATTCCTCATATATAATTTATAAAGCAACAATTCTTTTAAATAGTCCAGCTTTTTGGGATTTACCGGCACTTTTACTCCCAATCGCTTCAAGGCATTGATACCGGTCTGAATGGCTTCAGCATGTTTACCCATGCCTGCATACAATATCACCTTCAGGCCGTATATACTTGCCTTCTCCAGCTCGTTTCCGGACTTCTCCACAACAATGTCAAACAGTTCTTCGGCAGCTTTCACATTTCCGGACAGATATTCCGCCTGAGCCAGTTCCAAATGCAACTCATAGCTGAGCTCATAGGCTTGCTCCCATGCTGTAACAGGCAACAGCAGCTTCCCGGACTTAAAATACTGCCGTGCTGAGGCATACGCTGCCGAAGCTTTTGCTTTCAATCCCGCCAACAGGTTGTATTTGGCCAGTTCCATCCTTTCAGACGGATCATGAATCAATTCAAGGCTGCGGTTGAAATGATCCATAATTGACATCAATTTCTCTTCAAGGTTGCTTCTGGCCGCATTTTGTAAAAGCAGACGGCCGATAGCAATGTGTCTCTCTTTCCTCTCCTCTTCATTAATGAGAGAGTAGGCAGCTTGCTGTATCTTGTCATGGGTAAACTCATAGGCGCAAAGTTCTGCCTCATTATACCCGGTTGTCATAAGGATAATACCTTCCCGGACAGGCAGCATCAAATCGGAAGCTGTCTCCTCCAAAGACTTGCTCAATACGGTAGCCAGGGTTTTCAACTCAAAGCTGTTTCCGATACAGGCTGCCATCTTCATGATTTCACGAGTCTCCTCAGGAAGCCTTTGCAATTTTCTTATGAGGAGATCCAATACATCCCCTTCAGGCTGCAGCTTTTGAATGGCTTCCAATTCCCACTTCCAACAGCCTTCCTGCACATTGAAATACAGAAGTTTCTCGTCATATATCAGCTTAAGCAGCTGTCCCAGGTAAAAGGGATTTCCTCCTGATTTGCTGTGCAAAGCCTCTGATAAGGCTTCTGCATTTTCCTCCTCGGCGTACAATGCTTCTTTCACCAGTTTTCTGACATGACTCAGTTCAAGGGGCATTAGAGAAATATGATTATCGCGTTGATCCTCTTTGCTGATCTCTTCCAACATTTCCTTCAAGGTCTGATTTTCATTAACTTCATTCTCCCTGAAAGCCCCTACAATAAGCAGTGATCCAAGGTTCCCGCCTTGGTTTAAATACTTCAGCAAATGTATTGATGCTGCGTCTGCCCATTGCAGGTCATCCAGAAACAATACAAGTGGGTGCTTCCTATGGGCAAATATCCTGACAAAGTCTCTGAATACCAGCATAAAGCGGTTTTCAGCCTCTTTTTGAGGCAGTGGATCTGCAGGAGGTTGTTTCCCTATGATCCATTCAAGCTCCGGGATAATCCCGGTAATCACCGCACCGTTCCGTCCAAGAACTTGCATGATTCTTTTTTTCCACTGATCCAGCTCTTCCTGCTTTTCGGTCATCAGCTGTCTAACCAGCTTCCCAAAAGCAGCTGCGAAAGGAGCATAAGGTATGTTTTGTCCCAGCTGGTCAAATTTGCCCATAATAAAATAGCCTTTCCCGGTTACAATGGGTTTAAGGCTTTGATTTATCAGCATTGTTTTTCCGACACCCGGATATCCGCTTACCAGTATCATTCTGGACTGTCCTTCGCAAACACTATCGAAAGCAGCTTGTAAAATCGCCTTTTCCCTTTCTCTCCCATAAAGTTTGCGGGGCAATCTGAAAAAGGCGCATGTATCCATCCGTCCTATGGAAAAATCCTCAATTATCCCTGTCTTAATCAATCTTCTCCTGCATTCCTTAATATCCCACAAAAGTCCGTATGCGCTCTGATATCTTTCTTCGATATCCTTTTCCAGCAGCTTCATTATGATATTGGATATGACGGGAGGAATAACAGGATTGATCTTATCCGGTGGCTGCGGTCTCTGAGATATGTGTGTATGTATCCATTCATCGGGACTATCGGCTTGCAAAGGCAGACAGCCTGTCAATATCTCATAAAACACCACACCAAGAGAGTAGAGGTCACTGCGCTGGTCAATTGAAATATTCAACCTTCCTATCTGCTCAGGAGGCATATGTTCCAATGTTCCTGCCACATTTTTTAATCGGGGGTTATTCTTGCTTTCTGCAGGAAATAATACAGCTTTGCTGAAATCGGTGATATAGCATTTTCCTATATCAGGGTGAATGAGGATGTTTTCCGGTTTCAAGCCCCTGTGGATTATGCGGTTTTGATGAAGCTGTCCAAGTATTTCTGAAAGCTGAATAGCAATATCAAGAAAGCCATGCAGGTCTATCAGATGGTTCTGGATATATTCCTTGAGAGACAACGCTTTGATATCCTTCATGATCAAAGCAAAAGTTGATCCTGCCTTTTCAAATTTTATAGGTTTAATAATGCCCTCGATATCAAGGTTTCGTGTAATTTCGTACTCATGCCTGAGCATTGATACTTCAACCGCATTGGTTGATTCTTCCTTAAGCACCTTTATAATAACCGGTATCCGTTTCCTGACCGTATAACCTCTGTAAATTCTCAGATTGTCAGTTTCATATATCTCTTCGCTGATTTTGTAACCAGGCAACATGAACATCCGAGTATTGAACCCCCGTTATGTTAAGTCTTATTTATATAGTACCTGCCATAATATGTTTAGTAAAGGACTATATTGAACTGAACCGTTAAAAAAATTCAAATTTCTGATAAAATCTAACTAAGATTTACCAGGCTCCCGTTACTATATTGTTGAGAGCAGAAAACAAGAGTGTTGGGAAAATGGAGAAAAAAAGCTTATTCGCTGAGAAGCAAAAAATATTCGCAAAAATTACAGACCAGTATTCTTCAAAAATTCTGAACTGGGCGGTCAAAAAGACCGGTAACCGTCCGGACGGTGAAGATTTGGCCCAGGAAACCATGTTGCAGGTATTTAATGCTGTGTTAAGGCAAGACAGAATTGAAAAACTGGAAAACTTTATCTGGAAAATAGCTCATCATGTCTGGTGCAATTATGCCAGGCAACTGAGGAAATCCAATTTTGAAATTCTTGATGAGGCGATTTCAGACGGAAAAGATTTCACATGTGATTTGGCTGACGCCGATGCACTGAACACAGAGCTTTCCCGAATGCGCAGGAAAATAGCGAACTTGAGTTTTACTCAGCGGGAAGCTATAATTCTCCACTATCTCGATGGCCTGTCTGTTGCTGAGGTAGCCAAAAGGCTTGATACAACAGAGAGCGCAATCACATGGCACCTGTTTGACGCTCGCAAAAAAATAAAAAAGGAGCTTGATGGTATGAAAGACATGAGTTCCCATGTCTATCGCCCCGGAAGGCTTTCACTTGGAGGTTCAGGAATGATGCCTGCAAACCCTGATACTGACAAGGTCAATGAAAGCCTGATAAAGCAAAATCTCTGCCTGCTTTGCTATAAGGAAGGTAAAACCCTCGATGAACTTGCAGAACTGACAGGCATTCCCAAACCATACCTGGAATTTGACCTTGAATGGCTGGTAAGGCGTGAGTTTCTGTCCCTTAATGGCAGAAAGTATAATACCACATTCCCGATTGTGTCCCAAAAGCATTTCCAGAACAGGGGAGCCATATATCAAAGCACGCGCAAGGAATATATAGATAAGATCATAGAATACCTCTGGGATAATGAGGATAAAATCAGATCCATAAACTTTTATGGTTCGGGTTTTCCGACAGAAAACTCATGTGGTCAATAACTATGATGTTTACCAGCTATGTAAGCCGCAACAGCGAACTGCTTTTGCAGCTAAAAAAGCGTGACAGGCGGGAAATTCGTCCTGACGGCGGCAGGTATTATATCATGGCGGTTGACTGTTCTGATAACCAGGATATTGACAAGAACGGTTTCTTTAAGCCAAAGGGTTGGGATGATTTTTACGGCATATGTTCAGACAGTTGCGCGACCGATGGCACTTACGACCGCTATTATTGGCTCGGTGTATATACTTATTCTAAAAAAGAGTATCATCCTGAAATAATAAACGACAACAATAAAGTTGCTCAAGCTTTACTCCACAAAATATACTGCAGCGTAACAGAACCCGGCTTCACAGTAGATGACCTTAGCATGGTTGAAAAGGAAAAGCTTGCAGAAGCCGTTCAGGATGGTCTTATTGAAAGGATTGATAATCGCTACAAGCCAAACTTTGTTGTAATGACTCCGGAACAGCTTTCAAAACTTCAGAAGGATGTATACGCACCGCTCTTAGAATTAATAACGCCTAAAATGAATGAACTGGCCGAAATTTTCAGGGAGATGTACAGGTCTGAATTTCCCAAAACATGCCATGGTTACATCGATTATCATACCTATATGGATTTATGGGATTTCGGTGTCTACACATTAATGTTTGCTGCACAGGACGGGAAGCTCTACCTGCCTGAAACACCGGAAAAGGGCGTTCCCCTGACATTAGTTATCATTAAATAGAGTTAGCTATTGTTAAATAAGCCCTTAATAAATGGATAGCCCCGATGCTTGTTAACGGGGCTTTCTTTTTTATTTCATCATTTAATTCAGTTCTTGCTGCAAATAAAGCGCCGTTATAATACAATGCTTACTGCACGTTATAATTCATTGCTCGCACAGTATAAACCGCAGAATAATTCAATGATAAAAGCTATTGGTGCTTCTTAGTTCCCTTCACTATAATCAATGTTAATAACGCAACTTATTTCCCATCGCCATAATCTATGATAATCTTCCTGCAATTATCACAACAGTACGCTTCTACACATGAACCTTTCAGAAAAGAAAACTCAGACAGAACAATCGCATCCCTGTTAAATAAAGCAGCCCCAAAAAGCTTGCTCTTCTTTGGTTTCCAATTTATTTCATGCTGGCTTTGAATCACTCCATATCTCATCTCATTATCGCAATAAGGACATTTCATAAAGCAGCCTCCCAAATTGGCACTTAAATATAGTCATATATTCGGGCTTAAATAAACACCTTCATTGTTTGCAATTCTATTATACATTTTGCTTTCATAATATGTAAAGTATATTTAGCATAAATATTGATAAAAATGATAAACAGGAATAAAATATTATATAATGGGAGGTGAAAGCATGGCAATTACCTCTGTAGAAAACGTAATCAAACTGCTGTATTCATATAATCCCTGGTGGCGTTATGGAACAATGCCTAAGGATATGGTGAAGCCCGTTAAGCGTTTTGCATACTATGAGTCCATGCGATGGCTGGAGCATGCATCAATACGAAGGTTTGTACTGCTTTCAGGAGCAAGACGGGTAGGAAAAACAACAATAATGTACCAAATGATCCAAAGCCTGCTTGATAAAGGTGTGCAGCCAAAGAGTATTTTATATGTTTCCTTTGACCACCCGATATTGAAGTTTTGCTCTATTGATGAGCTTGTAGAAATTTATACTACCAACATTTATCCGGGAAACAGATGCTGGATGTTCTTTGACGAGATCCAGTATGCAGATAACTGGGAGCTATATTTAAAGGTAATTTATGATAGTAAGCCGGATATATACATTACAGCCACCGGGTCTGCAAGTCCGGTTATTGAAAAAGGCGCCGGGGATAGTGGAGTAGGGCGCTGGAACATTATCCGCGTGCCTACATTATCCTTCTATGAATACTGCAAATTAGCCGGTATTAAGGATTTTCCGAAGCTGAACACGGATGTAAAGCCCACATCCCTGGCTTCAATGAACGAAACGGCACAGAGAGAAATCATGCACCTGTTGGAGCCTTTGCAGAAGCATTTTACAAGATACCTTGCAATTGGCGGTTTTCCGGAGCTTGTGCTATCCAACGATGACTTTGGTGCGCAAAGGATACTGCGTGAAGATGTGGTTGATAAGGTACTCAAAAGGGATATCCCAAGCCTTTTCAATATAAGGAATTCTGCTATACTGGAAAAGGTATTCTTATATTTATGCTTTAATTCTTCAGGCATTATCAATACTTCTGCCATAAGCAAGGAGCTTGACGGTACTCCGAGAGCCACCATAGATAATTATATTGAATTTCTTGAGAGAGCTAACCTCATTTACAGGAGCATGCCGGTTGGACTTGCCGGTAAGATGATACTGAAAGCTGCTCCCAAGATTTATATATCCGATGCGGCCATTAGAAATGCAGTCCTAATGCTGGACATTAATGATTTGGTTTCAAACCCTGATGAGATGGGACTTGTAGCTGAAACAGCCGTATATAAGCACCTGGCTTCATTCTACTATACTTCACATACACGTGTTGGATATTATCGCAAATCAGGGAAGGTCCCCAGGGAAATCGATGTTGTGGTGGATTACCCGACCGGAAAGATTCTTGTTGAGGTAAAATACAGGGAGAACCCGGAAATAAGGCAGGACGATGCCATTGTTGAGCTGGCTGACAATGAAAAGGATAAGATCCTTGCTGCGATTGTTGTAACAAAAACTTCCAACTCTTACGGCATATTGCCATATAAAACAAAGGTGCCTGTTTATAAAATTCCTGCTTATGCTTTTCTGTACCTGTTGGGGCATGCCGAAGAAAAAGGGTATAAAGGGTATATATAAAGCCTGAAGATATACCCGGTATTCTTCAGGCTTTCGTCTATTCTCCAGGTTTCGTCCTTAAATTCACAGCGAATACTTCTCCAGCCAGTAATTCACCTGTATCATATAGGCCATAAGCTGCGGAGCTGCCATAAGCTGGCCGAACCACGGCTTCCCGTATTCGGCAGGCGCCTGCATGAAAGAAAGCGCTTTTTTTCTGTCAATAATTGCCGCGAGAGGAGAATTGGGATTGTTAATAATGTCCGAGAACATTTGCCCAAGCAGCCTTTCATAATTGGGATTATATGTTTTGGGATAAGGGCTCTTTTTGCGGGATAGAATTTCCGGAGGCAACAAGCTTTTGCATGCTTCCCTGAGCAGGGACTTTTCCACTCCGTCCCTGAATTTCATATCCCACGGCACATTAAACACATACTCTATGATCCTGTGATCCGCAAAAGGCACCCTCGCCTCAAGCCCGGAATACATGCTTGCCCTGTCCATTCTGTCAAGAAGGGTCTGCATAAACCACCTGATATTAAGATATGTTATCTCCCTGCGCCTTCTGTCTTCTGTACTTTCACCCTCAAGACAGGGCACTTCCTTAAGGGACTCTTGGTATCTTGCCGAAACGTATTCCTCCAGTTGAAGCTCCCTGACAAAATCATCGGACAACAGCAACGTCCTTGTGGTCATATCCTTTGACCACGGGAACCCGTTCACCCACATAAGCTCGCTTCTGTAGAACCACGGATATCCGCCGAAAATCTCATCGGCACATTCCCCTGTTAATGCAACTTTATTATGAATTTTAACCAGCGAGCAGAAATACAGCAATGAAGCGTCAATATCGGCCATTCCGGGCAAATCCCTGGCATCCACAACAGCATAAAGCAAATCGGCCAGAAGGCTCTCGTCGCATTCAAGGTAAGTATGGTTTAAATTGTACCTGGCAAGCATTATGTCAACATAGGGTCTGTCGCGTTCAGGCTGGAAGGAATTTGATTTAAAGTATATGTTGTTTCCCTTAAAATCAAATGAAAACGTATTGAGCGTTAC
>JAMNYG010000044.1 GCA_023622945.1 Bacillota bacterium | reverse complement strand
TATGCCTGCCTCTTTTTTTTAAAGTATTAAGTTTTCGTTCAATCATAGCTTTCATCATTTCCCATATTCCCGGCATTAATCCCTCCTGTTTTCAGTCCCAAATCTTCCTGTTGAAATCATCATTCAGTGCATAACGTATAATATACAAGTTACTGGTAAATAATACATATTGAGGGTTGTTGTGGAATAAAATTTGACAAGACATATGTTTTGGAATAAAATAGTCAAAGCCCCTTATAATATTTTAACAGGAGGTTAACTGAATGATACCCCTTGGGAAAAACATCAGGTGGTATTTTTTGTTAAAAGTAATCGCAGTATTTATTCTGGTGACAGGTGTTTCTGTTTCAGCCGGGATAGGGGTCTTCCTTTACTTGCAAAAGGAAGTTGTTATAAATGATGATGGAAACTCCATTATCGTCAAAACAATGAAATCTACCGTCGAAGAAGTCCTGGATGAGAACGGAATCCAGGTTGCTCCTGCAGATTATATTAACTTGCCTTTGTATAAAGAACTGAGCAAGACTGAACTGAACGAAATACATATAAAAAGAGCCGTACCGGTCAATATACTGGTTGACGGACGGCAAAAGAGGGTAATGACGTATAAAGATACGGTAAAGGAAGTCCTTGAAGACAACAATATTGTTATGGCCAAAGCCGACAAGCTTGCAGGCACGACCCTTGATGACAAGATTTTTGGAGGCATGGACATCAGGATAATCAGGGTGACCGAAGAATATCAATATGAACGGATACCCATTCCTTATACGGTAGTAAGGCAGGAAAACAATCGTATGGATCAGGGGACCGAAAGAGTTGTAAGAGAGGGAAAGGAAGGAATACGGGAAAAGGTCTACAAGGTGGTTTATGAAGACGGTGTGGAAGTTTCCAGGACTTTGATAAAAGACGCCAATATACTGAATCCTGTGAGCAAGTTGATAGAATATGGTACCGTATTAAATTTCAAGACATCAAGAGGTGAAACCGTAAGGTATAAAAAGGTTCTCAACATGAGGGCGACAGCATATACATCTTCGTATGAGCATACCGGCAAAACTCCCGATCATCCTGCCTACGGCATCACGTATACTGGAATGAAAGCCAGAAAAGGTGTTATTGCAGTTGATCCCAGCGTGATTCCCCTTGGCACAAAAGTATACGTTCAGGGGGTAGGTGGCACTCCGGATTATGGTTTCGCCGTAGCGGCCGATATCGGAAGTGCCGTAAAAGGCGATCTGATAGACCTGTATTTTGAAGACGAAGAAGTGGCAAGAAACTGGGGCGTTCGAAAGGTCAAGGTCTATATACTTTACGATAATTAGCCGTTTAAAGCGTTAAGGCGAAACAAATTTCTACCGAAGCAATAAATGGGGCTAACAGGGGCTGTCTTGCGGCGGTCCCTGTTTTTCGTATTTGATAACGAAAGGAAAGGTAATATGGGAGAAACCGTAAAGGATATTCTGAAGAAATTCAATGTTCGTTCAGTAAAATCTTTGGGGCAGAACTTTTTAACAGATGAGAACATCGTGAGGCGTATAGCGGATCATGCTGAACTGGAAAGCCATGACCTGGTGATCGAGGTGGGGCCGGGTACAGGAAGCCTGACTTCAGAGCTTGCAAAAAGAGCCGGGAGAGTGGTTGCCGTGGAGGTAGACAGGCATCTTATACCTGTTCTGGAGTACAGCCTCAGGGAGTTTGAAAATATAGAAATCATCAACCAGGACATCATGAAAACCAATCTGAAGGATATTGTATCCCGGCAACTGAAAAAACATAACATGAAAAACGTAAAGGTGGCGGCAAACCTGCCGTACTACATAACCACTCCCGTCATAATGAAGTTTCTGGAAGACGATATAGGCGCAAGGCTTATGATTTTCATGGTTCAGAAGGAAGTGGCGGGAAGAATGGTGGCCAAGCCCGGAGGCAAGGATTACGGCGCGTTATCGGTTGCAGTGCAGTACTACGCCATACCTGAAAAAGTAATGGATGTTCCTCCTCATTGTTTTATACCTCAGCCGGATGTGGACTCCACTGTTGTAAGGCTCAAGCTTCATGAAACTCCTCCTGTGCCGCTCCTGGACAAGGAGATGTTTTTCAAAACAGTAAAAGCTGCCTTCGGACAAAGAAGAAAAATGCTGCTTAATGCATTATACAACTCAGGATATTTCAAAAATTCAAAAGAAGAGATCAGGGACATCCTTCTGAATGCAGGCATAGACCCCAACTGCCGGGGTGAGACTTTGACGATAATGCAATTTGCAGAGCTGGCAAATTCATTTTTCAGAAAAAATTCTTGTTAAAAAATTATTGAAGTTTTACAAAATCCCTTTAAAAAAATAAATCTATGGAGTATAATTAAATTTATACGCGAGGACTAAAATGGCATTTTGGTATACCTTATATTGCAAAATATTATTATGTTAAAATTTATCAGGAAGGAGAAGGATTAAATGACAGCAAACAAAAAGTTGCAAAAATGGGTACAGGAAATGGTAGAATTGTGCAAGCCTGACCGGGTTTACTGGTGTGATGGCTCCGAGGAAGAAAACAGGCGCTTGCTTGATGAAATGGTTCAGTCCGGGATGGCCATTCCGCTAAACCCCGAGAAGCGCCCTGGATGCTACCTGTTCCGCAGTCATCCTTCTGATGTTGCCAGAGTAGAAGATCGTACATTTATTGCTTCCAGAAGGCAGGAAGATGCAGGTCCGACCAACAACTGGATTGATCCGGTTGAGCTGAAGAAAACCATGACTGAGCTTTATAACGGATGCATGAAGGGCAGGACCATGTATGTAATACCTTTCTCCATGGGACCTATCGGTTCTCCAATTTCAAAAATCGGTGTTCAGCTCACTGACAGCCCTTACGTTGTTGTCAATATGAGAATAATGACCCGTATGGGGAAAAAGGTTCTTGAGGCTCTTGGAGAAGACGGAGATTTCGTTCCCTGCCTGCATTCAGTGGGTGCTCCGCTGGAGGAAGGCCAAGAGGATGCAGCATGGCCGTGTGCTCCAATGGAAAAGAAATATATCAGCCACTTCCCTGAAGAAAGAACCATTTGGTCCTATGGTTCAGGTTACGGCGGAAATGCTCTTCTCGGAAAGAAGTGCTTTGCTCTGCGCATAGCTTCGGTTCAGGCAAGGGATGAAGGATGGTTGGCTGAACATATGTTGATCCTCAAGATCACCAATCCCAAAGGAGAAGTAAAATATGTAACCGGAGCTTTCCCAAGCGCCTGCGGAAAGACCAATCTGGCTATGTTGATCCCGACCATTCCGGGGTGGAAGGTTGAGACCATCGGTGACGATATTGCCTGGATGAGGTTTGGCGAAGACGGTCGTTTATATGCCATCAATCCTGAAGCAGGGTTCTTCGGTGTTGCACCGGGTACATCCATGGATTCCAACCCCAATGCAATGAGGACAATTCAAAAGAATACCATTTTCACCAATGCAGCATTGACCGACGACAAGGATGTATGGTGGGAAGGCATAGGATATGACGCTCCCGACCATCTCATCGACTGGAGGGGCAAAGACTGGACTCCTGCTTCCGGAGAGAAAGCTGCTCATCCCAACGCACGTTTCACAGCTCCTGCAAGCCAGTGTCCTGTAATTGCACCTGAGTGGGAAGATCCTAACGGAGTGCCTATTTCGGCAATTCTCATTGGCGGTCGTCGTCCAACCACAATTCCGCTTGTTCATGAAAGCTTTGACTGGAACCATGGTGTATTTATGGGTTCAATCATGGGTTCCGAGATTACGGCAGCAACAATTTCATCCGATATAGGAAAAGTTAGACGCGACCCGTTTGCAATGCTGCCATTCTGCGGATATCATATTTGTGACTACCTGCAGCACTGGCTGGATATGGGCAAGAAGACCGATCCGGAAAAGCTGCCCAGGATATTCTATGTGAACTGGTTCCGCAAGGACAAGGACGGTAACTGGCTGTGGCCCGGCTTTGGAGAAAACAGCCGTGTGCTCAAGTGGATCATTGAAAGGGTATCCGGTGAAGGAAAAGCCGTCGAGACACCTATCGGATACATGCCTACAATCGATGCCATTGACAGGACGGGCCTTGATGTAAGCGATGAGGCTATGAAAGAACTTCTTAAGGTAGATAAGAATGAGTGGAAGAAAGAAATAGAATCCATCAAGGAATATTATGCCAAATTCGGCGATCGTTTGCCCAGGGAGCTGGCCAGACAGCTTGAAGCCCTCGAAAAGAGGTTTATGGAGTACTAATATAATACGGAGTACCAATATAAAAATAAGCCGTCGCTTCTTAAGCGGCGGTTTATTTTTTTTTGCTTACTCATATATATTAGTAGAGTCAATTGGGGTATTGTGATTTAGGGGGTAAAGCTGTGAAAGATAAATGGCGTTACCACAGGGATTTTTTCATTTTTGAACAGGTTGATGCGGGTTTTGGAGGCATGAAGGAACCGTCAGGGTATTTGCAGCTGGAGTTTAAGAACGGCAGGGGAAAAGTTAACGTAAATGTACAAAATCTTAAGGAAGACCCGGAAAAGGTCATATACAAAACTTACCTTGCCAGGATCGAAGATAAAGATGCCCGGATATTTTATGTGGGAGACATTTTTCCGCAAAGAGGACGAGGTGAGCTAAAACGGGAATTTGAACCTGCTGCCGTCGGAGATGCCGATATAAGTTCATTCAACTGTGCCGTTATACTGGCAAAATATAAAGACAGGAATGATCCCCACGTAATCTGCCCTCTTGCATCATTTAAATACAAAAAGAGCAATTGGCGTGAAATATTAAGAGACGCCTTGTATAGTCGGAAGGCTGATGAAATTCAGACAGGCAGGGATGAAATTCAAACCGGCGGGAATGAAACGTATAAGAAACCGGAAGGCTCTGCGGCAGTAACTGTTGATGCAGGGAAAGCCGGAGATGATATCAGGAAACTGCTTCAGGGGAAGGACCTTTTCAGCAAATATTCCATGGATTTGGAGAGCAAATATGTGCCTTCCGGTAAATATATGCCTTCCGGGCAGGAAACACAGGCAACAAAAGAAGGTTATCAGAAAGAGGAGTTTGAGGAAAAAGCAGAGAGCGAAGAAAAGGATTTTGGAGAAAGGGCCGGAAAGGAGGAACTTTCGGAAGCTTGCCCGGACATGGAACGGGAGCAGACCGATGAAGAGCTGAAAAAAGAATTAGAAAAAGTAGTAAAAGAGGAATTGAAAGAAGAATTTGAAGAAGAGTTGGAAGAAGAACTGGAAGAGGAATTGGAAGAAAAATTCAAAGAGGAATTTAAAGAAGAATTAAGAGAGATAGAAGAAATAGGAGAAAAAGAAGCAGGAGAAGAGAAGAAAGAAGCATTGGAAGAAGATGAAGAAGAAAAAGAAGAAATAAAACAAGAAAAAGAAGAAGCAGTAGGAGAAGAAAAAGAAGCATTAAAAGGAGAAGAGTTAAAGGAAGAAAAAAGAGGAGAAATAAGGGAAGAAGTAAAAGAAGAGATAATGCAGGAAAAAGAAGAAGAAAAAGAAGTAAAAGAAGGAAGAGAAGAAGTAAAAAGAGAAGTGCACGAAGAAAGCGGGCAGTGGAGCCGATATCCCATAAACGAAACTATTGATTGCCCTTTAAAAAGCCGCTATAGCGGAACCCAGATGTATGGCTTGGGAAGCAGGGCATGTGAAAACTGTATTTCAAGAAATATAGGCAAAACTGTCGTTAATGCCGAAGACTCCGTGACAAGCATGGAAAGCCTGGCTGAAAGCTTTGGAAGGTTTTTTGAAGCATACAATCCTTTCGGAAACAGAAAGAGCAACTACAAATGGTGGAAAGTCAACAGCCCCGTATATCTGAACAATATACTGTACCAGCACAATATCAGAACACCTCTGCTGTTTAATCCTTCTGTAATGATGGCACACTTTAAGTACAGACACCTGATAATAGGAATATATTCCGACAAGGTAAGGCAAAAGGAATATATAGTGGCTGGAATTCCCGGTGTATATAGTATTGATGAGAAGCCCTTCGGAGATCTGTGCCGATGGGTTCAGCTGGAGGGTTACAAACCCAGATACGGAGCATTCGGATACTGGCTGGTGTACATAGATCCTAAAAGCGGCAGGTTACTGAAGGTGAAATAAAACAAGGCGAAACTCCTGAAACAGAACAGAGCAAAAATCTTTACAGCGCCACCCGCTTGTAAGTTACTACTGCGATTGATATAATATTTATAAATTCGACTGGATTTGCACGGATTGTATTTTACCGGGATGCAAGTTTTGTCTGAGAAGGAGGGAGCGCTGTGTCAGTACAATGGAGGGAAAGCCTGGCTACGGGTATTGAAGAGATTGATAACCAGCATAAGGAACTGATCAGAAGAATCCAGAAACTTTTTGAGGCTTGCAACCAGGGAAGGGGCAGGGATGAAGTAAAAAATATAGTGAAATTTCTTGAAGATTATGTAGTTACACATTTCAAAGCGGAGGAACAACTGCAGCAAAAATACAGCTATCCTGAATACAATCAGCATAAGGCTCAGCATGATAAGTTTATAGAAGACTTTCAGGAATTTAAATGCAAATTGGAACAGGAAGGTATCAGCACAAGTTCCGTTATCCATATAAACAGGATGGTTGTCGACTGGCTGATTAAACATATCAGCAATACAGACAAGGCCATGGGAGCTTTTCTGAAAACCAAGATGCAGAAACAATAAAATAACAATGGAAAAAACAGGGGGGTATTTTTTTATGAAGCAAATAACCGCAGCGCTTATAGGAGCAGGTGGAAGGGGAATGAGGGCTTATGCTCCGTATGCGAAGAGACATCCCAATGAGATACGTTTTGTAGCGGTGGCCGAACCGGATGCTGAAAGAAGAAATGCATTCAGGGAAGAGTACGGATTGGATGATGACATGTGTTTCACCAGCTGGGAAGAACTTCTTGCCAGGCCGAAATTGGCTGATGCCGTATTGATCTGTACTCAGGACTATATGCATTTTGAGCCGACAATAAAGGCTTTGGAATCAGGTTATCACGTTCTGCTTGAAAAGCCCATGTCCAATAATCCAAAAGAATGCCTGATCATGGGTGAGTATGCAAAAAAGTATAACAGGGTTTTCTCCATCTGCCATGTATTAAGGTATACCTCGTTCTTTGCCACTTTAAAGAAGCTCCTTGACGAAGGTACAATCGGCAGGCTGATTTCCATACAGCACAATGAGAACGTTGGTTACTGGCATCAGGCCCATAGCTTTGTAAGGGGTAACTGGAGAAATTCTGATGAGACCAGTCCCATGATACTTCAAAAATCCTGCCATGACATGGATATAATGCTTTGGCTTGCAGGTGCGGATTGTACCGCAATATCTTCGTTTGGTTCCCTTACCCATTTCAGGAAGGAAAACGCGCCGGAAGGAGCTCCCGAAAGATGCCTTGACGGTTGCCCGGCAGAAGATGAGTGCCCTTATTATGCTCCCAGGATTTACCTTACCGAGGATACAGGATGGCCAACGTCAGCCATATGCAATGACATGAGCCTGGAAGCAAGAACCAAAGCCTTGAAGGAAGGACCTTACGGCAGATGTGTATATCACTGTGACAATAATGTGGTGGATCACCAGGTAGTAAACATAGAATTTGCCAATGAAGTAACCGCAGCATTTACAATGTGCGCGTTCACAAACAAGATAAGCAGAACCATAAAGCTCATGGGCACGAAAGGTGAAATAAGAGGAGACATGGAGAAATATGAAATAGAAGTTACGGATTTCCTCACCGGTTCAACAAATGTGATTAATCTTGGAAGGCCAAAGGCCGGCCATGGCGGCGGCGATGAGGGAATAATGCGCGATTTTGTACGTTTGGTTCAGAGCGACGGCAAGAAGCAGGGAATTACCAATGCCGTAATATCTGTACAAAGTCACCTCATGGCTTTTGCAGCCGAAAAGTCAAGGCTTGAAAAGCGGGTCATCAGAATGGATGAGTATATTAAGGAGCTGCAGATGCAAGAATAATAAATCCTGCTGTTTTTTTGGAAAACTGCTTAAAAAAGCACTGATTATTACAGCTAAGCCTGCTGATAATTGCGGCGTAAGAAGTGATAATTGCCACTTAAAAGTGATAATTTTAGTTAAAAAGACGGCACATGTTGCCGTCTTTTTTTGAACAGAGGCTGACATATTTCGGCTGGCATATTTCCTGATGTTTTCTTTTCAATTATTAGCCGTACGGAGATGTTATCACCGGGAAAGTTGTTACTATATGAATGGTGGATAAGTAATCACCACATGAGTTTACTTGACAAAGGACAGTGAAGAGAATATCATATTATTGTAGAGTAAAACACTTGGAAATATAGATTGATAATATGCAAAATATAGAGGTGAATACTTATGCCAAAGAGCATTAATAAAGAGGCACTGCTGAAGCTGGCCGACCGTATCATAGACAGGGATGATCAGGTCAGGATCATGACCCTCAGCGACGAGCTTACCATTTCACAGGTGGTGAAATTTTTCGAGCGACAGGGAAGAAATTTTACAAAGACCATGATACAGAATTATGTCAGGGTTGGTGTACTTCCACCGCCTGTTGACAAGAGGTATTATACAAAGGATCACCTGGTCTTGCTTACCCTGATAGACAATCTTAAGTCAATATATTCCCTTGATGAAATAAAACTGGTCCTTGAACCTGTAATAAGAAACCCCGAAGTGTTTGAAGATGATATCATAAAAACAGTTGACATGTATAACAACTATCTTACCATGAGGAAGGAAACTCTGGAAAGGTGGAAGGAATCTCTGCCCCATTTATTTGACAGGGTAGACAGCCTGCTGAGGGAGGATGGTGTCAGGGACAGCGAGAAAGACCTGGCTACGGCTTTCATGATAGCATTGACAATTATGGCAGATACCATTGCCATGAAAGATTTGACCGATGAAATTATTTCCGAATACATAAAGGAGGATAAAAAATAATAAGTATAAATAAAGCTCCTGACATGATCAGGAGCTTTATAGCTGAATAAGGGAGAAGAAAAAATCAAAGAAATCTGAAGGAACCTGGCCAGATAAAGGAATGAAGATTGCTGATTTCCATGCAGCCATAAATGCAAAAAA
This sequence comes from Bacillota bacterium, assembly GCA_023622945.1. GTDB lineage: Bacteria > Bacillota > Clostridia > Acetivibrionales > JAMNYG01 > JAMNYG01. The sequence continues at coordinate 6,143 of JAMNYG010000044.1, read as the reverse complement.
GCTGAGATAGCATCTTCAACATCCGGAATTTCACGGAAAGCACTAGGACAAGTAAGCTCAACAGCGAGGAGACAACTCAGGAATAGCGCCGAATACTTCGCTTTTCCACTATTTTCAACAGCTCCCGGCAATCATCCTCGGTTTCACACCAGGTTGAAATGTAAAGCCCTTTGGGAGACAGGTTGTCAAGCAGCTTTTCTACATTGCCTGGTTCTGCGCCCAGCAGGACCAGGTTTTTTCCCTTTTCCTGGATTCGCTTGTACATGGGATACCATTTTTCATCGCATACGTTTGGATTGCCAGCGCCGGGAGTCCACTGAATGCCGGTAAGCCTGTCAATATCAAGAAGATGGTCAAGGTGGGGGATTTCGCCGGGCCCATCCAGGTGGTAGATGGATTTGTCAAGAAATTCCGCTTCCCTGGAAAGAGAAGGTTTAACAAACTCCTCAAACATTGCAGGAGACAGCATTGCAGAAAAATCGCACTGCAGGGGATACCAGCGCTGTCTGCACCATAACCCCATCCAGGCGCTAGTTCCCTCCATGTACTTGTTGATAAGCTCCTGAAGCTTTGAATAGCATGAAAACCATATCTCATCAATTTTATTCACCAGGGATTTTACCCCTTCCGGGTTGTCGTAAATGTCTAGTAACAGGTTTTGTGTCCCCCTGAGGGAAGCGGCAATATCCAAATTACCTCCCAAATCTGTAATGCCGACAAAATAGTTGCCTTTGGCTTTTTCTAGAAAGTCTTCGGTGATGCCGTAAACAATCTTCCACATTTCGCTGTTCTCATCAAATCTGATTTCGGGCATATTGTTCCAGTCGTGAATAATGGGATTTCTGTCAAACCAGACTGTATCTTCAGCCAGAACATAGCTTGCGCCAATAAAGGATGCAGCAACCCCAGGTCCCAGGTTTACCCAGTGCAACGGAAAAGCTTCGCCGCCAAAATAGGTGTTGGAGAAATAATGCATTGCCTGGTTCATCAGGAATTCGGAATCGGTCCATTTCTCAATAAGATCACGGGCTTCTCTCAACTCATATTTTGAGTCTACGGGTTTCCTTCTTGGGGCATATATTGCGATGCAGCACCTGTCTATCATTTCTCCTTCCCAGAAGGCATCAAATCTTTCCTTACACTTATCCCAATCTTCCTTAAAAAGCATGGAGAATCACCTCACTGGACATGATTACTTTATTATAAAATTTCAACCATAATGCATTTAACAGACATATCATTTCCGCTATTTTATGCCGGCACAACAGATTAAGTTTTATAGCAATGCAATAAAAAATAAAATTTTATAATAATGCAACAAAAATAAAAATTATGTTTATTTTGCCGAAATATAGTATAATATATTATAACATGGATAATCTCCTCATAACTGTTGATCTCATGTTGTTGAAAAGTGGATGATTTTGTTAAAGGAGCTGATTTCTGTGTCGGCTAAGAACAAGGTGGAAGTCAGGATCGGCGGCATGGACTACATTCTGGTCGGTGAAGAATCGGAGGAATACATCCAGAGGATTGCCCTATATATCGATAAGAAGATGAATGAAATATCCAGGGCCAACAATAAGCTCAGCACGACTATGTCTGCGGTTCTTACGGCCGTGAATGTTGCCGACGATTTTTTTAAGGCCCAGGAAAAAAATGAACTGTTGACCAAAGAGCTGGAACAGCTTAAGAAGGAGTTGGAACATCTAAAGAGGGATAACGAGCAGCTTACTGAGGAGAACTCCTTTCTGGTAGGGAAAAATACCAGCCTGCAGCTTGAGCTGGCAAAAAGGGAAGCAGAACTTTCTGAAGTAAGGAATTCTTACGAAAGGGTTGCAAGGACGAGGGACTAGCCGGCCTGCTGCATGAATCCGCAATGACAGGGAACTGATGCATGAAACCGCATGGGAAGGAACCGTAAGAGATCGTAACAAGAAATTTGCGGTTTTACAATAGAGGGCAATAAGAATCAGCAATTGCCTGAAAGCAATTGCCGTAATGAAATAAAGCGCTTAAAAAGCGCTTAATTTATTGGATTGCGATAGTTTCACAAGACGTGTCCAGGCATATTTGCAGATATGGTGTTCGGGCATATTTTATGGCATATCGTTTTCAGGAGAATTTTACTTTTCAGGCATATTTTACAGGATATGGTTTTCTTGTCTGAGCCGGCACAACAATTTAATTTTATTTTATGAACAATTAAGATAGAATAATATACATAAATCATTGTCATTATGTAGGATAAATAAGTCATTCTTATTGCATAAGGAGAGAATATGGATAAAAAAGTTGAACTTCTTGCTCCGGCAGGAGATTGGGACTCATTTGTGGCAGCGGTGGAAAACGGGGCAGATGCGGTTTATCTTGGCGGAAAGCTGTTCAATGCAAGACAAAATGCCTCAAACTTTGACGATGAGCAGTTGAAGAAGGCTGTGGATTATGCCCATGTCAGGGACGTAAAGGTGTATCTTACCGTTAACACCCTCATAGGTGACCATGAGCTTTCGGAAGCCGTGGATTTTACCGGCAAAGCCTGGATGATGGGCATAGACGGTATAATAGTTCAGGATCTGGGATTTGCCGCTCTCATTAAAAAGCTGATACCGGACATGGAACTGCACGCAAGCACCCAGATGACCATATATGATATCAACGCTATAAGGAAACTCGAATCTTACGGCTTTAAAAGGGTGGTTCTTGCCCGGGAACTCCCGTTGGAAGAGATACAGGCTATCGCCCGAAACACTTCAATGGAAACAGAAATATTCATACATGGCGCCTTGTGCGTATGTTATTCCGGACAATGCCTCATGAGCAGTATCATTGGAGGAAGAAGCGGCAACAGAGGTTTGTGTGCTCAACCCTGCAGGCTTATGTATCAGCTTACAGGACGGGATTTTAAGGGACATTCAGGGGAATCCAGGTTGATCCAGGGCAGCATGGCCTCGGGCTATCTTTTAAGCCCCAAGGACCTTTGTGCTTTACAGCTTCTGCCTCAAATCGTAAACTCCGGAGTCAAATCCCTTAAAATAGAAGGAAGAATGAAGAGCCCGGAGTATGTTGCCACTGTGGTGGGAATATACAGAAAATACCTGGACAGGATCGGTCAAAATGCCGAGATAGCGCATAGGTCTGAAAATGAGGATGAATCGGCTTCGGTAACGTTCATGGATGTTGAGGAAGAAGACATGAAAAGGCTTATGCAAATTTTTAACCGGGGCGGTTTTTCCTACGGCTACTTGTTGGGAAAGACTGGAAGGGCCATGATGTGCTATGAGAAACCCAAAAATTGGGGTGTATATATAGGAAAAGTTGTTTCCTATGACAAACATGATAAGAAGATTGGTATTAAGCTAAGCGAAGAATTATCGGTGGGAGACGGTATTGAGATATGGACAGAACGCAGTAAAAATACCGGGATATCCACAGAACAGGATGAAAACCCGGGAGGCATTGTGGATGAGATGACAGCAGGCGGAAGAAATGTAAAAGCCGCAAAGCCTGGTGAGACTGTTCTTGTAGGTAGTTTCAGCGGCAAGATTTCCAAGGGTTGCAAGGTATACAAGACCCTTGACAAAAAACTCATCGCCCAGGCCAGGGAGTCCTTCACGGGAGGATTTAAAAGGAAAGTTCTTCTGGAAGGGAAAATAACAATAAAAAGAAATCAGCCTGCCAAATTCACGGTGATTGATAACAGGGGAAATGTTGTCGAGGCAAGCGGCGTGTATCTGCCGGAAGAAGCAATAAACAAACCCCTTACCAGGGAAAGGGTGGAGGAACAGCTCAGAAAGACCGGAGCTACACCTTTTGAGTTTTGGAAATTGACCGTGGACGTGGACGACGGAATTGCATTACCCGTAAGTGAGCTCAATAATTTACGGCGTACCGCCCTTGAGAAAATGGAAAAAGCAAGAATGGATACGGGTAAAAGGCAGTTGCCGGAGGCAGTGTTTGATGAAGACAAAGGGGGCGTTTCATCCTCACGCATAATTGAGTATTTGAATGCCGGTACAAACAAGAATGCAGGTACAAACGGGTATACCGGGGAGAATGAAGAGGCGGGTACCCTGCACAAAAACGCTCTTTCACTGATGCTCTACGGTGACAGTCTTAAGGAATTTGATTTCAGGAATATACGTGTGGACAGGATATATCTTCCTTTCAGGTGGATGCTGACAGACGACGGGAAAAGAATTGTGGAGAACTGCCGTGAAGCCGGTGCCAGAGCTTATATATGGCTTCCTTCCGTCACCTGGGGCAATTATGACAGGCTGATCCGTTCAAGGTTTGACCGTATTATGGGCTGGGGGATCGATGGTGTGATGGTGGGCAGCATGGGCTCCCTTGAGTATTTTAAAAATTACCCCGGATTGAGGATTATGGGGGATCATTCTCTCAATGTGTTTAACAGCTGCACGGCAAAGGTGCTCTCAGAGCTGAATTTTTCCGGTATTACACTGTCTCATGAGCTGACTCTCAGGCAGATAGAAGCTTTAATAGCACCGGAGGGAATGGAGCTGGAAGCCGTTGTGTACGGCAGGATTCCTCTTATGACGAGCGAATATTGTCCGATAGGGAGTCTGACAGGCGATGGCAAATGCAATAAAGATGCCTGCAGCGGAACGTGTACCAGGGGCAACTACAGACTGAAGGACAGGAAAGGTATGGAATTTCCTGTTTTCAGCGACAGGATTGACTGCAGGAGTACAATTTTTAATTCAAATGTTTTATTTGTACCTGAAAGTCTCGGCAGGATAAGGGATGCAGGAGTTCATCTGATGCGCATTAATATAACCGATGAAAGTCCTGAAGAAATAAAGGAAATTGTGGAGCTTCACCAAAGCATTTTAAGCAGTGAATCCAGGTCTTTTGACCATTATGGCATGATTGTCCGGAAAATAAAGGATAAAGGTTTCACAAAGGGACATTTTTTCAGAAAGGTTCTGTAAGAAAATCTGTCTGTTTACGCATAAAAAGTTTGCGTTCCGGCTACGAATGACAAGTTTGTATATAGGGGTGGGAGACTTGTACAGAAATGAAGTCAATGTATATGTTGAGATTTGCCGTGAAGGCGTAAGCCTGCCTTCTTACGCAAATCCCGGAGATGCAGGTATGGATGTGAGTGCAGCCGAAGAGGTTATAATAAAGCCGGGGGAAACTAAAGTTATTCCCACAGGACTGAAAATGGCAATACCGGAAGGGTACGAAATCCAGGTAAGGCCAAGGAGCGGGATATCCTTGAGAACACCTCTCAGGGTGTCAAACTCTCCAGGCACTGTCGACAGCGGATATAGGGATGAGCTGGGAATAATCATGACCAATACTTCACCTGTATGCTGCAGTTGTGAAGAGATTCTGACCCTGGATTGCAGGAATAACCGAAGCGGTACATATCGCATAAGGAAAGGAGACAGGATCGCCCAGTTGGTGCTGCAGGCTGTCCCCAAAATGACCTTTACGGTGGTGGATTCCATCAAAGACATTGGTAAGGATCGCGGTGGAGGATTCGGATCCACCGGAGTTAAGTAAAGGGATTTTTCAATATAAAAAGATTTCAGTATAAAAAAGTTTCAGTATAAAAAGATTCAGGCATAAAAATAAATGATGCTGTGCGGGCATCATTTATTTTTATGCCCTTATTGACATCAATTATTAACTTCTTTAGTTTTAGCAATCCAATCCATAAATATTTTCAGCGGCCTAAGCCATAAATAAGATTGCATTCAACCGCATCCGGCCAATCACCATTGATGCAAATAACTTCAATTAATGGGAAATTATTGCAATGAGCAGAGGCGTGATAGTATTATATCCTAAGGAAACGTTTTATGAAATTTACGCGTTGTGCTATAGAATGGCGGAAATGATATGCAGGAATAACAGTCTCTAAGGCTTGCTCCAATGTTATTCCGTAGCATATCATTTCCTAATAGCTGGTACAACGCATGAAATTAACGCAGTACATATGAAATTATCTGATTTTATGCGGATAAATAATCATGCAGCTGAAATTATCAAAGAAAGGTAGTGTTAAATAACTTATGAAAAAAAGAGGTATAAGATAATTGATTCTATTGAACCTTGAAAAGTGAAGAATATACCAAATTTCCGCATTTATTCCACGGTCCTCTTGACAA
>JAMNYG010000164.1 GCA_023622945.1 Bacillota bacterium | reverse complement strand
CTCATCAAAACTTAAGTGTTTACCCTCTCGTCTCGTTCTGATACAATATACTTGGCTCATGATTCTTCTCCGTTTCTGTTTATTTTGGGTTATATAAACACTTTAACAGAGAAGCTATCATGAGCTATATTTTTGTTTCATTTAATTTTACAATTCGCCCATACACCATGCAATGTTAATTTAACGTTAATCATGCCATTCCCTTCCCATTTAGTTTTATCCCAATATATGCGTTTATGTTAATGCTAATCTTATCCTTTCCAATGCTTCTTTAAATCGGTAGATAATAAATTTATCCTTTTCATCAGTTGCTCCGGGGATCCTTATTTCTCTGACAGGTGTAAAAGGCGTGGTATTAAGAAAGTCCTCATACTCACGAGTCGGGTAATAAAGAATCAGGTCCACTGTTCTTTTGTCTTTTTCTACTGAACGCAAAATGTTTTGAACGACTTTTCTGAATATGTGTACCGAGAAGGGATTAAAAAAGTAGAAGCAGTTGTCTTCTTTGCCGATTTTGTAATTCTGGGCAAGGCCGTGCTTAAACTCAACAGATGCAGTTATGTGCTTTGATTTTGACCTGTACATCTCCAGGTTTTCCAGGGCTTCTTCATAGGTTCTTAAATTGGCTTCAATTCCTGTCATCGGCAGATGAAAACGATTATGCAAATAAAAGACCACTCTGCCTCGACCGCAGCCAAAGTCTACGACTTTGTTGATATTCTCAAACTTATAGTTTTCGGAAAGTACATCCAAAGCCTTATAAGGTGTCGGTTCATAGCGGTTATAGTGAATGTTACTGTCTTCCCAGTCTCTTGTACCTACCGTTCTGATACCAAGCAAACCGTCCTGCCTTTTTTCTCCTGCAAAAATATTCCATTTCATTCCTCCCACAAAAACGCCTCCCGGTTTATGTTCCGATTGTTATTATATCTTTGAAATATCCTGCAGGCAAATCATCTGACATACGGGTTTATCCCTTGTTAAAAATTAGATTTTTACCTGTAAGATGGAATTCAGAATAAAGGCGATTTAATCAAATGAGGTTTGCCATGCAGCATGGAAAAGGAACCGGAAATGGCTTTCAGGCGCTACCATAGGAGCGGTTGTCCTAAAATTTACCTGGAGTGTTGCGTTTAGCGGTGACTCAGGCTTTTCATTCTAAAACTGCATTAGCTGCTCCAAATTGCAACACAATTTCGCCCCTTGGATTTTGCCTTATACAGGGCATCATCTGCCATTTTTAAAACATCTTCAATATCGTTGATGTTATGGGCGTTAGCGCGGATTGCCACTACTCCAATGCTTATGGTAATACTGATTTCCTGCTTTCCGTAAATCATTTTCCTGTTTGCTACAGTCTCCCGAAACTCTTCAGCTATCTTTTCCGCCTCTTCCAAAGAAGCGTTCTTTAAAACAACAGCAAATTCTTCTCCTCCTATGCGCCCGGCAATATCAGTTTTTCGGAAGCTGGTTCTTATGATGTTCCCCATCCTGCGAATCATTTCATCTCCTGCCGCATGTCCAAAGGTATCGTTGATGATCTTGAAATTATCCAAATCCATAATCAATAATGCGAGTTCCTCATCATTCCTTTTAGCCCCTGCAAACTCATTTTTGGCCAAATTCATAAATTCTGCCCGGTTATAGAGGCCGCTTAAAGAATCAACGGTAGCCAAAAATTTCAGTTTCTCCTGAACTTTCCTTTCCTCTGTAACATCACGGATAGATTTAAGCATTCTCGTGTTTCCATCATTCTGATCTCCTAACGGAACCGCGTCAATCTCGAAAAACCGTTCTTCCCCATCTATCACCAAAGAAAAGTCACGGTTATTTTCACTTTCGAATATTTCCAACAATTTTGGCTCTCGATCAAGAATACGCTCTATGGGATAATGATTCAGTGAAATGTTTATTGCCTCAAAAAACTTTTCGGCAGCTTTATTGTAGTCTATTATCCTTTTTCCCGGCCCTAATACCACCATACCGGTATAGTTGTTCTCAAAGATTGTTTCCCGGGCCAGAGTTCTTATTTCCAAAAAGTCATATTTTAAAACGCCATAACTGGTAATAAGCACGGAAACGGGAATTATTAAAGCGGAATAATCGATACTCCACTTAGCATAAGTAAAAATAATAAGCACTATACCAATGAAAGGCAGTAAAGAAGCGAAAAAGAAAACCAAAAAATGTGGTTTGGTATAACCTGCTTTATTCTTCAGATATCCTGTGAAATAAATGATAACGGTAGAAAGCATACACAACATGGTATAGGAGATGTTAACATAGTACCAGAAGCCTCTTTCCATATACAGGAAATAATATCCAAAGAACTGCCTCATTTCCATTTTTGTATAGAAAAGTTGATGCCAGGGATTGGTAAGCCGTATAAAGAAGGTCATAACAGGTATTGCAAAAAGTAAAAGCGCCGTCCGCATTTTTAGGGAATAGATGGTTTTTGTATAAAGGAGAGACACCATCATCCACAATACAGAAATAAAAGGTAATCCCAGGTATTGAATCTGATTCCAAAATATCATTTCTTGCAGGTTGTCACTGTTAATAATCATTAAATAGCCAAATAAATAAATACTGATACACAAAACCAAGGCAGAGAATGCCTTTCGATAGCTGGTTCTCCCCTTTGAAAATAAATAGGCAGAGAAAAACTGAGTTAATATGACTGCAAAAACCAAATAAAGGCTAAGCAATGTTTTCACAAAAACACCTCAGTATATATTGGAATCGCAGGTTATGCTTATTTTTCATCTTCTAAAACACTAAAGGTAAAAATATTCATATCTTTTCAACTGCAGTCCTATATAGGTTAATCTGTGTATTCTATTCTACACAGTATTGATTACTTATCTGGTTTACGGTCATTAATTATATATATAATTAATATATCGAAAAATAATAGGTTATTTCAGGGTTAATGAATAAATCTCCCACTTATGTAATAAAATTATACATGTTTTTTCGAGATTTTTCTACATTAAAGTGACAGGGGTGACAGGGGGACGGGGGTTGTGTCACGTGGTACATGTGACACAACCCCCGTCCCCTTGTCACAGGTTCCCGAGACATTACCCCCGTCCCCGTGTCACAACTGTTTCAATAAACGCAAGTATGTTCTCCCTCGGAGTATCAGGCGGCAGAGCACAGCCTGCGCCTATAACCAGTCCTCCGTCCCTGAACACGTTTAAAACATCTTCAGTTTCACGTCTCACCGTTTCCGGGTCTCCAAACCGGAAAACTCCGGAAGGGTCAATGGGCCCGAACATTACCGATTTGCCTTTCAGTGCATCTCTTGCTCTTTGCTTATCGGTCTTGTAGTCAACTTCCACACCTGCAAATCCGATTTCTGCAACATCATCAAGTATTTTATCAAGATTTCCGCATATATGGCATATGCACATTATGTCCTTTTGTTCCAGTTCCTCCTTGAGGCGTTTGTGAAAAGGCTTTGCAAATGTTCTGTACATGCCGGGAGAAATCAGGTCTGGTCCGCATGAGCTGTCGCCGAAACTGGTAGCATCTGCGCCTGCCTCCTTCACCATGTTGTGGAAAGCCAGATGTACATCGTAGCATTTTTCAATAAGCTTGAGTATGTCTTCCTGCCTGTCCTCATCCAAAAGATCGGCAAGAAAATCCTCCATTCCGTACAGCATCATTGCCAGGCTGTACGGTCCCTGGTCTGCATTTCCCCTGAGGAAAATTTCGCCATCCACCTGCTTTTTGATCAGTCTTACAGCTTCCAGGTATATTTGAATTCTCTCATCAGACTGCAGTCTTTTAATATCCACCTTGGAGATGATTTCGTCAAAATCCTTGCCCGCAGGACCTGTAACTCTTGCCGGTTCATCTTCCGGAAAATCCACCTGCGCACCCAGGGCGTATGCTTCAAGAGCGGTGTCAACGTCTGTCAGTATGCCGTCCAGTCCATATTCAAAAGCAGTATCCACAAATGCTTTGGCCATGTTTTCGGGTCTTGAGCGGAACTCCTTCATTGTCATTCCATGCTGTCTTGCCGCAAACATAAAATTGTGAAGCATCATCGGGGTTCTGTCTACCTTTTCACCTTTCAGAATCTTCATAATTCTTTCATATCCGTTCATTTAGTTTCCTCCCTTTTCTTGTCTATTTGCAGGTTTCTAAATTCAGTAGGAGTTACTCCTACGTATTTTCTGAAAATTCTTGAGAAATAGTTCTGGCTGTTAAAGCCGGATTTGTACGTGACCTCCTTGATGCTGAGATCCGGGTTCTTCAGCAGTTCCTTGGCTTTTTCAATCCTAAGCTCGGAAATCAGATCCGTGAAATTTTTTCCGGTTTGCTTCTTTATGATTTTGCTCAGATAAAAGGGGCTTATGTTGAATTTTTCTGCCAGACTGTCAAGGCTTAGGGTTTTCTCAAAATTTTTATGAATGTATTCGACCGCCATTACCGAAATACTGTTGACATTTACCGAACCCATTCCGCCGTTGATGGCGAAAATTATCCCTATCAGCTTGTCAACTATGAACTTGTTAATTTCCTTAACATCGGATACCGATGATATCTCCTCAAGAAAAGATACGCCTTCCCTTCGAATCCTGGCTTCTCCGAACAGGTCCGAAAAGTTTTTCTCAATAAGCAGCAATACCTGGTAAGTTTTTTCCTTTATAAGCGAGATGTTGTCTCCGTATACCGAAAGAAGCTGAAGAACAAAACTCTCTGCCAGATTTTTTACAGCATTAAACTCCCCTATCCAAATGGCTTCGGAGAACTTCCTTATCCATTCAGAGGTATTCACGTCAGATTTGACGACGTTATTCCTTATTGAATCATAATGAACAACTTCAACACCGTAGTTTTCTCCAAACTTTACCGCTTCAGAAGCTTCCATGTAGGAAATCCTGAAACCATCGCTGTTTGCATAAACCTTCCCCAGGCCAATAACCAGTTTTCTATATCCTTTCAGTGAAATGACGTTTTTTACATATGATCCAATATCATAAATATATTCCTGATTATCTTCCGTTGGGTTTAATATATAGAATACGAACAAACCGTCAACATCAGCACAAATCGAAACACAACCGATGTCGGCAAGGCTTTTCTTTATTATTCTGATCCAATTTCCATTCATTTCACGGCATTTTACAATCATGCAAAAAGCCCGGTCATAACAAATTTCCAGAAAGTCCATAAATCTTTTAAGCTTTTCATCGCTGCATCCATATATGATTGAACGTACTGCATCATTTTCCACTATGGGTTTTATTCCCTCCACCCTGCTTTCCAGGCTGGAATCCCTGACTTTCCTCTTCTGTTCATCCTCTATTTTGTCAGTTATTGAGTTCAGGGCATCTATCATTATGCTCATCTTCACAGGCTTCACTATAAAATCCTCGACTCCCAGCTTCAATGCCTGCTGAGCGTAATCAAACCGGTTGTATGAAGAAAGGATAAGAAACTTGGCGTCGGGAAGAGTCTTTTTTATCTCCCTTATAGCATCCAAACCGCTGATACCCGGCATCCTGATATCCATGACTATAATATCAGGCATCAGAGTATAGCTTAGTTCAATGGCTTCGAACCCATTCTGCGCCTCTCCCACCACTTGAAGGTTCTGAAAATTGTTTTTTATCAGTAGTTTCAGAGCTTCCCTTTCAATAGGCTCATCATCCACAAGAAGAACACCGTACACCTCAATTCACCTCCAAGCCTTTGTTCAGAGGCAGCCTTATTGAAACTATGGTTCCTACGCCTGTGCTGCTGTCAATACCAAGCAACCCCTTTTCTCCGAAAAACATTTCAAGCCTCTTTTTTACGTTCAAAATTCCAATGCCTGCGCTTTTACTGCCTTCCAGGGAATCTTCAAGCAGAATGCTTTCTATGGTTTCACTGTCAATACCTTTTCCGTTGTCCTCCACGCTGATATTGACATAATTGTTTTCCAGCCAGCACTTAACCCTGATGAATCCGCCGTCTACCATATCTCCGACACCATGCTTCACCGAGTTTTCAATTATAGGCTGGATGACAAGGGCAGGCATTTTAATATTGGGTATATCTCCACGTATCTCAATGCTGAAGGTTATCCTGCTGCCGAATCTCTTTTCCTGGATAAAGAAATAATTTCTTACAGCCTCTATCTCGCTCTTAAAGTCTGACACTTTGCTGCTCTTTTCAAGGCTGTATTTAAGGAGGTCGGTGGTTGCTTCCATGAGCTCGGTTGTTTGTTTTGCGCCTTCAATATATGCCATCTTGCTTATTATGCTCAGGGTGTTCATCAGAAAGTGAGGATTCATTTGCCCCTGAAGAGCTTTCAGTTCAGTCTCCCTTAAAAGGGTTCGCATCCTGAGGTTGTCATTTTCCTGCTGAAGCAGCTGTTTCTGAAGTTCTGACTTGTCCTTGAGCTCTTTCACATAATAGCCCAGGCTCCTGGCCATGTTGTGGAAAGAATCAAGGAGTATATTAAGTTCGGTACTCCCGCTGTGAATTTTCGGTATATCGTACTCACCTTTCGAAAGCCTCTGGACGCTCTTTACCAGATAGCTTATGGGTTTGTCTATGTTCCGCATAAATATCAGTGAGAAGCCCGTGCAGAAAACAAAAATACCTGCCAGAACGACCATAATAACCGTCTTTTGAGTATCCCACTGGGACTGAAGCTTTTCCCGTCCTGAGTTCATGTCCATTATAATTACGTCAAAATAATTTACTATGGTATCGTTCAAGATCCGGTTTATTTTCATTACCTTTTCATACGCATCAAATGAATATTCTCCGTTCTGAATTTTCTGGATCATTGCCTTCTGCGATGTCTCAGTATAGGTCTCGAGTATTCTTGAAAGCTTAATATACTCCCACCTGGTATCCTCATCAGATGCAGTGTCCTTAAGGTAATTTATCAGTTGTTCAGCCTCTTTCAAATTTGACTCATAGCTTACATAGTCTTCGTAGCTGCCGCTGTAAAGAAAAGCCTTGACATTGTCATTTGCCCTGTTGGCGCTCTTGTAAAATCCGTTCAGCGCATTATACTTTTCATACAGCTTGTCATATTCATTGAAAAAAGACAGGTAATTCATGTTTGCAAGCAATACGATCCCCACAAAAAGGACCAGTATTACCCCCATATACGCTATAAGTTTACTTCTTAAGCTTTTCAGTATGCTCAGCCGGCGTATCAGTTTTCCTTTTTTTGCTTGCATCACATTCACTCCTGCCTTTTAAACACAATGACAGTACAGGACTTGCCTGCACTGTCATCATATTCTTTAACTTCTTCATCTACTTCAAATCCGTTTTGACTCTTAAGGAAGGACCGTAAGTGTCTATGTTTTCTTTTGTAACCATAATGGTACCTGCGTCATTGTTAACCTTTTCAGGCACCTTTCCTTCAGTAATATGCTGATAGAGCCAGTAAGTAGCCTGATATCCGTAGTTGTAGAAAGAAGTAACAACGGTACCTTCTATCTCGCCCTTCCTGACAAGGTCCAGGGTTTCCTCCACGTCGTCAACCGCAAAAACTGTTACCTTGTCGCCCAGGTTCATTTCCTGAACCACCTTTGCACATGCAGGGCCGGCCTCAGCCGCCAGATTAATAGCCACGTTTATTTCAGGATATGCTTTGAAAGTGTTCTGCCATTCGGTAGTAGCTTTCATTTTATCCGACTTGGATTCTGCTATATTCACTACCTCAAAACCACCGGGATGATCCGCAAATGCATTTTTGATGGCAGCAATCTGGTCCTGAGCTATCTTGTAGTTAAGAGCTGCAACCATTATACCTACCGTTAGCTTGGTGTCCTTGCCAAGTTTCTTTTCTGCTGCTTCCAGGAACAGTTTAGCTTGAATATCGGGGTCCTTGCCGAAATAGGCAAGCTTCTTTGCATCGGGTATGTCTGAGTCAACCACCAGAACGGGTATACCCGCTTCTTCAGCCATTTTCATCGGTGCTGAAGGAAGAAGGCCCTGGGTAATAATTGCATCGGCCTTTTGTGCCACTGCCGTTTCAAACAGTTTTGTCATTTCCTCCGGAGAAATGTTCTGAGGTCCAACCCAGTCACCTCTGATTCCAAGTTCCTTGCAAGCATCCTCGAAGCCTTCCTTGGCTATTAACCACACCGGATGCGCAAGCAGAGGGCTTACGTAAACGAAATGAAGCTGTTCTTTCTCATCGTTTTTACCTGTTTCCGTGGTTGTTTCTCCGGTATTTGAAGATTGTGTCGTTGCGGGTTGATTGTCAGTCTGCTTCGAAGTCTGCTTTGAGGAACATCCTGCAAACACCGAAACCAGCATAACAACTACCAGTAAAAGAGATAGAAACTTTTTCATAGAAAAGCTTTCCCCCTTCATTTTTTATTATAACACTCAAGGTGTTATTTGCTAAGTGTAAAAGATTAACACAACATATGTCATTACTGTGTGTTTGTCGCGATTTGCAGTACTCTTACTTCGGTTGCCTCTCCTCTGGGCAGTTCACCCTGAACCCTGCCCCTGCCAAGGACGATAATCCTGTCACACATGGCGATCAATTCCGGCAGTTCTGATGAAATCATAACTATGCTGATTCCTTTTTTGGCCATTTCACCGATAAGCTTGTAAATTTCAGCTTTTGTGCCTACATCAATTCCCCTGGTGGGCTCATCCAGAAAAATTACCTTGAGATCGGTCATGAGCCACTTGGCAAGAATGACCTTTTGCTGGTTGCCACCGGATAATGAGGTTATGAGCGTGTCCATGTCCGGGGCTTTTACGCTTAAGGCATCAAAATATCTGCGGGCCAGGGCGTTTTCCTTTCTAAAATCCACAAAAAGCAGTCTTTTTATGGCTTTTAAAACGGTAAGAGTCATATTGTGCTTTATGGACATGGTCCCAACAAATCCGTTCTTTTTCCTGTCTTCGGTTAAAAGCCCTATGCCGAACCTTATCGCATCCCATGGGTTTCTGATATCAATTTCCCTGCCTTCAAGAAAAACTTTGCCCGATACTTTGGGAATAACTCCGAATATTGCGTTTAAAAGCTCGGATCGCCCGGATCCGACCAGCCCTGCAAGTCCCAGTATCTCACCCTTTCGCAGCGAAAAGCTCACGTCTTCTATAATGTTCTTCCCAAAAGAATACGGATGGCTTACTTTGAAATTTTCAACCCTTAAAACCTCATCTCCGATTTCCTTTTCTACGGTTGGATACATGACTTCAAGCTTTCGGCCTATCATATCCTCTATTATCTTCCCGCTGTTGTATCCGTCTTTCTTGTGGTATGTGTTTATATAGTGTCCGTCCCTTAAGACAATAATCCTGTCACAAAGCTCGAAAACCTCATCCAGCTTGTGGGAAATGTAAATACAGGACAGTCCCTGGTCCCTTAGTTCCCTCAGGATTGACAGGAGATTTCTTGTTTCTTTTTCGGTAAGCACTGAAGTGGGTTCATCCAGTATAAGGATCTTGGGATTCCGGACAAGAGCCCTTGCTATACATACAAGCTGCTGCATCGAAGGGCTGAGGCTTCTTACCGTTACGTTGACGTCGATATCCGCATTTAGTTTTGCAAGGGCTTCTTTGGCTATTTCTTCGGTTTTTTTCCAGTCAACAAACCCGAATCTATTCTTCGGCAGATTTCCAAGCATTATATTTTCAGCTACGGTAAGGTCCAGCTCTAGATTCAGTTCCTGATAAATCATTGCGATGCCTGCAGCTTCAGCATCACTGGTGGAATAGAATTTGCATTCTTTCCCGTCACAGATTATGGTTCCTTCATATTCATTGCAGGGGTATCTTCCGCTGAGAATTTTCATCAGCGTTGACTTCCCCGCGCCGTTTTCTCCCAGAATCGCGAGAATCTCATTTTCATAAAGATGGATAGAGACATCCTTTAGTGCGATTGTACCTGTGAACCTTTTTGTTACATTCTGTACCGACAGAACAACATTATTGTCAGCCATGCGTACCCTCCCCTCTCCAATTATCTTCTTACTGATTTCCTGAGAATGAGGTTACGCTTATACTGGTCAAGCATGACTGCCAATACCAGTATGGTCCCGACCACAAGGTTTTGCCAGTATACGGATATCCTCATCAGTGTAAGGCTGTTTGTCAGTATTTCCATGAAGAGAGCTCCGACCGTCGCACCTATAATAGATCCCATACCTCCGAATGTGGATGTGCCTCCGATTATGGATGCACATATTACCGTAAGCTCATACCCGGTGCCGGCAGCAGCTTCTGCCGAGCCAAGCCTTGCAGCCATGAGTATTCCTGTAAGAGCTGCAAGAGTTGACGTTATGACATATATAACGAACGTCACCTTTTTTATGTTAATACCAGAGATCCTTGCAGCCTCAGGGTTGCCACCTACAGCGTATATTGCCCGTCCGAAGGCTGTCCTCGTCAGAATTATGTGGCCGATTATTGCAATTATGACCGAAACATATACTACCGTAGGTATTCCGAAAAACTTGGTCTGCTCGATTTTCATGAAGTTTTCAGGAAGAGGATAAATGGGAACCCCCTGGGTTAAGACCGATACGAGACCTCTGGCAGCATACTGCATTCCAAGGGTAACAATGAGCGGTGGTATTCCGGCTTTCACAATTATAGCCCCGTTTATTGCACCTATGAAAGTGCCCATGAGTATCC
Organism: Bacillota bacterium; assembly: GCA_023622945.1. Taxonomy (GTDB): domain Bacteria; phylum Bacillota; class Clostridia; order Acetivibrionales; family JAMNYG01; genus JAMNYG01. The sequence continues at coordinate 4,740 of JAMNYG010000164.1, read as the reverse complement.
CCGCAAGCAATGCCACCGGAATAGGCATGCCTGCCTTAAATGCCAATCCCGTCACAACACCGCCCAGGGCAAGAACCGATCCAACAGAAAGATCAAGGCCGGCAGTTATGAGTATAAATGTCATACCGACCGTGGTTATAAGTGTAAATCCTGTGGAGCGAAAAATATTGAACAGGTTTCCGGGCGAGATAAACGTTTTGTTGATGCATGTAACAAATATCATGTAAATGATCGTGGCTAAAATAATACTGCTTTCCTGTTTCAGCAGAAACCTGCCGATAAATTTCCTGATGCTATTGAACATGAATTTTGCCCCCTAAAAGCCATCTCTGTAATAATTATAAAAGTACTTCCGGGGGCTTTTAACCTGCAAAGTTCTATACAATTTTGTTTTATCTTGTACTCATTTGTTTTCTTCCCGGACGGATTTATATTTTTTTGACATTCAGTGCAAATCTGTGCTATTTTATTAATATTTGATAGAAATTATTGCCATTTGGCAGCGCTTTGGAGCGCTTTGGATTTTTATGCTATGGGTTTTGAAGTGCAGAGTTGTTTTCATAATTGTTAACTTTCCTGAAATATCTTTTTCCATGAATAGTCTTGGAAATGCAGAGTTGCTTCCATAACCCAGGTTTGTTATGAAAAACAATAAACTTATAAAAAACAGAACCAGGCTATATAAGTAATGCCTGGTTTCTTTAACGCTGTTTGACCGTCTGTTTCCCTTTAATGAAGATTATCAGCCAAGGCTTTAATAATGATTATCTGCCATGGCATTTATGTTGTCATTGAAAGTCCCTGCAAAAGGGTGTGCCGATTTTTTCGGTAACAGTATTATAATTAAACGGGATGATGATTACTTGGAACAACATTGATCATTTGTTTTTTTCGCTATCGGTTCCAGCACACGGGTGAACAGCAAGGCAGCGGCTTGTCCACCCAGCAGCGGCGCAAGTATGTAAACGAAAAAAAATCCTCCTTCTTTATCCGGAAATGCCGCATCTTTCCATCCAAAAATCCATGATACCAGCCGGGGAGCAAAATCACGTGCGGGATTTAAACCGGCCTGAGTTAAAGGCCCAACAAGGCAGATAACTGAAGTAACCGTTAACCCTATGAAAACCGGTGCCATACTGTCATCCGGTCGTCCCGGATTGCAACCTTCTGTCAAAAAGAATATCATCAGCACAAGCAGAAATGTTCCGAATCCCTCTGCAACCATTGCCAACGGCATCGACACTTCAGCTGTGCTGCCGGGAAGTTTATAATATTCGCCAAACATTTTCGCCATTTTCATGGATTCCGGAGTTCCGCGGATTATCTGACGAGCATTTTCAGCGGCAACAATCGAGGGATTAAAGAATAGATATATGGTTAATCCTGCGAGAAAAGCACCTGCAAACTGCGCCAAAATATATGTTGGCAGTTTTTTGGCAGTCATCCTTTTACTTGTTACCATTGCCAAACTTACTGCAGGATTCAAATGGGCACAGGATAAATGTCTTGCAGCGTAAATGGCAAGGGTAACGCCAATACCCCAGACAATCGCTATCTGGAACAATCCCTGGTGCGAATTGAATAAAACTGAAACCGCTACAGATCCGCATCCAAACAGGACCATGATGTATGTTCCCAATAATTCTCCGATAAATTCACGTTTGTACCTTATAACAATCACCTGCTGCTTTATTGGATTAAAATCAATATCCCATACGCACTAATTATTGATTTTTTTGCTTTGTACGTCAATGTGTTATTTGTTGATTTTTTGTCAAACTTTATTAATTTTTTAACACAACCGGCAACAGGTATTTCTGCTCCAACGTATGTTAATAGAAATATTAATAAAAATAAACATAAATACCCATTAAAGGTCAAAAAAATAACTTGTAAAGCGCATGAGGTCCTGTAAGGCATATAAGTAAAAAAATAACCTGTACACTCCGCCCGTAAAGAGTACACCTGGCAACTCAAATCAGCTCTGCTTCCGGCCGGGACAAATTTTAGGATCATCTCTCAATGCGTAAAGAATTACGTACCTGAATACACAGATGTTTTTCAGCTGAATGCACAGAAGACTTTACAGCCTGAAAGAGTAGAAATTTGAAAATATTACTTGTATCCGATTGCCTGGAAATCTGGCAACAAATTATATAGCACCCTTTGTTTCGGGATTTCTTGCAAGCAAAAGCATGTACCATACGGTCAGCACTGTACCCTTTAGGACACTCGACATGCTTATTGCCCACCATACACCGTTAAGTCCCAGTCCGGTGGCCGAAAGCAGGAGGGCAGCGGGTATCCTTAAAGCGTTGAAGGTTATTCCCACCACTGAAGGAGGAATTGTTTTCCCCAACCCGTTAAAAGCTCCTGCCGAGGTTGATTCCAAGCACATAAAAAGCTGTGAAAGGCCTAATATCTTTAAATATGTGATTCCGTATCTTATGGTCTCCTCTTCATCTATGAATATGGAGAATAACTGCCTCGGGGCAAAAGTCAACAGTATGGTAGCAAATATTCCGATTATGGACATGATAAGCATTCCGGCAAAGTAACTCTTAACCACCCTGTGCCACTTGTTAGCTCCATAGTTTTGCCCGACTAAAGTGCTCATTGCAGTTTGAAATCCACCTGCTGTCAGCCAGGATATAGCTTCTATCTGAGAGCCCACCTTTTGCACTGCAATGGGTATGGGCCCCCACTGAGCAATTATTCTTGTAACAAACATTGCAAATACCGTAAACATCCCGCTTTGAAGGCCTGCCGGGAATCCCAGCCTGACAATTGCTTTTATACGGCTCATGTCCGGAGCTTTAAATATATTCAGATCTGAAAAAATTTCTTTTGTCCTCAGGGCTTTAATGATGAATATAAAAGTTACACAGAACTGGGCAATTATAGTTGCCAAAGCGGCACCGGCAACCTCTAGCCTGGGAAAAGGTCCTATTCCCAAAATCAGGAGAGGGTCTAAAATCATGTTTATTATTAATCCCAGCGAATTTATAATAAAAGGGATTCTGCTCTCCCCATAACCGTTAAAAATGGCGGTAAAGACAGGGTTAATAAAATAAAATACAATTCCAAAAGAGATTATGACCAAATAGGTAATTGCATCGTTTACGATATCCGCCTCTCCAATATTAAAAAAACCGATCAGAGGCTTTCTGAAAATTATCAGTACCGATGCATAAAGCAAGGCCAGGAAAACAACCAACTGTATGCTGTGTTTTATATAAACCCTTGCCTCCGCCATATCCCGTTTGCCTACGGATTGGGCCACTCCTACCTCGGCACCTATTCTGGATATCAATATAAATGCCACCGCAAGCCATGTAAAAAAACCTGCCGTTCCGACGGCTGCAACAGCTCTGGAGCCAATCCTTCCCACCCAAAACATGTCAGTCATGTTGTACGCCATCTGAACAAAGGACGTACCCATTATGGGAAGAGCCAGCCTGAACAATGCCTTGATTATGTTTCCTTCTGTTATTTCATTTCTTCCGATCATCTTGTTCTGCTCCTTCTAGAGGGTGACAGGGGGACGGGGGTTATGTCACACGTGCGTGACAGAGGGACGGGGGGTGTGTCACGCGGGGGTTGTGTCACGTGACGCATGTGATGTAACTCCCGTAGCCCTTTCACGCGCATTGTCAAAATGGTTAATTTTTCTGTTATTTTTGTCAGCCTTGTCCCACAATTCATTTGATGAACCCTAATGAATTCATATGGGAAACCGTACGTTTATTTGAGATCAACGTATTTTAGATCAACGTATTTTACACCAAAAAGGTTTATTCCGAATCCACACCTGTCACTGTCTCTTTTAATTTCAACTCAATATCCGTGATGCTGTCAGGAGGAAACTCCCATACAGTTCCTTCCATCTTTTTTGCAACAGGTCTAAAGGCACCATGAATCAATTCGGTTATTTCAAGCTGAGGATCTGCACTTATTTCATATGCAGTGCCGCCTTCTATACTCATACCTCCTGTTTCAATGGAAGCTCTCACCGGCTTGTCCATACTTACATTAGTCGCACGAATATATATTTTATCATCTTTCCGGCTGGCAGTTAAGTCTAAATCTGAAGGTCTTTCTATAGAAATTTCTTCTCCACCCATGTGATGCCTGTACAACAACGCAACCCAGCCTGCCGGCTGCAGATAAGGCTTTTTATTATCCATGGGCGCAGGAATTATTATTGCATTATTAAATTATCTGCTTTCATTAATCTGCTGTATTTTTCAAAGAAATCTGCCGGTGTAGCTATATCCAATACATCACCGTTACGTTCCTGAACATTGAGACAACGTGCATATGCCACACCGGCTGCCCGGCTTGAAATCACTCCACATCTGTTACGGCAGGGTATGCCAAAATGTCCTTCCGTCATGGCCGGTCTTTTATTGTACGGCTTTACCCGTTCCCCCAACTCATTTATCCCTGTCCGCATTGATTTACACGCACTCTTAAGCGGCGAGTTCTCTCAAACGTGACAAGGGGACGGGGGTTGTGTCACACGACACATGTGACACAATCCCCGTCCCTTAGAGTAAAATTTTCGTAGGCAAATTTAATAAAAAATATAGGAAGACCCAATAAAAGGTCTTCCCATAATCACAGTTTTCCTGTAGTTTAGAAGTTACGACACCAAAACGACAGGAGACGTGACATGAATAGTTTAACCGTAAAAACAAAAACATTCAAGGAGATTGAAAAAATATTTTTTGAAATAGG
>JAMNYG010000156.1 GCA_023622945.1 Bacillota bacterium | reverse complement strand
ATGCCTCCTGTTTTATTTGATTTGTGGTTACTCGCGGCAACTCACATTTCAAATTCTACAGCCTGGCATCTTCTTTTTCAAAGATCATTTTGTTTCATTACAGGAATGCTCCATGACGAATCTGGAGATTACCTTAATTCCTCATCCGATTTGTATTTTCTAACATACTTTACTATTGATTCAATTAAATGGATAGTATGAATATGATTAGAATTAGTAAGAAAATTGTTATCCCAAAATTGCTTCCTTAAGAGAAGTTGATATGTTCCCTCAGACGACAAAAATAGAAGCTTCTAAGCATTTTATAGAGAGAATGATGCAGGGCTTAAGCACTGCCGGATGCTTTATTTTATCAATCCTCTCTTCCATGCAGATGAAGTGAATAAAACCAAATAACTCTTGGAAACCTACGGGGAAGTTACAGAGCTTTCGACCGCCTGTGTTGAAATAAAACAACAACTTTATACATTTATATAATTATATTATTAGTAAAATTTTTAGAATTCAGGAGGCTGTACAATGCCTTATGTTGAAGTAGATTCAAAGAATATTTATTATGAAGAATACCGAAAGCAAAATACTCATACCATTGAATATTTTCATTGCGGCTCCGGGGAAAGTTGCCAGAGTTTTACATATCAAGCGATGATATTAGGAGAAAAGCATCACGTAATCAATTTTGATCAATACGGTGTACTGGGGGCGGATGCTATTTCTGAAAATGAAGTATGTGGCGTTGTACGAACATACGGATTTGATGAAAAACAAACTATAATTTTCTCTCTGCAAGTATAACATGCTCCGCAGCTGTACTCGAAGTTTCTTTTATTGCTATAAATCCATTTTTCAGCCAGAAGTGCTCTGCTTGTGGATTTCCCTTCGCCCATGCCAATCGAATAGCAGAATAATTAATGCTCTTTAGATAATCAATCACTTCAGAAATGATCGCCGAACCCACGCCTTTGTTCTGAACGCTCGCATCCGTCATGAAGAAGCCTATAAATGCAATCTTTTCTTCAGGATATCCATCAATCAAGTCCATTACCGCTACCAGTCGTCCTTTTTCAAAGAAACCTACAAAGTATTTATTTTCTGCTGTTACATTTGGAGGAAGTGCATATAAGTCTTCTAAAACGCTTTCTTTTGTAGGTGCTGGTGGACAATAATCATAATACAAAGGATTCGTAAGACAAAAATTATATATTTCATCAACGTCATCGCTATTCAATTTTCTGGTCTCATACTTTTTTGAAAACTCACTCACTTTCATCATTGTGTTACTCCATACTTAAAAAAATATTTTCGTTTTAAGTACAACAGTCATGGCAAGAATCAATAGTTCAGACACTTTGTTGCAAAGCTTTTTCCTCTGTATGCTTCGTCCGTAATAACTTTTCCACCAAATCATATGGCCGTTGGTTATGTGTAATGCTTTTTTACAAATCTATTATTGTTATCCTTTGAAGTCACGAACGAATTTCATGATTATGTCGGCGTTTGCTCCGAATGACTGAAGAGCATACGCCTTCTTTTCGGACGGAATTACAAACAGCTTTTGTCCGAACATACCGTCCTTGAAATATACCTTACCGGTTTCATCCGGGGCTAAAGCATAGCGACGGTCAAGGGCAATCTTAACCCACTCTTCGGAGAGAAGCCTCTTCCCCTTATAGACGCCGTTGTTTGCATAAAGAATTCCCAGCTTGACCATATCATCGGAGGAGAGATAGAGCCCAGTTCCACCCATGGCGTGCCCCTTCGGGCAATGGCTCCATGCCACCTCCTGATAATCCATGTGTACAAACAGCTCCTTCCACAGGAAATTATCAAGACTGATTCCGCTGATTTTTTCGACGATGCACGAAAGCAGATAGAAGGCGCCGTCCGAATATGTTTTCTGGGTACCGGGTTCACATGCAAGTGGATAGAGAAAGAGATACCTCAGATAATCATCTGTAAAATCGGTTGAACGGTTGCAGTCAATGTCAAGGAAGCCTTCGGGAAGCCCCAGGCGGTGAGTAAGCGCTCTGTCAATTGTGTTTTCATACCAGCGGGGATCGATTCCATCCGGAATTTCATCTCGAAGTATGTCACATATTTTATCCTCCGGCTTTAAAAGTCCCTTGTCATAGAGAATGCCGACAGCTGTCATTGTGAAGGTCTTTGCAACAGAATAACAGTTCTGACAGGGGCAGGCATCCGTGCAGATGAGGGTTTCGGTATTACCATCGGCATCTGCCTCGGTAAATCTGAATATTTTGAAAGGAAGTGTTTTCAGATATTCGTTTAACGCATCAAGAAGCTTACTCATTTTACCCTCCGAACACATCGGGCTTGATATAATCTATACCAAGCACCTTTGGTATGTATTTTTTTCATACAACATATCATTAAGATCTTTCTTATTTTCATATACCATATTAATCAGCTCAATATAAATGATAATCTGCTTTTTAAATTCATGCAATGAGAAAGTATAACAAATTGGTCCTCATATAGTCGGATTAGATGTAATTCTCGAAACCAGTAAATTAGGTGCTTTCTGTCTTGTAATTAATACTAAACACGCCACATATGTTGAGTGCGTCGTATTGATGTCGTGTAATATCTGATACTAAACATAACCGGTACATGGTCGCATATCTTACTTATAATTTGAAAACAGGTGTTTTAAATGGAGATTCTGGATGTTGTTGATGAATTGGGCAATCCGACAGGAGAAACAGTAGAACGGGAAAAAGCTCATGAGGAAGGCATAATGCACAGGACATCGCATGTATGGCTTCTCAGAAAGAAACAGGGTAAGGTTCAGATTCTGCTTCAGAAAAGAAGTGAAACCAAGGTATCTTTCCCGGGCTGTTATGACATTTCAAGTGCCGGTCATATCCCTGCGGGAATGGATTTTGCTAAGTCAGCCATACGAGAGCTGCAAGAGGAACTTGGTATTTCAGCTTCTGAACATGAACTTATATTCTGTGGAGATAGAATTATAATCTGGGATGGCTGTTTTTGTGGTAAACCTTTTCATGACAGGCAGTATTCGCGAGTATTCATTTTGTGGCGGGATATTGATGAAGAAAAACTTATTCTTCAAAAAGAAGAAATTGATAGTGTGCTTTGGATGGATCTTGATGAATGCATTGCAGCGGTAGAGAATAACCAAATAAGGCACTGCATATATCCTGACGAGCTGAAAATGGTAAAGGATGCTTGTGAAT